>JBBKVQ010000231.1:0-8407 GCA_037968515.1 Bradymonadaceae bacterium
GAGTTCGGGCTGGGTCAGCGACTGAACTTCGTAACCGTTCTGCGAAAGGAGAAGTTCCATGTAATCGCAGATGTCTCGATCGTCATCGACGATCAGTATTTTGATATCTCGCGACAATGTAAATCCCCGTAAGCACGAACGTTCAACGTCACTTACCCCTCTTGCTCAGACCGAGTCAAGCGCCTCAAAGATGCGAAACGTCGGGCTGTTCGTCAACTCGATGAAATTGGTCTGAATAATTTAACGGACTTGAACGGTCCGTCGGACCGTCCGACCAAGCTCGTCCATGACGACGACATCATGGATTCCAATCGAGGGAGTCCACCAGAGCCTATTGCCTGCGCTTGCCGAGCCCACATGCACCCCGTCAACGTACCAATTCAGCATCATCGTGGAGTCCGACGAGTCGGCCTCGAGGGGCTGCTGCTGCTCATCTTCGGCAAGTCCCGGAACCAATACCAAGGTGCGACCAGGTGGAGGATACAAGATCCTGGGCGGCTCAGATGACGACTTGGGCCTGCATCCCGGAGCGTAGCTCGGCCGTTCGCGACCCGAGCGGTTTCGGTCCTCGAGGTAGCGGCGGACGGACGCGGGCCACTGCACAAAATTCTGGGTGGTGTAGGACCGGTCGGCACGACATTCGGGGGTCAAAACTAGGCCAGTCTCGTCATCCACGTCGGCGCGGACATGGTAGGGGCAAGGAGACGACGGCACCTTGGAGCGCAGTGCCCAAGTGTTCACGCGGTTGTCGCAGGCTTCGGTGGCGATATGCCCCGAGTAAGAACAGACCTCGACTTCCACAAGATCTTCAGGCCGAGTCTTCGTTTCGCCCTTATGCTCGGTGGCCTCCAAAATATCGAACAGCAGGGGTCCACAACGCTCGGAACCGACCAGCGCCGAGCTCGAGGTCCGGTCTTGATTGCCCATCCAGACGGCGACAGTCAATGATTCTCCGCCCCCGACTGCCCATGCATCGAGATTTCCAAAACTGGTGCCGGTTTTCCAGAAAACCCGACGGCCGTAGGGGTTTACCAATCTGCGCGCGGCAAAATCCGGACGTTCCCTAGCCTGCAAAACTGAAGTCACCGTCCAAGAGGCTCCCGGCGAGTAGATCTTGAGGTCTACTCCCTCACCCTCAAAGACCTGAGCCGGCCTAGATTGGCCGCCACGAGCCAGCGTGGCATACATCGCTGCGACTTCGAGCGGAGTCAGTTCGACGCCCCCTACAGCGGCCGTCAGGCCGTACCAACCAGGCGTCGACACAATGTGTTCGGCGCCCATGGCCATCAATGTCCCCACAAAATTCTCGACGCCGACGTCCCGCAAGAGCTCGACAAATGGGATGTTCAGCGATCGAACCAGGGCGTCGTCCAGCCGGACCAACCCGGTGAACTTCCCGTCGTAGTTTTGTGGAGCGTAGTTTCCCGACTGAAACGGAACATCCGAGACCAGATAACGCGGCAGCGCGATTCCCGCGTCGATTGCCGACGCGACGATAAACGGCTTCAGCAAGGAACCCGGGGATCGGGGGACATCAAAGCCTGCGATCTGTGCTCCTGGAGAATCATCAAAGGCAAAACCACCCACCAGCGCCCGCACCTGAACGGTCTTGGACTCGATCACCACAACGGCGGTATTGTTCACGCCTACACGCTGAGCTTCCTGGCGACGGCGCAACACCAATTCTTCGACCGTCTGCTGGACACCTTTGTCCAACGTGGTTTGGATTCGAATCTGGTCGGGGAATTTAGAAAGCGACCAAAACGCGACATGAGGTATATCGCGCGGAAAAGGCCGCAGCTCGGTCGGGACTTTGGCAGATAGAATCTGCTCGAGGACCTCGTTTGGGCCAATGGCGCCGTCGTCGACCCCTCTTGGGAGTAGCCCTTCTTCGAGCAGGCGGCGAGCGATTCGGTCACGTGCTACGCGCAGATTGGTCTGGTTTTCGGGCCGGGGGTAACGCGCCGCCGGGCTTTGAGGCACCGCCAATAACACGGCGATTTCATCTGCGGTCAAAACGCTCGCTGAATGCCCAAAATACGCCCAGCACGCGGCCTCGACCCCTTCGATATTTTTCCCGAAGGGAGCCAACCTAATATATTGATTCAGGATTTCTGTTTTCGACAGTCGGGACTCGAGCTGCACCGCACGAAACGCCTCGATAGCCTTGCTGGTGAAGGTTCGGGGGCGAGGTTCCAGCAGGCGAACCACCTGCATCGTGAGGGTTGAAGCGCCGCTGACCCTTCGCCCTGCCCCAATATTCGACAGAAGAGCACGAAAAATGGCCAAGACGTCGACACCCGGATGCGAATAGAAACGTTGGTCTTCAAATTGAAGCAACGCGTCGATATACGCCGGAGCGACACCTTCGGCCCCTACGGGCACTCGCCATTTATCATCGCTGGAAAGAAAGATATGAGCGGGAGTGTTGTCGCGCCAAGTCACCACGACCGAGTCGCCTGTGGTCAGTCTTTTGGGCAGCGGCACCCACACCAACGCCGCGATGAACGCCAGCAGGCCAAGGGCGGCCGCGACGGCCACAAGCTTGACCGACCGGCGGGCCAAAAAGGCGCGAATCAGAGGAAATCGGCCCACGGTCCCTGCACACTGATTCGAGAAGGAGTTTCAGCCGCCCATACTTCAGGCTCGTACATGCCTTCGACGCTTGGCCCTGGGGCCACAAATTGCCCCGAAGTCACGGCTCGAACCGCGTACACAAAACGCACTTCTTCACCGGCATCCAGTCCACCAAAGACCTCGATGCGATCGTCTCGGATATTCATGAATTCCGCAGGCCACAGGTCTTCTGCGTTTACCCAAGCAGGCGTTTGACCGCGATTGAGTCGCGGGTTTTCGACCTCAAAACCACCGGCAAAACGGTCGACCAAGGCCAGGTTCGAGAGTTTGCGACCGGATTCGTTTTTCAAGACGATCTCGGTGTAAATCAGGTCTCCCAACCGATGGTCGTCGACGCCAAGCTCGGTGCCATCAAGTTTGCGGAAAGTCCGCGAAACCCGCAGGCCTTGGCCTCCTGTGCGAGGCTTGCTGTTCATGCGCACGCCCTCGGTGCTGATGATCGCGTAGACCTTCCCGTCGACCTTAGGAAGATTCAAATCCAAGCTGCCGTATTCACTTGCGCGGTACAGCGCCCAGGTCCGGTCATTGCCTGATTTGGGCACAGTCCCTGGCGCGAGTTTTTTGCCGTTAGCGGTCAGTTCAGGCACCGCAAATGCGGACGCTTTGCCCTGAATCCACTTACCCAGTCCGGTCACACCCCAAGTGATCTCTTGAGTCGTATAGTGTGACGAGGTCTTTTCAGCCAAGTGGCGCCCGATGGCTTGGGCCAAGGGTTCGGCCTCTGGCGAGTTTTTGAAGAGGTCAAAGAAGATCGACAACACCAGCCCGCGTCGACGCGCGTCTGAATAATAGGTCCAGCGGTTGCCTCGGACATTTTCAAATGTCGAGAGATCGACGTTCTTCAGGTTTTTTTCGTAACGTCGATCGCCGGCCAACCATAGGGCAGCCCAGACAAGATAGGCTTTTTCCGCCTCTTCACCTTTGGGGTCCTTCTGGAGTGCTTCCGCGTATCGCAGTGCAAGGGCCTTCTTGGGCTTCCCAGCACGTGCCAGCACAAAATGCATGTAGGCTTCGGTGTCCTTATGCCACTCCGAAGTCCTTCCCGCAGCGATGTTTTCGATGGTGGTCTCAAGGTAAGCCACGGCATCTTGCAGACGTTGCTCTGGCACATCGAAGCCCTGCTCTTTGGCGTCGATCAACATATGGGTTGCGTAGGCTGAGCCCCATGGGGACGACGATTCTCCGGGCCAATAGCCAAACCCGCCATCGCCAGTTTGCATCGAAAGCACGCGGTCGATTCCCGATTTGACCATGGCCTCAACGTTGCCGGCTTTCGCGACGGTTACCGGATCCACCAAGGCGATGAACTTCGACAGATAGAGCAGAGGACGTGTTGATGAGGTGGTCTGTTCGATGCAACCGTAGGGATAACGAAGCAGGTATTTCAGGTGGTCAAAGCTCTTGCCATAAGGCGTGCTAGTCACCCAAATCGTTGAGCGTTCGCTGGTCGGAACCCAGCCGCTGAGCGCGCTTGTCAGGCTTGTCTCCCCCTGCGAAAGCTCGAGCTGCTGGACTTCCCGCTCAAGCCTGCCCGAGGGCCGCATGGGTACAATGCCTTCGTCCCACGACGATATCGAGCCACTGGATGCGGTGACCTTGAACTTGGCGACACCCGCTTGCCGTAAGGCCAAAACCTTAAACACCACGGTGCCAGACTTGCCGTTTTCTAGATCCAAGGTCTTGGTATCGACGTTTTGCACCATTGCAATCACGCTCTCACGAGGGAACCCGCCAAGACCGGGCTCGGAGACCTCGTCGACCTCAAGTTTCACGGTCACAGTCCCCTTCTTGCCCGTCATATTCGTCACAAATACCGGGATTTCCGCCGTATCCGACGCGGTCAAGAAGCGAGGCAAAGTGGTCTGAAGAACCAGTGGATCCCGCACAACTACGCGTGCTTCAGCCGATCCCGTTCGTTTTCCACTGACGGCGACTGCCATCACGCGCAACGAACCTCGGTAGGTGGGGATCTCGAATTTAACGTTTGCTGTCCCGTCTTTAGAAACCGGCACCACTCCCGACCACAAAGCGACTGGCTTGACTGCCATCGCGCGACCGGGGCCACTTTCGGCGCCGTCTTCTTCATCGTAGTCGTCACCGCCGCCGGTTCGCCCGCCAGGCCCGCCGGTGTTCATTCGAAGCGCCCATCCGATGGTCTCGAAGGTGTCGACACCAAGAGCACGTTTAGCAAAAAGCTGTTTTTCGAGGTTTGGCGTCTTGAATCGCGTCAACTGCAAGATGCCATCATCGACTGCAGCCACGGTCACAAAAGCGTTGGGCTCGCCGCCTGCAACTTTGACCGCGATATTCAGCGTTTCATGCGGGGCGACTGTTTCGGGCGCTTTCAGAGTTACGTCCATCGTGTGGGTGGACGGCAGAATACGAATCGATTCGACTCCAAGGGCGCGGTCGGGCGTGTAATTGCCTTCGCCATCGAGACCCGGATCCTTAATCAATAAGCCGCTCACGTAGATGTTTGGCGTGAACGCCTCGACCTTGAATTTCCAAGAAAAATCGCCGGGCTCAACGTCATGCCATTCATAAATTTCCACTCGATTGGTTTCGATTGTGGTCAGCAAACGTCCCTTAAAAGGGATCTTGAACTTAGCGTTGGCCTCAGCGCCGGCTTCCATCGTTTCCGGGACGGTCATCCCCAGCGTGGTTGGCCGAGTCGGCTTGGGTGTCGACGAAGCGTCTCGGTTGGATTCGTTCCAGTAGTACCAAGAATACTCGCGCGAAGAGTCGAATCGGAGCTCGGTAGTTGCAGAGCCCTTATTGTCTTTTACGGTGACACGAATCACATAACCCGCAGCGTGTTCGGTTGGTGTGTATTCGAATCGGAACGCACCATTCTTAACGGCCTGGGGACTAGCGCTTTCGACCACGGGACGGATATTTTGTCCCCAATTACTCGCGCCATCCGTGTCGTCCGAATACCACCAGTACTCACGTTCAAGGCGAAGGAATTCAACGTCCACGCTGGCAACATCGCTGGCTTTTGCGCCGTCCCAATCGACGACGACGCCTTCTACGACGACTTTTTTCCCGACTTCGACGTCAGTGTTTCCGGATTTCAGACCCACATAATGGCGGGCGGGATGCACCTGAATCGACGCGTCCGAAACGGTCGTCCGACCGCTTCCTGCTTCAAAAACCGCGGCCTGAGCCACCAGTTCTGAAGGCCCCGAAACCGCGACACCTGCTGAGACCTCTGGGCACGCGATTTTGGCTGAACCTTCTTCGTCCAAAATGGCCGACGCGGCGCCAAGATCCATCGAAGACTTTGACGTCGTGGCGGGCCCAAAAGTGTATTCGAGCATCGATTTCGGCTTAAACGGTGCCGGTACCACGCGGCATGTGAGCTCGACGTTTGAGCCCTCAGCGCTGCCGCCAAACAAGTATTCGGCCTTCACATCAAAGGCCGCCGTATCACCAAGAAGCGCGTGTTTGAGCGGAGACTCCACTTTGACTGTCATGCGCTCAGGGACAAACTCTTCGACCTTAAATTCGTAGCGACCGACCAAGCGTTTTGCGACCTTGAACTCGGTCACGTAGGTGCCCGTTGCCGCAAAATCGTTGAGCTTCTGGTCGACCCAAAGCATCCCAGCAGCGTTGGTTTTCATGGCTTCTTTGCGAATCACCTGCGAGCGAGGGTCACGAATCGTGACCTCGACAGGCAACGCGTTAGCGGGCGCTTCAAATGTGGCTTCGCGCAAGGTCGCGACCACGTGGGCGGTTTCGCCGGGGCGGTAAAGGTCCCGGTCTCCCCAAAAAGCGCCAAGATAGGCGGCTTCGGCAAGGTAAGGCTGCCCATGAATCCGCGCATCATCAGGTGTAATCTTCAGGTCGTCGTACTCAAGGAACGTAAACTCGTCGCCGCGGGTGACCAAGATGGCAAACGGGACGTTGGGATCGATGGTCTTTTCAGGAAGATCGATTCGGCACCCTCCGGTTTTGTCTGTCTTGCAGGCCCCAAGTGACTGGCCGCTCTTGCGGATAATACTGACAGCAGCGTCGCGCACGGGTTGATTGGTGGTCATGTCCATGACCCAAGCAAACGCTTCACGCGACCACTCCGAACCCGGCGCTTTTTCCGACCGTTTTATGACCACGTTCATGTCGGTCACAAGCAGACGCACCACGTCCGTGGCAGGCCCTGACTTGACGGTGACTTCGTAGACGCCGGGCGCTGTTTTCCCGAGCAATGCAGCCACATCCAACGTCGAAGTTTTTGCGACATCGACGGTGGAGTCGAATTTGACGGTCTCACGGGCGACCACATTCGAGACGCGTGGGTCGGCAACTTCGTTATCTCCAGACAACCAAAACACGATGTTATCGCGAGGAATATGTCGAACCTCGACCTCGACATCTGGGGTGTTGGTGTGGGTCAGTTGCAAAGATTTCCACTTGGATTTGGGCACGTATCGGCCCTTGTCCCCAAAGCTCAGAGACGGCGTCCTTGTCGGAACCACGATGGTTTTTTCGAAGGTCGTGCCGAGCACTCCGCCATCAACGGTCGTCATGCCTGCATCGATTCTGAGGGTGTAGGTTCCGCGTGAAAAATCGCCGATCAAGTTGAATCCACCCTGCCCCGAACCCACTTTCAGGTTTGGCACTTCGGGTGAAAAATGAACCGATGTCTTGAAGGAGTCTTCGGTCGGCAAACATCGTCGGGACACGCGATAGTCTTCGTAGCTGGTTCGATCCCAGTACCAACGGGTTCCACCGGGAGCAGAAGTGTCATTACAAACGAGCTCGATATAGTGGCCGGTAGGGCCTTCTTTTCGAGTCGCAGCCAGCAAGTTCACGGGTGCGCCCGCTCTAAAGCTTGCGGTTGCGTTGGCTGCAGGTGCTGGAACGCCGGCCGAATGAGGGACGCCTTCTTTCAGCGTCAGCCCAAGTGTGCCGGTCTTGGGGGATTTCCCAATCTTTGCGGCAAGCCGAACGACGTTTGGACCGTAGCCGGGTCCATAGGTCGCCGACGAGATCTTGGTGCCATCGACTGTCCACGCGGCGTATTTACCGATTTCTTTGGGGTCAACATTCGCCGAAAAAACCAAGTCGGCGTAGAGCATGCCTGTGGCTTGATCAAGCACCGCGCCAGACAGGCGTACAAAGCCAAACGCAGGAGTCGCGAAAGTCTTTTCCCAAGGTTTCGCGGGCACCAACGCGCCTTCGGTTGATTCAACCGACTCGACAATCAGGGTGTAGGATTGGCCAGGCAGGAACGGCTCGTCGGGGGTGAAGACCAAAGTCGAATTCGACTTGAAGCTGACCTTTCCAGAAGTTTCTGGGTTCACGCGCACCACCGTATACGCACTCGCCACATGGGGTGCGTCCACGATCACGGACCGGGCAAACTCGATCTCGACCGAGCTTGGGACGACCTCGTCAGATGGGACTGCGCGGATCACTGGCTCAACGGACTCAGGGGTCAGCGCTGGTTCAAGGCTGGCACTTGCGTCACTGCCTGCGTCGGGAGCCTGCTGACTTGCGTCAGCACTTTCGAGCGTTTCATCGTCATTTTTGCATCCGTCGCACGCCGCAACACATGCAGAAATAGCCATCACAAACATTAAAAGTCGTTTTTTCACGCCATTCTCCCTTAAACCGAGCGAACCCGTACCCTAGGCCCGTTTGCGGTTTTGAACCAGACACTTCGGTCAGCGGTGAGCAGTGAGCGGTGAGCGGTGAGCGGTGAGCGGTGAGCGGTGAGCGGTGAGCGGTGAGCGGTGAGCGGTGAGCGGTGAGCGGTGAGCGGTGAGCG
>JBBKVQ010000232.1:0-11004 GCA_037968515.1 Bradymonadaceae bacterium
TTGGTAGACGCGCTAGACTAAGGATCTAGTGGGGTAACTCCCGTGAAGGTTCGAGTCCTTTTTTCCGCATTAAGGCGACATCCATTGGATGTCGCCTTTTTGTTTTTGCACGCCGCGCATTTTTCGGTAACCGTGCTGCCTCCTTCCCTCTTGGGGCCACGTTGGAAAACAAGACACCCCAGTTTTTTCGCTTTGATTGGCGTATTCTCCCCATGCTCGCGATCACTGGACTCGTTGTATGGGTTTTGGTCTCGCAGATTGCGGGCGTCCAAGACTTCGCGGAAACCCTCCGAAACGCCGACTGGCGCTGGGTGGGCGTTGCGATCGCGCTCATGTGCATCGCTGTGTTATCGGCCTCTTACCGACTCAAAGTGGTGTATGACGCGCTTGGCCACCGGATCCCGCTATGGCGCGCCACTGAGTCGATTCTGGCCACTTTACCGCTCTCCTTGATCACGCCAAGCCGTGCAGGAGATCTGGCGCGCGCCTTCATCCTGCGCGATATTTGCCCGCCTCTCGAAGGCTCCGGTGCAGTGCTGGTCGAACGCATGATCGATGTGCAATCCCTTTGCATACTGGCCATCTTTGGGAGCGCATATATCGGTTTCTGGCCCGGTATCGTGGCGGCGCTCGGAATTCTGGCAGCTGAGTGGATCGTGGTCGTATTTTTTGTCCTGAGCGGACGCTACCGAACCTTTCCGATTTTGCGGAAAAAAGCCGACAAAATCGGTCGACTGGTGACTGTGTTTGAAACCCTGCGCGAAAAGCCGATCGTATTCGTTTGGGTGAACTTTTTTAGTCTGCTGACCTGGTTGTTGAATGTCTTTATGGTCGTGGCATTGCTGAAGGGGTTTGGCTCGGACGCAACCGTGCTGGCGACTTTTGCGACCTGGCCGCTGGCGCTCTTTGTCGGATTGCTGCCACTGACCGTCGGTGGCATGGGTACACGCGACGCTGCTTTTGTGGCGCTCTTGCATACGTTTGGCCCTGTGAACGAGGCAGCCGTGTTTGCCGCGACCATCGGCTACAGCGCAGTCAGCCTTTGGCTCTTCACAATCATCGGACTTCCGTTTCTGATTCGGGTCTCGATGAAGAGCTCAGAGTGAGCCGAACCCATCGATTCCTGCTTTGGCTTGGTTTCGCATTTCACACGCTGCTTAGCGTGCATGAAATCGCTCGACCGTTTCTGCTTGGGCATGTCGGCTGGTCTGGAGCCATGCGGGGAATCATCGCACGCAACTACCTAGATATCGGTTGGATAGCCTCGAAGCTGCTGCCCCACAAAGCCATGTATCCCATCGAGGCCTTCGATGTCGGCCCGATACACTGGAATCACCCCCCCACCGTCAACATCATCACTGGCCTGACCTTCGAGCTCTTTGGACAATCCGAGTGGGCAGCACAGCTGGTCCCGGTTTTGATGGCCATCGGGTGTTACTGGATTTGGTATGCGCTGGGTCGCAACATTTCGCCGCTGGCTGGCTTAACGGCCTCATGGTTGTTCGTGTTCACTCCCATGCAGATGGAATATGGGCGGCTGATCAATTACGAAGTTCCGATCTTGTTTTTCAGCCTGCTGGCGCTCTTCTTTTTTGCACGAAAAACCCGGCGCGACGACCAAATTGGCGTGGTGCTGATGGTGTTGGCAGTTTGTATCGACTGGAGCGGTTGTTTTATCGCCGCGGCGATGGGCCTGTCGTTGCTTCTCGAAGGCCGCAAGAAAACCTTCGTCGCTCTAGGCGCTGCAACAACAACCACAGCCTTGGGATTGTTCTTTTGGCTAAATGGCGTGGGCAATGGGGGCCTGACTACCCTTGGAAAACGCCGAGCCACTGGCACATCGCTGAACCAGGTTTGGGACATCACCTCGGGACGGTTTATCGACTTCTTTGGATGGTCTTTACTGGCATTGGCCGCGATCGGCCTGATCTGGCAGATCATCCATCGCACTAGCGGCCAAAAGCGATTTTGGATTCATCCCGTTGCGGTGACATTTATCGTCGGACCTCTGATTTATTTCATGGTGTTTAAAAACGCCGCGTATGTGCACGTATTTTACTCATTGCTCTTCATGCCGGCCGTGATCATGTGCGCCACACTAGGTTTGCTCGCAATCACTCGTGGTTTCGACTGGCTTGATCCTCGGGGGCAATCCGTCGCAGTCGCTGTCGGCATCATGGTCTTTTTGAGTGGGGTATATTCCAACGCAGAAACATTGCATTTACGGACGTTCAATATCAGCGCCGAGCGCGCTCCCAAACGTAATCCGCCCTACGAGTCGCGTTTTAACGAATATCTGATGGCCAAATGGGTCAACGAACACTCCGGGCGCACCGATAAAATCGCCGCCCATTCTAGCGTGAACATGACGATTCAAGGTCGATACTACCTGCATCGCGACCTGATGAGAGTTGGCGCGCGGAGCGTCAAGGGGGCTCGTTACCTTGTTTTTGCCTCCCGGAAATTGACGAGCGCGCAACGCATTCAAATGGACCGAAATCACCGCACGATTCGTTTTGTGGGCTACTTTATCGTGGACTACGAAGGTGACCCAAACGACGACATCGTCTTGAACTATATTGCCCTACCGCCCACCCTGACCCATAAGTTCTTTGTAAGCCGCATCTTCCCGCCGTATCGGCTGGAACAGAAAAGCCTTGCGGCCCCTTCAAAACTCAAATAGTTAGGCCGTGGAATCTTGAACTTCTCGCTCGTCAATCAGGCCGTAGGCGCCCAAAAACCGTACTGAGTTTCATATGCCCTTTGTCGATTACGAACAGCAAAAGACCTTCTGGGAATCCGCCAAAAAACGCCGCAGCCCGGAACACCCGGCCGTGTTGGCGTTTGCGAAACCCAAACTCGATTATATTTTGGAGCATTTACCGAGCAAAGACCGGCTCGCTATGCTCGAGATCGGCGCAGGAAATGGCTATTTCAGCCATACCTTCAACTCTGCTTTCGACCTGACAAGCCTGGATTTCTCGAAAAACATGCTCGAGATGAATCCGCTGCCATGGGAACAAAAGGTTGTCGGCGATGCCGAACACTTGCCTTTTGAAGACGACAGTTTCGACGTCGTTTTTTGCGGGAATCTGCTGCACCACCTTGAAGATCCGCTCATCGCCGTTCGCGAGATGAAGCGCGTCGCTCGCAAGCATGTAGTCTTGATTGAACCCAATGTCCAAAATCCTCTGATGATGGCGTTTGGTATCCTTAAGCGCGAGGAATGGGGCTCGCTCAAGTTCAATTCATTTTACATGCGTTGGCTGGGCAAGAAGGCTGGATTGAACCTGCGAGCGTACGATGCGCAGGGAAGCGTGGTCCCCAACAAAACTCCCATCCCCGCAATTTCGCTGCTCCAACGCATCGACGGCACCTCGCCGGTGGGCTTCTATCATATCGCCATTTTTGACGTCTGATTCCTAATATACACGGTTGCACCTATGGATTCCCTTCGCTTCAAAAGCTCGCGCAAATCACCGGTGCGTTTTCCGGAACCCAAGCCCGGACATCGGGATTGGTACGCGCACGAAGCCCTGCGCATGCTGCCCCGTATTATTTTGATGATCGACAAGAACAAGTATTCAGAAACCTACGGGTGTTTTGACCGCGAGTTCTGGCACTACCGCACCGTCGATTTCCCATGCGGAATGAATCAGGAATTCTGTTTGCCACTCGCCTTGGCTTATAAATACGAGTTCCCGAACAACCCGTATTATCAGGTCGAACGGCTCAAAGAGTTAGTGATTGCTTCGATTCGATTTTCGATCAAAGCGTCCTATTCCGACGGCACCTGCGACGACTATTTTCCTTTTGAAAAAGCGTTGGGGGCGTTGGTATTTTCGACTTACGCGATGACCGAGTCGTACCTTGAACTCGAGCTTCAAGATCCCGAGATGGAGGCGTTTTTTGCGCTTCGAGGCGACTGGTTGTCCACGCATAACGAGACCGGACAACTCGCCAATCATCAGGCGTTTGCAGCGCTTGCGATGTATAACATCTATTTAATCACTGGGAATCCGAAGTACAAAACGGCCTCGGATGAGTTCCTTGAGTTGACCCTGTCTTGGCAGCATGACGAGGGCTGGTATCAGGAGTACGAAGGCGCAGATCCTGGCTACCACTCGTGTTCCATCGCGTTTCTGTCGAAACTTTGGCAGAAATCTCAAGACCCACGCATTGTCGAATCGTTAAAGTCAGCGGTTGATTTCGCCACGTACTTCATGCACCCGGACGGTTCCTACGCGGGCGAATACGGCAGTCGAAACACCTACCATTTCTACCCACATGGGTTCGAAGTGATGTCTCGGTTTTACCCGGATGCCGGTCGAATCGCGGACACTTACCTTCATCGTTCGCTGCCAGAAAGGCGCCGATATTTCAACGATGATAACCGGATGTGCGCTCACTACGTCTACGATTGGATGCATTCTTGGATCGACCATAACGACGAGCGTTTTGGCCTGTTAGAAGACAATCGCGAACCTTTCGAAAAGTGGTTCTCGGACGCTAAAATCTTCGTGAAAAAGACTCCGAAGTATTATGCCGTGCTGTCGTTGGCCAAGGGCGGCGTCATCAAAGTGTTTGATGAATCCGGCCCGCTCTACAGCGACTCAGGCCTGCTTTTGCACTCCGAAGACGGCGATACTTTGGTATCCCACCTGGTCGACGACACGTTTGTGACCGAGGTCGACGTTCATGAAGGTCGATACGCGTCGTTTGGTTCGATGTCCAAACGTCGTTATCCCCTGCCAAGCCCCGTCAAGCAGATGGCATTTCGAGGCATGAATATCAGCATCGGACGGCTGGGACCCAATGTGGTCCGCGGCATCCTCCAGAAGGTATTGATCACCGGGAAGCCCCGAACTGACGTAATCTTCCGGCGCTCGTTCCAATTCAGCGATGATGCTATCACGATTCATAACGAGGTCGACGCCAGCGCCACCAGCCAGAAATTTGATTCGATGGCGACCGGCTCGGATGCCACCTCGATTTACGTGGCCAATTCAAACAACTTCCAAGAGTCGGTCCTGCTGCCTTGGAACGATCTGGATGGCCATATCCCGACTTTGAATCGCGAACGAAAAGTGGTCTTTGATATTGAGGTCGACCTAGACTTTTAATCCGCGTCAGACAGGGCTACAAACAGGCATATATTTTCCCGAGAAATCATCATGCCTGTCGTTGAACATCATCATATCGGTTGCCGCTGCAAAGGCGGCGACGCCTTCGCAAGCCCACTCACCGAAAACCAGTACCCACCTGACCTGTCGCTTGAACCCGTTCATAATACAATCGAACTTCGGGTTGATGTTGAAACCGAATCCGTGTCAGGAGTCGTCACCACGACCGTGATCGCTCGCCGCGAGGGCGCACAAGAAATCACGCTGAATGCCGTTGATTTCGACGAAGTTCAGGTGCACGACGCCGCTGGCGCGCCGATGTCGCAACAGTACGACGGCAAAGAGCTCAAGATCCGGTGGGAGAAACCCTTTGCGCTGGGCGAGTCACGTAAGGTTTCGGTGGCGTACCGTGTGGTTGAACCCACATCCGGACTGTATTTCTCGAAACCATGCGAAGGTTACCCCGACGCCGGCTATTGGGCGGCGACCGACCACGAGACCGAGCGCGCGCGCCACTGGTATCCGTGCATCGACCTGCCCAATGTTCGCGTCAAACTCGACTTCCATCTACGCGCCAATGCCGACCTGACGATCTTGGCTAACGGCCGGCTGGTGGGCGAACAGACCCATGATGACGGCACAAAAACAGCGCACTGGGCGCTGGATTTCCCATGCCCAAGCTACATCACTTGCTTTGCAATCGGTCGTTTTACGCGTGCCGACGATGGAGAGTTCGAAGGTCTGCCGGTCGCGTATTTTGGCGCCCACTACCATTCAGCGGAAAACCTGAAACGTTCTTTTGGGCGTACGCGGGACATGCTCACATGGATGACCAAAAAGTACGATATGGCCTTCCCATTCCCGAAATATTTCCAGTTTGCCTTGCCCGAGATCGGCGGTGCTATGGAAAATATCTCGCTCGTTAGCTGGGACGAAATCTTTGTCCTCGATAAAACACTCGCCCTAGAATGGAGCTGGCTTGTCGATCAGATCAACGTCCACGAGATGGCCCACAGTTATTTTGGCGACGCGGTCGTGTGTCGTGACTACGCCCACGCCTGGCTTAAAGAGTCCTGGGCGACCTACACCGAATCCCTTTGGCTTGAACATTCTAAAGGCGACGACGAGTTGGCGTACGACTTCTATCGCAACGCCCAAGCCTATCTGGACGAAGCCGATAACCGGTACAAACGCCCCTTGGTCACTCGTAAATTCGAGAGTTCTTGGGATATGTACGATCGCCACTTGTATCCCGGCGGGGCCTGTCGACTTCACACGCTTCGGCACGAATTGGGCGACGACAGTTTCTTCACCGGGGTTCGGGCGTACCTAAAGCGATACGTAGGCAAAGTGGTCGAAACCGACGACTTTCGACGATGCTTGGAAGAAGCCTCCGGCAAACCACTCGGTAAGTTTTTTGACCAGTGGATGTACAACCCAGAATACCCAAATCTGGCTGTCACCTACACGTGGGATGCCGACAAGAAGCATGTCACCCTCGACATCGAACAAAAGCAGGTTGGCGAGGACGGCAAGGGTATCGTATTCGACATGAACCTCGAGTTCGGATGGGGTCACGGCGAAGACCGCGACTCGACAACTATTCGCCTCAATCGCGCGCAACAACGCGTCGTGCTCGCCATGCAAGAGGAACCCGACTTTCTTAGCGTCGACCCAGAAGGCCATACGCTTCACAAACTCGACTTCAATCCGGGCCAGCCAAAACTGGTCCGAGAGCTCGAAGCCGGAACGCTGCTGGGGCGAATCCATGCGGCTCACGAGCTTGCCAAGAAGCCGACCGCCAAGAATATCCGTTTGATTTTAGACGCTTGGAAACGTGAAACTTTTTGGGGGGCCAGGCAACAATTTGCAAGTGCGCTGGCGTCGGCCAAGACCGAGGAAGCCATCAAAGCACTCGCCCATATTGTCGAAGAAGAACAAGACCCGATGGTCATCGACCACGTGGTTATTCGGGCGCGCGGAATCCAAAATGCCGCCCTGCGTAACGCAGTCAACGAACGCCTTGCGAGCGGACTGCCCTATTGGGCATCGCGTAATGCGTGGTGGGGCGTCGGAATGGATCGCGAAAAAGCTCCCCTCGAACGACTCGAACAAGCCGCCCGCGGAAAAGGTTGGTCGGGTATTGAAGCCGCCGGCGCCATCGAAGGACTGGCCGAAACACGAAACCCTGAGGCCGCCAATATCCTTATGGACCTGGCTCAATGGGGCCAAAGCACCCACAGAAATCGTGGCGCGGCTTTACGAGCATTAGGTCGGCTCGGGAAATTCTTGGAAAAGCGCGACCGCGAACGTGTTGTGGAATATCTTATCGCAGCGCTGAGAGACCCTCATACGTCGGTTCAACAGGCCGCGACCGATGCCCTGGCAACGCTCAAGGTTGTATCAGCGATTCCAGCAATCGAGGCCTTTGCTGCGACCCTTTCGCATCAGGAGTCCGTGGCCATTAGTCGCACGGTCAGTGCGCTGCGAGCGCCTGAAGACGCTAAACTCGCGGGGCTCGAAAAAGAGCTTGAAGAGCTTAGAAAGGCGTCGCGCAAACTAGAAGACCGGCTCGCCAAACTAGAGGGCGAATCATAAGGCTTGGAGGGCATGATGGAAATCTTGGTCATTGGTGTTGGAGACGCGTTTTCGGAAAAACACTGGGGGACAAATTTCCTGGTACGTACGCCCGAGACCCTGTTGGCGGTCGACTGCCCTGACTCGTACTTTAAAGCTCTGAAAAGTGCGGGATTTGGCGTGCGAGTCGACGACCTGGATGGCCTCTTCCTGACGCATCTTCACGGCGACCACGTGAATGGCCTTGAGATGACGCTCGCTTGGCGCAAATTTGTGACCCAAAAGCGACTCCCGCTCTTCACCACGCCCGAGGTCGCCGAAGTCTTGTGGGAAGGGCGACTCAAGGCATCGTTAGGGACCATGTACGACGGACAGAATTATGTTCCGATGGCCTTGGAAGACTATGCTGAGGTCACTGTGATTCCGTGGGGACAACCCACTGTTCTGCCTGGCGGACTAACGATCGAGACTCGACCCACCGTTCACCATATTCCAACGGCGGCACTCCGGCTGAAATATCAAAACCACACCTTTGGTCACTCGTGCGACACGATTTACGATCCGGCGCTCATCGAGTGGCTGTGCAAGTCTGATCTGTTTTTTCACGAAGCCAACTTTGGACCGGCGCACACGCCATTGGCCCGCCTTGAAGAGTTGCCCTTGGTGATCCGTGAAAAAATGCGAATCGTTCACTATTCGGACCACATCGAAGTCCAGGATCATCCCAACGTCCAATTTGCGACCGAAGGACAGCACTTCGACCTCCGTTAGGCTGTTTATTTTGACCGAATATTGGAATGCCTGTTATGTTTCAGGAAAGACAGCTCTCAGGTAAACTCGCAGACTGCTGCATTGTGTAATTAACGTTCTCCCATCGTTTTGGAACGTGGTGTCGATCGACATTTCCGATAAAGAATACGGCCGTAATTGGACGCCGGAAGAAGTGAGCGAATTTGTGCGAAAAACGTACAACCGCGACACTATTCTGCTGACGCTCTTGAACTTCGCTGCCAGTCAAATGAAACAACGCTGTGTCCTGATTGTAGGGACCGACAGCGTGCAAGGGCATTGTGCGGCTGACTGGCCCGGAATGCCCGAGGTCGAAGAGCTACGAAAAGTCCGCGCACCGATCGACGCCTCTGCCAATTTGCATCTGAACGAATTCCTGCAAGGGACAGCCGAAAGCCTTGGTCTGAAGGCTTGGTTTGATAACGTCAAAGTCCAACCCCCTACTTTGCTCGCGTGCGTCCCGATTCCCATCGGAGGACGATTAGCGATCGCTTTGGTTGGAGACCCGCTCCCTTCCGCAGATATGGCTAGTCTGGGCGATATTGGCAATGTGATTGGCATCCAGCTGGAACACCTGATTAAATTAGCCAAATCGGGGACGCTCCCCGCTGCTTCGGATCGCGTTCCGGAAATCCCGGTTTCGGCAAAAAATCGAGCCGAGAAATCGCCAGACGACTCCTCGATATTTCCGTTTGCTGAAGCACATTCCGAACATTCTGTCGAAACAAGCCAGGATCCAGATCTGTCGATAGAGGGCAATCGCTCTGCGCTGCTCGGGTTCCCCTTTGCCGCGGCTGAATCAGAGTCGGTCAGTGAAGAATTTGCGCGAAAGGATGAAGGTAAAACGCACGGCAAGCACAAGCCGATGGCGGCATTGGCCGATGCAATTCGTTCCCAAGAAGACGAGCCGGAATCGAAGATTCCGGCTGAAACTGCCGCTTCGGCAATCGCCGACGATCCAGATTCCACGACGTTGCGCGGTCGTACAATGTCGGGTTCAAGCGAAGTCAGTCAGATAGTCGACGGCGCAGAGGAACAAGAACCGGACGCCGAGGACGAACAGGATCCCTCCACGTTGCATGGCTATTCGATTCCCGGCGCAAGCGAAGTCAGTCAAACTCTCGACAGTCCGCCCGAGACCATTAAGAACGCCCCGGTTGCTTCGGAACCAGTGGCTGAGCCTGCTGAAACAGCGTCTGATGATCTGGACGACCGAGATACGATCCGAGGCTTCAGCATGTCGGCTGCGGGAATGTTCGACGATGAGCTAGCCGAAAAGCCAGTCTCAGAGTCCCACCACTCCGTTGCAAATGTTCCATCCAACGCGACGGCATTTGGGCTCCCACTCGCGACACCGTCGGTGTCAGCGCCGGCGATCAGCGCGTCTTCGACGGTTTTTGGCCTGCCGCTGATGAGTGTGGATGACTCTGGCGAAGAACAGCCTGAGCCCGAAGAACAGCCTAAGCCTGAGCCCGAAGAACAGCCTGAGCCCGAAGCGAATCATTTCGTGAGCGAGGAAAGCGCTCAAGAGGTCGTCGGCATCATTCCAGAAGACGATGTCGTGCTGATGACTCCGCAAGAGATCGGGGACGAACGTTCGAATCGCACGTTGATGGGAGGTATCGAAGCTCAGACCAAAATGCAGCAAGGAATCGCCGAACGTGTCGGTGCCGACACGATGCGCGGCGGAATTGAATCGATTGCTTTCGAAAAATCCGAACCCGAAGCCACACCTGAGCCTGCAGAACAGCGGGGCGTAGTTCCTGGCGCTTTGATTCTTCGAGGAGCTCGAAAGGTCCCCAAACGCCAAGGGCGACAGGATACGATTAAGGACGTTCCAGCTCCCACCGCCCCAATGACCGCAAGTGGCACCAGCCGCGGAGCTCCGGTGCCTCCGCGCACGGCTGGACAGACCATGGAACTTGGCCGAGAGCCGTCGAACAGCACCCAAATGGGGATGGTGGATGACTGGCCCGCCGGGGGAGCTCCCGTTGACGCGGAAGATGATTGGCTCGATGACTTTGCGGACCACCATCCATCAAGCGCAGTAAAAATATCGGCGGCAACGGATAGACCTCGAATTCCAACACCAGCCAAGCTGGACGACGATGATCCGCGAACCATTCCGCCAGAAGCACTCGAGCGAATTCTTGAAAGCGGCCCGTTGGACATCGAGATTCAAGAATCATTCATGCTGCTTGATAGCCGTGACCAACGCGTGGCGTTTCAGGCAGCCGAAACCGTTGCAATGGCAGGCGAACCGGTCCTAGAAGGCTTGGCCGCAATGTTTCCGGGGCGTCTTTTTGTCGACCGATACCAGTTCACGGCCGATACACTTCCATCGGTCGGTGACCACGGCCCAGTGCTGCGTGCTCTGGTCAGACTTGGCACGGGATCGTTGCCTGTGATCCAGTCGTTCATCGACCATACCAGCGCTGAAGCTCGATTCTACGCAATCTTTTTGCTGACCCAGATTTCAGCCGAGGGCCTGCTGCCTCATCTGATGCCGCGGCTG
>JBBKVQ010000233.1:0-19044 GCA_037968515.1 Bradymonadaceae bacterium
ATGGAGTCGGTTCTTCGGTTTCGGTCTGGGCGGTCGGGGAGTCGATGGGCTGGGACGGGTCATTGCTCGCAACGTTTGTGGGCCTTGCGGCGAGCGTTATCGTTCCGCCTCTTATGTTGATAGGACCCACTATCGGATATCACATGTCGGCAGAATGGCCGGATAGCTCGGGCACGGTTGCCATGTCGGGACAGCTTACCTTGCCGGCGGTTGCCATGCCGAAAGTCACCGCCATTCCCGTCATGCATTTCGAATTTTAGTCTTATTGCGCTCAGCGTTCGCGTATCTTTGCTCCGATTGGCGCCGCAGTCGGGTACCAGCTTTCCGCGGACTCGCCGATGCCTGCAGATATTGAGGCACTGCCGAGTGTGACTTCCATTCCGATCGTAAAGTTCTCTTTCTAATCATGATTTCTATTTTTTGCCCGCTCACCGCGATCTCGATGGATGCATCGGCTCATTTAGTCGAGTTAGTGCCATTCATGCACGTAGCGGTGCATTTTTTGGACATCTTGAATAGACGTTTCTGCGCAAGAGTTACGACCGACAATACGCCTGTTCGGCGTAAGTCTTTGTTAGATAAAAGAGTCTAGGTGTGAATGGTTCAATGCCTCAATTGGCACGTCGATTGCTCAACTAGTCGGCATTCAGCTTGGCGCGAAATGCCACTTAGGAAACGAAATGAAAAATTATATTCAGATTCTAATTCTCTCTATCTCTCTTGTTTTTGCGATGAGCTCACCGGGCCTCGCGCAGACGCCTTCGGAGACGGCAGTTTCACTCGAAGAAGAAGCAGGTGAGCCTCTCACGGAGGGGTTTGAATTGGGTGCCTCGCAATTCGCCGGAGGAATGATCGCTGGAGGCGCCGCTGCTGGGCTTGTATTGATGATGATGCCCTCGTGCGGCGCGCAAAATATTGTTTGTGCGCTTGGCGATGTCGCCAGCTATTCGTTGGCTTTTGCCACCTTCACAACGGTTTCGACCGTGGCAGTTTGGGCTATCGGCGAGTCGAGTGGATTCGATGGCTCATTGATCGCGACCTATTTTGGCAGTCTTGGCGGGTTGCTGCTCGCCGCGGTGGTCGCAGACAGTGACGTGGCGATGGCCGTGCTTGCTGTTGGCGCGCCGCTCGGTGGTACGATCGGATACCAGTTGTCGATGGACGGGGTGTCTCCCGGGCCCAGTGTCGGGGGCGAGGCTTCATTCCAGCTCGTCAACCTGAAATTCTGAATGCGCGTGCCTGTGCGCCCCTTGCGTGACCTTCGCGCCGCGCTTACCCTTGCGCGCGGATAACCAGCGAATTAGGCACCGAAATGCGTCGATGGATTTGCGGTGTGCTTTTGCTCATCGCCTCATGTCAGTCAACAAGCTTAGGGGAGGGCGCGTACGTGGTCCTCTTGGATGCAGCGCCCAAGGGACTCGACCCACGTTTTGCCACCAGCGATTCGTCGGCGAAGATTGTGGCACTCCTTCACGCGGGCCTCGTCTCTACCGACACGTCGAGCGGCGAGCCCGAGCTTGAACTCGCAGAATCCATCGCGACACCGACGCCCACACGTTACGAAGTGACGCTGCGCTCTGACGTCAAATTCCATGACGGTACGCCGGTCACAAGTCGTGACGTGCAATACACGTTCATGGAACTCGGCTCGGACGTCGTGAAGAGTCCGTTTTCGGGCATTACGCGTAAGATTAAATCGTTCGAAATTGGCGACGCCCGGCATTTTACGATCGAGTTGGTCGCACCCGATGCCCCGTTTTTCACCGATCTGGCGCTGGGGATTTTGCCGGCCCACGTGTGTGAAGGGCGCAAGGATTGTCCGGAGAATATCGGGGCCGGGCCGTTTCGATTTTTGGCGCAAGACGGTGACGACGTTCTGCTGGCTTCCAATGAACAATATTTTGCTGGGGCACCACCGATAAAGAAACTTTTTTTCAAGACGGTGAAGGACGATAATACGCGGATGTTGGCGCTGCTTGGGCGTACCGCGGACCTTGTGCAGAATGCAGTTTCTCCGCTGATGCTTCCGGTCGTCTTGGAGGATAAACGTCTCGAGGTCGTGACTGCGCCCTCATTTAAATACACTTATATCGCGTTTAATCTTGAACATCCGATCTTGTCGAACCTGAAGGTTCGTCAGGCGATCGCCCATGGTATCAATCGAGACACGATCATCGAATATAAATTTCGGGGCAAGGCAACTTTGGCCACTGGCATGCTCGCGCCGTCTCATTGGGCATATAACGGGGATGTGGAGCGTTTTGGGTTCGACCAAGCCAAGGCGAAGGCGTTGTTGGATGAGGCAGGATACCCCGATCCCGATGGTGATGGGCCACTTCCTCGCTTTGAATTGGAATTCAAAGTGTCTGCCAACAAGTTCAGGGTATCGATGGTGGAGTTAATGGCAAATCAGTTGGCCGAGATAGGGATTTCCGTGAGGGTTCGAGCATCAGAGTGGGGGACATTTTACGGCGATATCAAGAGTCGAAACTTCGCTTTGACGACCATGCAATGGCCGTCAGTTCTGGAGCCGTCGCTTTATCGCTGGGTCTTTCATTCGGATAATATCCCGACGCCCGAGAACCGCTCTGCAGGTGCGAATCGCGGCGCGTATCGCAATGACCGTGTCGACGAATTGCTTGTGGCTGGAAATTTGGAAACGGACCGTGAAAAACGCCGTAAAATCTACGACGAAGTGCAGTCGATTCTGGCCGCCGAACTGCCTTATATCTCGTTGTGGCACGAAGATAATATTGCCGTCGTTAAACGCGGCACGAAGGGATATTTTGTGACGCCAAATGCTCGATTCGAGTCCTTGAAATCTACGATTCCGGCAGGCAATCCATGAGCACCCAAGACAAATCAAAATGGATTGATTGGCTGATCGTGGCCATTATCGTCTTTGCGATTGGCGGGAGCCTGACGGGTGTTTTTAAGGACACCTCCAAAGTATTGGCAATCGAGGAAAAACCTGCACCGGCGTTTAACCTGAAGACGTTGAGTGGCCAGGTGGTCGGTCCGGCCCAGCATGCCGATCGAGTGGTGATTCTGGATTTCTGGGCGACCTGGTGCGGGCCGTGTCGCAAGCAAATGCCGGCCCTGCAGGCGGTCGAGGCCGATGCGGCGCTCAAGAATCAAGTGGTGGTTTTGTCGATCAACACCGACGACCCTGATGCGGGCCGTGAGGTCTTGGTGAAAGGCTTCATGACCAAGAACGATTTGTCGTTTGATGTGCTGATGGACACCGGGTCGGTCGCGAGCCTTTATGGCGTAAATCGCATCCCAACCATCGTGGTTATTGGGCCTGGCGGCAAAGTTCATTACGCCCGGTCGGGTGTGTTAAATGAGTCCCGACTTCGCGAACTCATCGTTCAAGCTGGCCAGATATGAGATTTTTGATTGTGTTGGTCCTACTCGCCGCAGCTTGTCAGGGCGACGATAAAAAGAAGGAAGAAATCAGCGCGACCAATCGGTTGGTGCCGGTGGAGGTTGTCGACGTGCGTGTTGGGCCAATTCGCGACACCTTAACGTCGACATCCACGGTTGATTCGCGCCTCGCGGTGGACATCGTTGCCGAGATTCCTGGCATCGTGGTTGGACTCGATGTTGAGCAGGGCGATGTCGTCAAAAAAAACGCACGGCTGGCTCAGATTCAGCGGGCTGAGCTTGGGTTGGGAGTCGACACCGCCAAATCGTCGGTGAATCGGTTGGAGTCCGAGGTCGAGCGATTGCAGCCTTTGTTCGACAAAGGCGTCGTGAGCCGCCAGATGATCGACGAATCGAAATGGAGACTGGAGCAAGCCAAGTCCGAGCAGCGCCGCGCGACCACGGCCGCTGCAGATCAACGCGTGACCTCGCCCATGGATGGTGTCGTGGCGGTCCGAACAGTGAATGTCGGGCAGCAAGTCGCGATGGGAACGCCGCTGTTTCGGGTCGTCGATCCAGCAGATTTGGTGGTGTTTGTGAATCTGCCCGAGACCGCTTTGGGCCGCGTATTTGAAGGCCAAAAGACCTATGTCGAAAGCGAAGCGTTGGCCTCCAAACAGTTTGACGGCTCGGTGGAACGTATCAGTCCTGTGGTGGACCCGCGTACCGGAACTGTACGTGTGACGATTGGCGTTGCCGAGCAAAGCGAGGGTTTGCGCCCGGGCATGTTTGTGAAGGTGAATATCGTCATCGAAGAAAAGCCAGACGCCCTGATTATCCCAAGGCGATCGGTGGTGTACGTCGAGGACGAGGCGACGGTGTTCACGGTCGACAAAGGAATGGCACAGCGTCGGACCGTGAGTCTGGGCGTATCCGAGGGGGCCGACGTTCAAGTCCTGTCCGGATTGAAAGCTGGCGAGCCTGTGGTGGTCTTGGGGCAGGATGGGTTGAAGAACGGCACCCCGGTTGATCCAAGCAAGCGCAAGGACGGCCTATGAAAGGGTTTGGGGCGTGGTCGGTTACCAGGCCCGTCGCCACGATGATGATTGTGGTGGCAGTGACGGTTTTTGGTTGGGTTTCATACCGCCAGATTCCCGTGAGCCTGATGCCAGAGCTCAACTACCCGACCCTGACGGTCCGGACCGAATTACGCGGGGCTGCCCCTCAAGAGATCGAAGAAACGGTCACCAAACCGATAGAAGATATCGTGCGGACGGTCGAAGGCGTGGTTGGGATTTCCAGCGTTAGCCGGGCTGGCCAATCCGACGTGGTGTTGCGGTTTGCTTGGGACACCAAGATGGATTTCGCGACTCAAAAGGTCCGCGAACGAGTTGAACTGGTGCCGCTGGCCGAGGAGGTCGAAACGCCCATGTTGCTGCGTTACGACCCTGACTTGGATCCGATTATTCGAGTCGGTGTGTCGGGTCCGGTTTCTGCGGCCGAACTACGCAAATCAACCGAGGACGAGATTCAACCGACGATCGAAAAGATCGAAGGTGTGGCGATGGTCCGTGTGCGTGGAGGGCTAGAAGAGGTCATCCGCGTGGACCTTGATCCTGGCCGAATGGCGAGGTTGGGGGTCACCACGCGAATCGTCGCGGAGCGGCTGGCCTCTGAAAACATCAATGTGGCCGGCGGGGCGCTGTCCGAAGGAGATGTGACCTATTTGGTCAGGACGCTGAACGCTTTCGAAGACTTGGGCGAGATGGACGCCCTTGTCGTGGCGTATCCGAATGGAATTCCGGTTCGCCTAGGCCAGATTGCCGATATTCGGCGTGATACGCGAGAACCCGAGGTGTTTACCCGGGTCGGGCTGGAGGGAAATATTCGGCCAAGCATCGTGATCGAGATCTTCAAAGAAGCCGACGCGAACCTCGTGGACGTCGCCGATCGGGTTAAGGACGCGTTGTTTGGTTCGCCAGAGGCCCTCAGCACGAGGGCGCAAGACTTGGCGAAAACCCAAGGATTGACCTCGGCGATGCGGGCGCGGCTCATCGCTGAAGGTGCGGAAGGGCTTGCAGATGCGGCGCCCAGCCTAAGGCCGAAGCTGCTCTTGGATCGGCTGCCGGATGGGATCGAACTCACCAAGCTATCTGACCAATCAGTTTTCATTCGAAAGAGCCTCGATGAGGTCACCCAGACCGCGTTATGGGGTGGTCTGTTTGCGGTGTTGGTGCTTTTTCTTTTTTTGCGCTCGTCTTGGTCAACCTTTGTGATTGCGGTGTCGATTCCGCTCTCGGTGATCGCCGCGTTTGGGGCACTGCGACTGTCTGGTGTGACTTTGAATGTCATGAGTCTGGGCGGTATTGCGCTTGGGATTGGCATGCTGGTGGACAACTCGATCGTGGTGCTTGAGAGCATTTTTCGGTGCCGAGAAGAAGGCGACGATTTGATGGCCGCGGCCCTGCGAGGCACGCGTGAGGTCAGCAGCGCCGTGACGGCGTCAACGATGACGACGATCGCCGTGTTTTTACCGATCGTTTTTGTCGAGGGCGTGGCCGGTCAGATCTTTGGGGACCTCGCCTTGAGCGTCGTGTTTTCGCTGTTGGCCAGCCTGGCGGTGGCGTTGTTATTCGTGC
Source organism: Bradymonadaceae bacterium (assembly GCA_037968515.1). GTDB lineage: Bacteria > Myxococcota_A > Bradymonadia > Bradymonadales > Bradymonadaceae > JBFFMO01. Next base: position 6,006 of record JBBKVQ010000233.1, read on the forward strand.
CGATGGTTGTCGCGCGTGAGCCTAAAATGCCGAAGGCTGCCAATCCATTATCGGTTATGAAATGGCTTGTTCGCCCGCTGGGATCGGTTACTTCCAGCCGAGATGAGTGGCGTGCGTGGCGCAAACTCGCGTCTGGCGTGGCGCATGTAGTGACGCCGATTGTGGCCGTGTTCTTGTCGATTCGATTGCTGGTGCTGCTTGCGCTCGAGCTCGTGTTCGGCCGTGTGATCATGGGCATTCTCGGATTGGCAGCGTCGATTGTGGTGCTCGCGTTGGGAGGAGTTTTTCGAGTTCTTCGACTTGTAATCGACCCGCTGTTGTCGGGTTTTGACCGGGTATATGGCGGCTTGGAATCTGTGTATCCTCCGATCTTGCGAGCAGCTCTGAGGGCAAGATACACCGTGACGTTAGTGGCGTTTATGCTGTTCGGAGGCGCACTTTGGCTCTTCGGCACCTTGGATACCGAGTTGATGCCTGCGATGCATCAGGGCGAATTCACGGTTCGCGTTCAGATGCCCGTGGGCACCAAGCTTGAAGAGACTTCGCGTATCGTGAAAGGGCTGGAGGCCGACCTGCTGACGGTGCCCGACGTGGCTCGTTTTGCGACGACGGTTGGGGTTGAGCGGACGGCGTTGCAGACGTCGGACGAGGGCGAACATACCGCGCAGATTGCTGTGATCCTTAAGCCGACCTCTGACCTTGAAGCCGCCGAGGACCGGGCGATGAGTGAGATTCGGCGGCATGCCGCAAGGCTTCCTGGCGCCACGGTGGAGATCGAGCGTCCCACTATGTTCGCTTTTCGAACGCCGCTTGAGATCGAGGTCGTGGGCGATGATCTGCGGGTCTTGCGCGTGATTTCGGACGAAATTGTCGCCGAAATGCGTCAGAACCCAGCGTTTGCGGACGTCCGGAGCAATCTTGGGCGCGGATTCCCCGAGGTTCAGATCTTGCTCAAGCGAGACCGGCTGGCCGCGCTGGGGCTGACGGCCCGTGAGGTTGGCGAGGCGATCCGTGATCAAATCCGAGGCGTGGAACCGACTAAACTGCGAGAGGTCGAAGACGATATAGCGGTGGTGGTTCGAGCTTCTCCGGACGAGATTCCCGATGTGGCGTCACTGGCTGGGCTTGTGGTTCGTCCTGCCAATCTGGATGTTGGCGAAGTCCGGTTGGAAAGTGTCGCCGAAATCTCGCTGGCAGTGGGGCCGAGCGAGATTCGTCACGTGAATGGCAACCGTGCGGCGGTCATCTCTGCCGAGGTTCCATTGACCTCACTCAGCAGTGCCGTAGAAGCTGCAGAAGCCACGCTGAGGTCCTCGCGGCCTCCGGCAGGCATCTCGCTTGAGGTCACCGGCCAAAGCCGCGACATGAAGGAATCACAATCAAATATGCTCTTTGCGCTGCTCTTGGCGGTGTTCTTGGTCTACGTCGTAATGGCGAGCACTTTTGAGAACGTGATCGGCCCCTTTGTGATTCTTCTGAGTATTCCGCTGGCGTTGATCGGGGTGACCGCCGCGCTTTGGTGGACGGGCCTGAACGTGAGTGTTCTTGTGTTTATCGGCCTGATCATGTTGGAGGGCATGGTGGTCAATAACGCGATCGTGCTTGTCGATTATATTCAGCAATTACGGCAGCGCGGGGAGACATTGATGGATGCCACCATCGACGCTTGCCGCGTGCGTCTGCGCCCTGTTTTGATCACGACGCTGACTACTGTGCTCGGGCTGATGCCGATGGCTATCGGTTTGGGAGAAGGTGCAGAATTGAGGCGGCCTCTTGCAGTGACCGTTGTTGCGGGACTGGCGAGTTCGACGGTCCTGACTCTGATGCTGGTTCCGGTGGTGTTTGTGATCGCCATGTCGTGGCAATCCAAACCGATTAATCCTTGAAAAGTTCGATCATCAAAGACGCTTCGGCTTGAAGAGTGGCCCAGGCTTTGTCGTCGATTCCGAGCTTGTCGCGGCACCTCTTCATGACAAGACCCGACGTCGAATCAACACCGAACACTTCGCATGCACCGAGCCCATTTTCGGTAGCCAGGGATTCGGCCACGGTGACGACGGCTCCAGAAATCAAGTAGTCTTGATTTGTGTTGATTTGGTGGTGCTGTTTGATCACCTCTGAGATTTCGGCAGGTAGGCTCCAATGTTGGGCGATCGTCCCAGAGCCGGCGCAGTGGATATCGTCGATCGCCATCCAAAGGTCCAAGTTCAGCGGAGGGACGCCGCCGTCGATTTCCGAGAGGACACCGAGGGCGCCGATCGTTCCGATGTCGTGGAGCAATCCGCAAAGGTAGATCGATTCGTCGACGACTCCCGTGGCCTTTGCGACCAGTTTTGCAAGGTGCGCCGTGGCCAACGAATGGTCAAAAACACGTTGGACCGTGGCCTGGTACGATTTGACCGAGAACACAGCTGATTGCAGTGCGACTTCCATGACGATTTGAACGATCGTTCGCCGGCCCAATCGGACGGTGGCATCGTGGATCGAAGCCGAAGAACGTGTTCCGTAAAGTGGCGAGTTGGCTACCTGAATTACACGCGCAGCGATGAGGGGATCGCGTTCGATCAGAGTGACAATTGTCGACGTGTCTGCGTCGGACGAGGCCAAGCTCACGATCTTGAGCGCGATGTCGGGCAGCATCGGAGGGCGATAATTTTTGGCCTGAAACGCAGAAGAGAGCAATTCCCGAAGGACTTCAACGTTGGTGGGACTTTGGTCATCCATCAAATATGCCGGGGCTGCCATCGCATTCTCCGTGAGTAATTACCCAAGTAATCGGCACGTTTTGCGATGGGTTTAGATCAATTGTGCAAGTTTCGCATTATTTGGCGACATGAATCTCTTGTTTTTTTGGTCAGGTCTTTGATTTCTTGCAACATGAACGCTCCAGGCTCCTCACCGATATGACCCACGCGTCTTGCCAGCACATTGAGCTGCCCCTCGTCCGTGGGGAGCGCCGAGATTCCCCGTAAATCAGCCATTCTAAGTCGAGACTCGATCGTCCTGAGTTGCTCGTAGGCTCGTAGGATCTGGTCGAAGTCGACGTCGGTGCCGTGGCCGTCTACGGCAAGCGCGCTGAGGATATCGTAGGTTCGGGTGGAGCGCAGGTCCGGGGAGCCTTTGGCAAAACGCAACTGCATCGCTTGAACGGCGAACTCGATGTCAACCAGTCCTCCCGGGGAGTATTTGATATCCACGACTCCAGGCGCGAGCAAATTAGTGCGGATTTTTTCGAGCATTTCCGACAGCTCTTCCGCCCCGGTCGGGCCGAGCCCTCTTTCGAAGACTTCTTGGTCTCTGATTGTGCAAATATCTGCACAAAGTGATGCCGGACCCGTGAGCGGTCTGGCTCGGACTAATGACTGACGCTCCCACAGGGCGGAACTGTCGGCGTGATAACTTCGAAACTGTTCGAGGCTAACGACAAGTGCACCTTGTTGGCCGGAGGGTCGAAGTCGAGTGTCGACCTCGTACATTTTTCCACCGGCGCCCGCAAAAGTGAGGGCTCGAATCAGGCGCTGAGCGATCTTGGCAAAAAAACTGTGATCAAGACGCCATTGGCGGTCGTATTCGTAAATGAAAAGAACATCTAGGTCGCTTCCGAAGCTCAGTTCGCGGCCCCCGAGCTTGCCGAGCGCAACCACGGAGAACGGGATCTCTTGAATCGGCGGAAGCAGATAATCGGCGCGGCGTTTCCGGGACCGAAGCGGCTCATAAACTTCCTCTAACGACGTTTCGATAACGACTTCCGCCAGGTTGCTGAGCTGTTCGTGAGTTTGGATAGTGGTGGCGGCCCCACCATAATCATGAAGGCCGATCCGAAGGGTTTCTTCCTGATGAAATCTGCGAATAACGCCCATGCGGTGTTCTGGGTCTTCAATCTTGCCCAGACGCGCATGAACATCGCGCAGCATCTCAGCTCGAGAGCGCAAAATCGCGACGGTTCCGGTGCCCAGCAATCGCTCGACGATCGCGGGTTCACGCAGGAGAGCTGCGCCAAGATACGGGCTTGAGCCAAAAACATGCACAAGTAGGCGCGCGGCGTGCGGGTGTTCTGCGAGCATTCGGTAGTAGCCTGGTCGGTCACCGATTAGCGCGATGAAACGGGTCAAAAGGCTGAACGCTTGGTCTGGATTTGGGGCGCCTGCGCAGCTTGTGAAAAGGTATTTTGCAAAATCCCGCGCTTGCCCAAGTGAGCGCTCAGAAAACGGGCCATGCGCCTTTTGCCTCAGAATCAGAAGCTGTCCTGCGACCTGGCGGGGCCGTTCAAAACCCAGCCGCCCCAAGATTGCGTGAATCTCTGGCGTGTCGATCGCGTCGTTTTGGACGGCCAGTACCGCATCGATGTCTTCGATCGGGGCACGGCCCACCGTAGATTTTTGGGGCGTCTGTTCGGAATCCGTGAAAAGCCGATCGAACATCGTTCGAACGTCACGTCGGTGCGCCAGAATCTTTGCTCGCAGGTCCTCGGACGTAAGCGACATTCGCCAAGCGAGCCCTTCGAAGTGTTTTTCGTCGCTTGGTATTCGGTGGCCTTGTCGGTCCTGTTCCATCTGGACTCGATGTTCGACTGCCCGGAAAAACGCATAGGCATCGCTGAGGTTTGCGTTGTCGTCGTGGTTAATCAAACCTGCGAACAGCAGGCGGTCCAACGCTTCCAGCGTGTTTTTCACGCGCAGGCCCGGGCGAGTTCCGCAATGAACCAGCTGAAGGGCTTGCACAAAAAACTCGACCTCGCGAATCCCACCGATGCCGATTTTGACGTCCCATCCCAACACGCCTGATGCGTCACGAAAATTAATGGTGGAAGGCACTGGTACTGGCGCCGGGGCAGCTTTCCGGATCGTTGGGGCCCCCAACATTTGCATGCGGGCCTGCAGTCGGGTGCGAATCGGGGCCTGAAGCTCGGATTCGTTTTTGCTGGGCTGCTCAAATCCAATCAGCGAGGACGCCTCGGCGTTTCGTTGGATCATGTCCTTCATCGTCCGAAGTTCGTCGATGGCGCTGTAATCCAGATATTTTCGGTACAGGAAGGGCTCGAGCGCTTGCAGCAGGGCTTCCCCAAGAGCGTGGTTGCCACCCACAGGCCTCGCCTTGATCAACGCACTGCGCTCCCAGGTTCGACCCCATGATTCGTAGTACGAGCGCGCGGTAGAAACTGTCGGGACCAGCGCTCCAGCACTGCCCTCGGGCCGCAGCCGGAGGTCGACGCGAAACACGTAGCCGTCGTCGGTGTTAAGGTCGAACCAAGAAACAAGGTCCTTGGCGAAGGACTCGATTTTGGAGATCTGCGGGAACGCTTCGTCGGCCGCAATAAAAATGAGGTCCACATCAGAGCTGAAGTTCAGCTCGCGGCCGCCCAGTTTTCCCATGCCCAAGACGCAGAATAGGTCGGCAAATTCAGGGGAGTATCTTCGGCGTGCAATCTCGTGAATTGCCACCGTGAGGCAGCTTTCGGCGAGTGCGGCGATCTCTTGAGTGGTTTGCCGAATATTCGCAATATCTTGGACTTCGCGCAGGAAGATCCTGAGGGATTCGATTTGCTTGAAGCGCCGCAACACCGCCAGCGCCGCGTCGTCATCCAAGGCTAAAGCCATTTTTGCGCGCAAAGTCGCGCTGAGCGAGGCGGTATCGAAGCTTCGATCGGACCGTCGCGCGATCTCAGAGATGGCGTTGGGGTCCGAAACCATCACGCGGCGGGCATGGGAGCCTTGCGTCGCAAGCGCAAAAAACACGTGCGCTTCCGCGTCCAAGACCAAGCGGTTATCGGGTAATTTGGCGCAGGTGCCCATCAGAGCATCGATTTCGCTAAACCCAATCAAGGACTCGCGAATCAGTCCGCGTTGGGCGACCGAAACGCCTAAACGCTCAAATTGTTGTTCAATGGTGTTCAAAAGTGGCCTTGTGGAGACCATTCCCTTATCACGGCGCAAAGATTTTGTGCGACTCTGCCCAAGAACCTATAGTGCAGATATGAAACGTCCAGATCCAATAATCGCTATCGTCAGTTCGCTGATTTGGCTCATAGGCATGGTCCCTGCGATCTCGATGCTTATGATGGTGGCTGTTGTGTTCGATGCCCCCGGTTCAGAGGACAACGGTTATCTGGTAGCCCTTTTGACGGCCGTGACCAGCTATCCGTTTTTAGTGATGATTTCGGTCGCGGGATCTTGGGCTTCGTGGTTTTTCAAGCCTCAAACCAAACCACTAAAGTGGGGTTTTGCGTTGCTGCCGATCGTGTCGATAGTCGCCGGAGTCGTGGCGCTGACGCTGCTGATGGTGGTGTGCGAAGGCGATTTCGTTTGCAAGTGAAGTCGGGTTTCAGGCGGGGTCGATGACCACAAACATCACGTAATCGCTTGTGGAAGAAGACGACAGCACGACCTTGAAAGTGCCCGTGGCGGAGGCAGTCACGCCGTAAATCGCGGGGTAAAACCCGTCGCCGCTATTGCTGTCCTGAGCCAAAACGGTGCCCATGGAGTCTTCAAGGCGCAGCGTGCCGGTCAGCGAGTAGATGCTACCGGTCAGGGGCAGCGTCACGACGAAGATGCGGTCCCCCGCAACAGCATCGAAACTCCATGCATCCTGAACATCGGCGCCCCCAAGGCTTCCAGAAATCGCCGCGGGAGCCGATATCAGCTGCGGAAGCAGTGCATCGTTGGGTTCGACCTCAGGCGTCGATGATGTGCGTGGAGTCTGCTGCGCGGTCACGGTGAAGTTCCCGATGCCTCCGCCGACAACGACGTAGGTCGGCGTATTCGACGCGTCACCCCACAACAGGCGACCTTCGACGGACTGAGTGTCGGCGATTTTGTCGAACCCTGTTCCGCGGACAAGCGTAATTTCTGGCTGGAAATCGACCGAGTCTACTTTGACGTCGATCAGGCCGCGGATGCCCGGCAGGCTGTAGATGGACTCTGTCCCCGCGCTTAACATTCCGGCGGTGGGTGTGCCGAGAGTCAACGGAATCACACTCGGAGACGAGATGCTGATATCGTAGTCAAAGGTGGCGGCACCAAAGTTCGCTTGGTCATAGGCATGCAGATAAATCCGGCCCGTTTCACGCGCGGTAAAACGCATCGAATCGACGCCGCTGTCCAGATATCCAAACGTTGCCGAGTAAGCATAAAGGCGCGTCTGAAATGTCGGATCGGTGGTCGTAATGACCATCGAGTAAACTTGGTCTTGGACGACATCAACCGCGTACCAGAGCCCAAACGGAGCATCGTTCAAGACGCCAGTAGCGGCGTGTGGCAGCGTCACAGTAGGAGCCGAAATGACACGTGCCGCGAATATAAAATCGTAGTCCGGCGCGTATTCTTGATACGGCGTTACGCCGACGAAGTAGGTTCCGTTCGCTGGTGTGACCCAGGCCAGCCGCCCCGATAGAGTTGACCGCAGTGATACGAAGTCTGCATCAAACACTTCGATTTCGACCAATCCGTTGGGCGCTTGAACTCTGAAATCGACGGGGTCCCCTTCAACGGCATCAAACGAGAAGAATTTTTCGGTTCCCGGCGCATTAAAAGTGCCGGTGTTTGAAATGGGAAGTGTCGACGGGACCACGGTTTGAGCGCCAAGTGTCAAGGTCACGCCCGATCCGACCTCGGTGGGGCGTCCTAAAAAGTCTTTAATATCCACACGATACCGTCCAGATTGGGCCGCCATGAAGGTAAAGTCGCCGTAGCTTGTATTGATGAACGTCCCGTCCAGCGTCGAAACGTTGGCATCCACAAAGAGTCCCTGGTCGTCCAGAATCCCGCGCACGATTTGACCCTGGGTGGCATCGAACTCAAAGATTCCGACTCCGCCAGCTTCAAATTCTCGGCTTCCGGTTCCGGGCACGACGACGGTCGCGACCGAAGGCTCGACGATTTGTAGTTCGACTCGATACCCGTAGGCAGCGCCACCGACGGGTGGGCCGACTTGGTTGGGATCGTGTTGGATTCGAACGGCAGCCTCGCCGTCTTCATGGCTCAGGAAATAGTATTCAACAGTGGTGGTGCCGTCGGTTCGCGCTTCATCGGCCGAAAAAGAGCTCGAAAAGAAGCTGTCGCCTTGCTCATAAAAAACGCCAATATCCACACGTGGCTGAAGCGCAGCGGTGACGATATCGGGCGTCACCACGGCGCGATAAAGCACCCCGCGCTTGGCTGAAAACAAAAAGAAATCCTGGTCAGCGACAAGTGTTCCGGCTTGGTCCCGAGGCTCGGCAATCAGGCCAGAAAACGACGTTCCAGCCACCAACCACGGGATATTACTCTCGCGGGTATCGTTGGGTCTATCGGCGGTTTCGGTCTCAAAAATCGCGCTCGCGCCAAAATCAACCGAGGTCGAGGTGTTGAGGAATCGTTGCACGTAATCTTCGACCACCAGCACTTCAGTGCGACCTCCGAGTGCGATTATCAGGCTGACGCGACTGGTGTCTGAAACCTGACCAGGGCTTGAATGGGCCAAGGTCGCTGAACCATCCGATTCCAACACGGCTAGGGTCGGAAACTGGAACGAATTGGCATCGATAGCGATCCCGTTTGCCGCGACTTGAAGTGCCTCAAGGTTGGTGGTCGCTACGCGGTAAGTGTTGAGCGTCCCATCAAAGCTTCGCGGCAGCGCAACGGTTGGAAGGGCGACGACAGTCGGTTCTGGCAGCGGTATCTCGCTGACGTAGACGGTGTAGTCATACCCAATGCCGCCCACATTGCCCGCTGACTGAATAAAGGACCTGAAATCCGAAACAGCCAGTGTGTAGCGCCCTGGCAGCGGCAGGAAAACCTCGCGGGTGTCGGATTCGCCCACATCCGCCCCGAACGAAACTCGCGTCACCGTGTTGTTTCGTCCCTGGTAGCCCGCAAGAATGACTGCGGGCCATAGGATCTGTGGTGCACCTTCGATTCGCACCAACAGCGCCGTCGGGCGGTCGATCTCGAAGCTGAAATAGTCCAGGTCATTCTGTCCGTTGACGGCGTTGTCGACAGTTCCAGTCAGGCGAACCGGAAACGTCAGATCGTAGCCTTCTCCTTGAGTGGGCGAGTCGTTGAACTCGATCAGGTCTTCGTCGATCGTTGGTATATCGGAGGGGTTTTCGGGGGCGGTGACATAGGGAAGCAAGTCACAAACATCACCGACGCCGTCGCGATCGCGATCCAGCTGGTCGGGATTGGCCAAGTCGGGGCAGTTATCGACGTCGTTCAGAATTCCGTCTTCGTCGTCGTCGGTGGAAACCGCGACATCAGCAGCGTCCGAAGCATCATTTCCGACGTCCGCTTCGACGATCGGTACGTCTGCACCTGCGTCTTCGATCGAGGTGTCGGTCCCGGTATCAGTGGCTGTGACGGGGTTCGTATTGTCGTCGCCGCAGGCGGACAAACAGAACAAAACTAAGACGAAAACTATAAAAAATCGCGCGCGCATTTAGACCTCTTTGGAGGCGCGCACTATTTCGGAAATCGTGCCGAAATTCAAGTGGATGCGGCTGGCGGTGAGCAGTCAGCAGTCAGCAGTGAGCAGTCAGCAGTGAGCAGTTTGGTGCGAACCGTGTTTCGGGTGCGCCGGCATCCTGCCGGCATTGCGATTTGCGTTGGCGGCCTGCACTGCAGTCTTTGGCGCCGGAGACCCGCAGAGGTGATGAGGGTTTACGGCCATCAAAACGGATGAAGTGTCTATTGCGCCGCAGCGATCGCCCGCGCGACACGTCGGGCGAAGGTGTAGATTGGGATCTGTGGGGGCCCACCGATCGAGGTCGGAAACAGCGACCCATCGGCAACCCAAAGGTTTTTCACGTGATGATGCATGCCCTCGGGGTTGACCACGCTCTTGCGTCGGTTGTCTCCCATCCACAGGGTCGACATCGGGTGAACGGCGGTCAGTGAGGGATTCAAGGGTCCAAGGACGCTGCCGGTGATGGCATCTAAGTCGGCCGCTCGTGTCACCCAGCGTGCGGGCCGCGTTGGCACAAAAACCCGCTGCGCTCCTGCGGCAAGCAATATGCGGGCGGACTCTCGCATGCCCAAGGCCAGCTGGTCGTAATCCGACTTGTCGAGGCGGTAGCTAATATGAATTTGTTCGCGCTCGCCGGGACTGACCACGCCGGATGTGTGGTCGTGCAACATTGTGATGAGCACCGCGGTGTTTCGGTATTCTCGCATCAGCTTGGCATGTTCGGCTCCAAACCCAGGCATGAAGCCTGCTGCGGCTCCAGGATGGGCAAATCCGGACACAATCCACGCTCGATTTTTTGCGGTAGGTCCGAACTCTAAAAATTGCGTGCACTCGATGGCTTGTGGGATTCCCAGCCAGGCTTCGACGGGCTCGGCAAAGACACCAGCAACAATCGCGCCGGGATGCAGATGCAGGTTGGTTCCGGCAAGTCGGTAAGGGTCTGGGACATCGCTCTTTTTGACTAGTGCGGCCGATCCCGTGGCGCTGCCGGCCAGCACGACATGTTTGGCTTGGACTTTGAACTCGCCGATCGTCGCGCCCGTCCTCGGATCTACGCAGACTCCCGACACGCCGACGGCCTCGCCGCGATGCATCAGGATTTTTTCGACACGAGCCTCGGAGTAAACGCGGCCGGACTTGGCGATCGCGGGGCGAATCAGCGTGCGTTCGGCGTTTTCTTTGCCGTCATTTGGGCACCCCAATTCGCAAAACCCCGACTGGCGACAAAGGTGGCCGCGATTATGACTGAGCCGGCCGCCTTGGTATCCGAGGGCTTTGATGCCTTGGGCGACCAGCACGTTATTGCGGTTAAGCTGCTCGTCCGGAACGGGATGGACGTTCAAGAGTTTTTCAACGGCCTCAAAATCGTCTTGCAGGCCTTTCCCAGCCAGGTCCGTTAGGCCAAAACGCACGACCCAATCGTCGAGTAATTCCTCGGGAAGGCGCTTGCAAAGGTTCGTATTATGGAGCGTTGAGCCGCCCACGCCCTTACCCTGAAGCACACTGATGCCAAAGTCGTCGGTCGCTCGACCGCCGCCTTCGGAAAATAGCTGCGGCATCATGACGTCTTCTTGAGCGGTCATGTCTTGGGTTGTGAAATGCCGTCCGAGCTCGAGCCCGATGACATCAAATCCAGCACCCACGAGGTCATGAAAGACCATGCCTCCGCCAGCGCCAAGGCCGATGATCACGACGTCGGCACCCAGGCTCATCCGTTGTGTGGGTTGGACCGCGACCATGGGCTCAGTGCTCATGCAGGCTCCTTGAGGCGATCGGGCACGCCAGGGTTGGACTTGATGTCGTAGCCAATCGGTCCCCATGTGCTGGGTCGAGTCCAATACCCCATCATGCACATCGTTTTGATTGCGTGAAAGGCGGCTCGCTGTTGCGCCAAGCGCGAATCTGGCCAGGTCTCTAAAAACGAATTTCGTTGGGCTGTATCCAGCGCCGATAGGCGGACCCTGACAGGGCCCAACGCGAGCGGGGCGGCCTCGAAGAGGGCCAAGAGCGCGCTCATGCGGTCGACAGTGGGTCGGGGCATGCCTCGCAAGAAGCTAAGGGTGGCTTCCAGAGCGCCACATTCTTCGGGCGAAGGCAATTCGTCGTCTTCTGTGGCGCAAATCACCGTTTGCAGAGATTCGAGGGTGCGGATCTGCCAAGGCAGCAGGTCTCCGGTCGCGGGGTAGCGCTCGTTAAGCACGCGCGCAGCAAGTCTTCCGCCTTGAAGAAGGCCGACCGCTTGAACCTGGCGAAAGCCATCAGCGGCTAGGTGTTTCAGCAAATTCATTACTTCTCGTGGGTCGTTGAACCGTCTCCCCATTCTAACACTTCAAGGGTAACCGTGACGACACCGCGTTGGATCATATCGAGGTCTTCGGCCGCGATTCGCGACAGGTCGATAACGCGGCCGTCGGTCCAAGGGCCCCGGTCATTGACCCGAACGACCACAGATTTACGAGTGTCGACGTCTGTGACTCGGACGATCGTTTGGAAGGGAAGGGTGCGATGCGCCGCGGTCAGTTTTTTAACGTCAAACGACTCTCCAGAAGCCGTCGGACGGCCCTGAAATCGTTTTCCATACCAGCTGGCCTTGCCTGAAATCATGTGGGTTCTGCCCGTGGCATCCACGACTTCATCGCGTGCGGGCGCGGCGCCGCAACCGATCATCAGAAGGGAGGCAACGAGGATGCCCCGAAAAATCAGGGACATGAGGGCGTCAAGACCAAGAACTTCAACCGCTCAGCGACGATCAACTCTTTTGCTTCGTCACCATTCAGGTTCGCAAATTCAACGTGGATCGGATTCACATTGGTGGTGATCGCGAGCCGTCCACCGGCGTAGGTTTCCTCGGTATAGCTGTGCTTCCAGAAGTAGGAACCGACGATCACGTCAGCGTACCCGTCGACCGAGAGGTCTTCGAGCGCAAGCATTGTGGCGTCTACCCCGATGACTTCGCTGTAGTACTTGGTGAAGGCACCGGCGCCGTCATTTTTGAGCACGACAAATTCTGGGAAAATATCGCTGCCGCCCTGGTCGGTGGTCTTTTTGGCAAGGAAAGCCAAGTCGTAGATACCGTCCTGATTCACCGAGCCGGCCGCGACAAGCGTGTATTTTTGCTCAGAGTTTTCGGGGACCAAAGCGATAGGGGTCGAGGTGCTGGAAGCGTTGGGACGCATTGTGCCGATCAGGAACGCGTCGTTTGTTTGGCCAAGCACCACAATGTCCTCGCCGACTGCGTCGTCGAAATCCCCATGTTCAAATGCGATCGCTCGAGCCGTTAGTGGGAAGTTCACTGGGGCCGACAAGTTACCGCCCGTATTGAAGAAGACCGTGATCGCGTCCGGCCCGAACTGCAGGACCGCAAGGTCGACGTCTCCGTTGCCATCCAAATCCGCGGCAATAATGTCGAGTACCTGGCCGGGGACGTCCAAGACGTCGGTCGCAGGATCGTGAATCAGGTCGCGGCGATTTCCTTGCAGCTGATTGCGAATCAGGCTGATGTCACCAAGATTCGAGGTGGCGGCTTCAAAGAACCCGTCTTTATTTAAATCGAAAGCCACAATATGTGTCGGGCCCACTCCTGGTTGAGCCGTGTCAAACT
>JBBKVQ010000234.1:0-4014 GCA_037968515.1 Bradymonadaceae bacterium
CGTACGAGCACCAGCTTCGGATGCGAGTGGCCATCGGATTTCCGCTGCAGAACTATGTGAACTGCCTCGACCGTCGGAAAGATGACAACTTCCATTGCTATCTTTTTGCCATCGACCAAAACGGTAAGGCCTTGCGCTTCTTTTTGCGCTGCAGCAACCATGGCCTCAAGTTTCCCGGTCGTTTGCGCGCGCATCCACACCTCAATGTCGAGATTTGCGTCGATCGTAATCAGGCCGTCTCGAACCGTCATAGTCGCCGTACTGCCCGGCAATTCATGAGCATCGGCCCGAGTAGTCCAACAACCCAGAGAAATGCTCAGCATTGAAAGAGCGATGATGAACAGCCAGTTTGGACGGTGTGAGTTGGACATTTTGGCACCCTCGGAAATCTGAAATGGGCTTTTCATCGACACAACGTGTTTGAAGAAGCCCCGGTGGAAAGTGTGTTCCACTCAAAGTCGTAGCAATCTTTCTGAGCGTTGGGCTCGTAATTGATGAAATATTCGGACCCCCGATAACTGTAGGTCATCGAACGTTTATCGCCCGTTCGCGTCAGCACCAAGTTTTCGACACCGTCTTGGGGTGGCGTGCCGCTCGGCCGGCTGCTTCCCACCCGAGCTCTCAGTGGAGGGACTCTTGGTAAAACCTCTGTGTCCACCTCGCCCACCAAACACTGAATGATATAAGGCGGATAATCGCTTGTGTGGTACCGCCAACCGTAGACGTCGTCGGCGATTTCATTGCACACACCCAGCGACCCTTGTGCGATCGTCGCTCCATCCGGCGCGTTGTTTCCATAGAGCGGATAGCCATCAAATCCCCAGCCAATGATGGGGTTATCGTCTTTGTTAGGCATCGCCTCGATCATGCATTTGGGTGATGCGTGGTAGTGGTAATCATCGCCACGACCAGCATGCCCATTACATATGTCGAGCTGACCCGTCACGACTGTGTCCGTTCGTGCGTCATACACTGCCGGATCGAGCTCGCCCTGAGCGGAGTAGTCGTAAATGGGAACACCATTAACCGCGACACCGACGGCCGCGTCGATCGTGGTGTTTTTGTCTGCCTTGACTGGATTCAGACGAAGCGGGCTCACGTAGTTGGCGGCAGGCACGGCGATTTGTTCGTTCGTGCCGACGATGCCCGTCATCACGTCGTGTGCCGGATAAACATCGGACGCAAGATAAGCGTAAGTATCATCGCAGCTGATGTCGGCGGGGAAGCCCGCGGCTTTAATCGAACGCGTGATGAGCTCGCAACGGGACACCCCATCGCCTGCATCAGTTGTGACACTCGGGGTCTGGGATGTGTCGGTGTGAGTAGAGACGTCGGCAACGTTGGTCGGCGCGACGTTGGCCTGTGTGCCTGAGTCGCACGAAATGCCAACGGCAACGAGGGACGAAATCGAGCAGATGGTGGCGATGTGTTTTTTCATCACTTCACCCTCACGCGGCAGAGAATCGTGTTGTCGGTCTCGAGATCGGGCCCCCAAATCAGTTGGGCAGATGGATCCCAGGTGATTTCGTTATAACCGTCCTTCGGGCTCACGCTCTGTGCTGAATGCACTGTTGCAGACGTCCAAGCCGAGTCGTCAAAATCGTCTGCTTTCCAGCCGACAGGTTCATCCACGATTTCCCAAGTGCACTCTTCAAGCGGGTTTGAAGAGTTTTCACAAGATTTGTCGAGCGGCGCTTTATTGATCGTCAGGCATTTCCAGTCGGCGTTCGACACCGCTACGATATCTCCGGTCGCGACGTCCTTGATTTGGGCGATGTAGCCGCCGTCACCCATCTGTTGATTATTCGCGCCGATGTACTCAAGACCTGACTCGTTCGTTGTGTAGTCTTTCATCACGACATTCAACAAAAACGGACGTTCCGCCTCGAATGTGAACACTTCAGCGTTGAACGACCGCTCGGTGGTGAGTGGTGTGCTGTCTTCCATCACCAGTGTTTCTCCCAGATACATGGATGACCAGTTGTCACCCCAGACCTCGCCACGAAAGGTTGACGTCGTCTTACCAACATCAACATTTGGCGTGGCTGACGTGGTGCCGGTATCGCTGACAACGTCGGCGACGTTTGTGTCCGGCTTCGAGTTGCTGGTTGTGGATTGGTCACATCCACTGGCGATCAGCGTCCCCGTAAGGACGAAAATGATCTTGGCGGACTGTTTGGCAAAGTTTGGTGATTTCATGGGATTTCCTGTGAGCGGATAACTGATGCGAAATCAAAACGCCTGAGGTCTCGTCTTGATCGACTGTTGAAGGTGCAGGTCGTGGCCAAGCACATTCAAACATGCATTCCTTAAGCTGGTCTTAAGCTCTGCGCTAAGTTGGGAATATCAGAGATTCGTAGTGCGATAGCTCGTATTGGAGCGTCATTCAGCAGGTTCGCCTTTGGAACCTCGTATGAAGTGGCAAAGAGCGAAAAAGGCACAAAAAACGCGGACCTAGATATGCTCTAAGTTCGCGTTTTTATTGTAATCGGGGCGACTGGATTTGAACCTGCGACCTCTTGCACCCCATGCAAGTGCGCTTGTAGGTTTTTAAGTGATTCAACTTGCTTAGGTTTTAACCGAGTTACGAAGCAGTCAATCGGAATCACAACCCCTTCGTTCATTTTGACCACATTGGCAGGACGAAGGTCGAAAATTGCGAAATTTTCGTTAAAGAAACTGAGCGACTTTGTATAGCCCAGCGAGATATTCAGTTCTGCAAATTTTAGAGATGTCATATGTTCACGAATCTCCGTTAAACTCGCAGCCTCTCCCCGAATCAAATTTTGACGAATAATGATCGTGTATCTTGATGAATTGCCGACCACAGCAATAAGTTCGCTTTGGAATCCCCATATTTCCTGCATTGCTATGAAGCGCTGAAGGTATTCAACTGGATTTTGATTGGGGTATAATTTGGGCGGAGACTCGTCTACATCGACGTAGTAGCCCAATGTTGGAGGGATGGTGGCCTTGAAAAACTCACCACGTGATGGACTCTCAAAAATTACGTGCTCACGACCACCTTCAACAAACTCAAAGTTAGGATCTGTTGTTAATCCTTCTTGCTCTGCCCATTTGAAGAAAGCAATTCGGCGAGCGATACTTTCTTCACAGTCTTCAACCCATTCATTTTCATGAACTGCTGGTAAGGCTTCTCGTTGGTATTCGCTGAATTGCGCTGCTGCTGTTTCAACGCGCACAAAAATGAATCTTTATATTCTGCACTCATTTTACCCTCGTCTGCGATTAACCTCGAACGAACTTCATAAGGTTAACATCACAGCTCCATTAGTCAATTCCACACTCAATCAATACTTGGACCGATAGGTAATAACGAATGTCTTCTTAGCGGAACTCGATGTGTCATGGATTAAAACCAATGAGCGCGAGTCTACATAAAGTCGTTTCAAAAAACCGCACAAAAAAAACGCGGACCTAGATATGCTCTAAGTCCGCGTTTTCATTGAATCGGGGCGACAGGATTTGAACCTGCGACCCCTTGCACCCCATGCAAGTGCGCTACCAGGCTGCGCCACGCCCCGATTTCGCGTCGAAACGCGAGGAGGGGTAGGTACCGAACCTAGCCTGCAGTGTCAAGCTCTTCTGCTTCTGGCGTCTCAAATTCGACCGCCGAATGGGCGCGGAAGCGCTTGCCGAGCGTCGGAACTACCTTAGTTTCGATATAACCCAGCGGAGAAATCAATGAATCACCGCAAACGTAGATTCGCCCGACGCGAAAAGCGGCATGACGTTGAGGCACAGTCGAACCGAAACGGGGTGGTTTTAGGCACCACAGCGGTCTTCGCGGTGGCTTCGTTTTTCCTCGCTCTTGCTCACAAGCTCACCGGCATGTCGGGCGGGGATTTGTGGATTCCAGTTGGACTGATTTCTCTTGGATTTGGCCTCACGTTTTATGGCGTGATCGTCCTTTGGAGTCTAACGGCGCGAAACACCCCGGCTGGCCTATTTGTTTGGGTGATCGCGGCCATCATGGGTTGGGCCGTGACCGTC
>JBBKVQ010000235.1:0-5770 GCA_037968515.1 Bradymonadaceae bacterium
CCATCCCATTTGAACGTGCGGAATGTCTTGGGAAGTTTGATGCCCTCGATATCTTGTTCGCCGTCGTAAGACATAAACTTTTCAGGCGAATGTCCGCCGTCAGGGAAGAATCCCTTGTAGGTCACGACGTAGCGCAATCCCGCGACTTTGCGTGTCTGCTGGTCAAAATACACCACGTAGAAGTCCTCGGCGTCGCCTGTGCCCGCTTCGTATGCAACACGCACCGTGTCGTACGTTTTACCTTCGAACTCGACCGGAGCTTCAACCGTGAGCTGGGTGCCGCCATCGCCCAAAACAAATGGAACGCCGACAAAGTAGTAAGGAGTCAGTGCCCAGAAGCGAGGATTCGTTCCAACTTCGGCACCAACCGGGGAAACCCATGCCTGAGCTCCATCCCAACCAAACGAAATGGTTGGATCGCTAACCAGTGTATGGCGCGCCCTGGCGCTCCACAGGTCAATGGTTTGAATGGTGTCGTTGGCGGGCTTGCCGATTGGAGCGTAGTTGAAGCGGAACTTCAGATTTTTGCCCTTATACCAATTCGCCAACCCACCATGGGCCTCCATGCTTTCCCAAATGATTTTCCCGCCAGGACTGGTCAACAATTTCGCTTTTGTGGCGGCGACTCGTGCATCGACGTCGTTGCTTGTTGCCGAGGTCACCTCGGTCACTGGTTCTTTGCCTGATTCGGCAGCAGTGATGGGCGGGTTCGAGTCTTCCGGCTGTTCCGTGGGCATTTCAGCGGGTTTCGAACAGGCCGCGGCAAGCAAAGAGACGATTAGGATAATAAGATATGATTTCATTGAATGATTCCTAGATTTTAGGGTTCTACAGGCGGCTTTGATGATTCAGAACCTGTGAAGGTTTCAACAAAAACAGACCCAATTAAAGCGTCCGCTAGCGCGCCGAAATTGAGGTTGATTTGACGACCTTGACGGAATTATGGCATTCCTGTTTCGACGCGCTTCACCGGCGTCGTCGCCAAAGCTTACCTCAGAGGGGGATTAGTGAAGTTCAAGAACGCAGCGTGGATATTACCGTTTATTGTTGGTCTCGCAGCGTGTGGGGCCCAAGAACCTACCGAAAACGAAACGGCTGATACAGGCGTTGATTCGTCGGTGGTGGAGCAAGAAGATGCTGGGGTTTCCGACGTGCCTATTGATGTTCCTGTTACCGAATTTGTTGAATCTCCCTGCACTTTGGTGCGAGATGATTTCAACCGAGATAACGCAACCGATCTAAAGATTTTATATTACGGAAGCAGGCTTCAGCCTCGTCGAACAGTCACCACTTCTGGCGGAAACACAACGACCGTTGACCAAGACTATGACGAGGCCGGAAGACTCATCTTTTTGCGGTACGATCGGGACTCGGATGGAGTTGTCGATGTTACCCTCAGTTACACCTACGATGAAAGTGGGGACCTTCAGCAATTTGGCGCGAATACTGATGCTGATCCAGATTTCGAATACATCTCAGTGTCGGAAAAAACACCCTCGGGGTACCCACTCACCAATATGGCCGACGGTGTCTTTAATTTCGAGACTGTGGAATTGGTTGAAGCCGCCGACGGCCGGCCTAATTACCTGCACAACTGGGAATATAATGATCAAGACCAGTTTGTGCATTTCACAATCAAATTCGGGGGAACCGAAGTCATTCAATACGAAGAGACGCGGACCTACACCCCGGCTGGAAAATTACTCATGATCGAAAGGGACGGAGTGGCCAATGATAGTCTGGGCATTTATCAGGTGGCCGACGGCGTCGTTAATCATAGGCGCGCGTACGGATACGATGGTTCTGGAAACGAGATTCTCGAAGAAATTGATGGGTTTCACGTCTTTCTGCCAGCCAGCTATTACACGGAAGACGCTGATGGCGTGGCCGATTTCATCTCGAAAGATAAAAAGTTCGACGCGAATGGGAATCTCTTGAGTTTCCTGCTGGCCGGCCGCTTTGCGATCGACGGACAGTATTCGTTGAAAACGCCAGGGTTTTTTGATCGATACGATCAGGAATGGGCCAAAATCGGTGATGCCTGGCTAAAAACTAAATTCAGTTTGGATGAGCGAAATAAAAACAGCTTGGATTTAGTGGTAGTCACACAATACGACGAAGGCGGGCGGGTCACGAAGATCCAACAAGACGGTTTGACTGACGCGCGTGGTCGAATTGTGACTCGAGCCAACGGCGAATGGAATGATGTCACCGACCAGACTTTCACAGCGGCCGGGAATTTCTTGTCGTGGCAACGCGACATGGACGGTGATGGGCAAGCCGATGTGGACACTCGCTGGACGTGGATCGATACGCCGATGGGCGAACGCAGAACCCTATACGAGCAAGACGGATCATTGCCGCGCACGTTTGCAGGTTATGAATATGGGGTCAGCGGCCAAGCAGACGGGATCATCGATATTAGGTTTGAAAACGAATACGACGAGCATGGTCGCGAAACCTCGGCAATGTCCAAAGAGCCGGGTCGCTCAACCTATAGTCGAATTGTAGATTATGGTGAGTGTGGAGACCTTGAGGCACTTTAACTGCTAAAAGCCGAAGTCATCCAGCCCGATGGTATCGCTGTCGCATTTGAGGACGGCGGCTTCGACGATCATTTGCAGCTCACGGACATTTCCGGGCCATTTATGATTCAGAAGCGTTTGTTGAACGTCGTCGTCAAATCGAATGATGTTTTTTGAATATCGTTTGGAATAGTTTTTCAAAAAAGTGCGGGCCAGCGGCAAGATGTCTTCGTGGCGTTCGCTAAGTGAGGGCAGGCGTAAAATGGTCTGTTTTAGAATTAAATAGAGGTCTCGGCGCAATTTATTTGTGTCGACCAGCTGCTCCAAATCTCGATGAGTACTGGCGACAAGCCTTGCCTTTACAGGGCGACCAACAGTGTCTCCTGCTCGTCGGACTTCCGACTCTTTGATCATTCGGACCAGTTTGCCCTGAACCATCGGCGATAATAATTCGATTTCTTCCAGAAAAACCGTGCCATCGCCTGCGAGCTCAAAAATGCCTTTTCGGGGAGCCAACCGACCTTGAAATTCGGATGCCACACATCCGAACAGCTCGACGTCGATATCCTTGTCATCAGTCTGAGCGCAGTTAAGACTAAACAACATGCCAGTGCGGGTTGATAAATCACTGGTTTTCCCGAAATGGTGAAGCGCTCTCGCAAGCAGTTCCTTACCGGTGCCCGCTTCACCAATGATGAGGACCGGAGTCACGCTATCAATTTGGGCGTTTAGGTCTTCAAAAACCTTACGCATCGGCTGGCTTTCTGCCACGAGCTCTTTGAACGAATAGTGACGACGTTCTCGCTCGCGGTAGTATCGGTTTTCTTCGATCAGTCCTGCGAGTTCCTTCCGGGAATCGAGCAGGTCAAAACACAGCTTAGCCAGCGGCGTGATTTCATGAGCGGCCAGTGCGACCTGTGTGAGAATCGTCGAGTCGTGGTCCTCAATATTGAAATCGAAGGTGACGTAGGCCTGGGCCGGCGTTCCCAGCGGAACAAATACTGAGCGCAATTCGTCGTGTTCGACCAGCACGGCATCAGCATTTTTAAGGCCGTTCAAAATTGGGGCTGCGTGTCCTGCAAGGCGAGTGGCGGGATCAACGGATTGCTCGACGATTCCGATGGCCATGATGCCTTCGTAGCCCGTCGGGCACATTGCCCAGGTCTCTCGGTGTGGCACCTCAATCCCATCAAACAACGTGATGAATACACGCGCCGGTTTTGCTGAAGTGCGTTCGACCGCGAGCCCAGCGATGATGCGCAATAAAGTTGCGGGGTGCGGGTTATCCGCAAGCGCCTGAGCGACCTCCGCATGTACGGGCGGGTGAACATCACGCACCATCTTGAATTGATGAACGACTGGCTCTCCTGCGGTCGGGTCGCACGCGATAATCAGCAGGACGACCTCGGCACCCAACACTTTTAATTCATCGCCTTTTTGAAGGCTCCAGCGGGTTTTGGCGTTCTGGCTTTTGTATTGAAGCCTGCCGTTTCTGAAAAGTTGGATAACCGTGGGGTTTGGCTCGGAAATCCACTCGTAATGGGTGTCCTGACGAAGGAATGTTCCCAATGTTTTGGGGACACCCTCGACGTTGATGACCAAGTCATGGAGAGGTCCTCGGCCTACACTGATTATGGCTCGGTCGATTTCATGCTCGCGCAAAGTGCTCGACTGAATCTGCAGTTTTAACGTCATGGATTTGCCCCGTTTTCCTGCTCCTTCCGAAACAGCTCCATCTCGAATTCGCCGAGAGTTTCAACTTCGCCGATATCCGGCATTTCCGTGCCGTCTGGCGTCCTCGCCTGCACGCTCGCCCACGCCTGAAGCCTTAGTGCGCGGCGCTCGGATCGATCGAGTCCATAGGCACGTTTCATGAGTTCTTCGCATCGCGTGAAATCGCGCTTCTCGCAATATCCATAGCCGACTGTGAAGATTCGAGCCGAGCGCTCGGCATCGTCCATTACGAATTCAGAATCACGATTTTCATTCGCTTCGGCCATGGCATCGAGCGCCGCGATTCGAGCGCTGATCACCCGCGAGTTTGCGTCTTGAATAATGATTTTCCAGTCGGCATCCGTCAGGCCGGTCTCCTGCGGGATTTTCCGTTCAAGCGCAGCCGAGATAATGAGGCTGACCATTCCCGAAACCCCCAAAACTACGAACCAGAATCCGGCTGCGTATCGAATGGCTCGGAAAAGTGCCCCTGGTTTGGGCCAAGGCAGCCAAAAGTCGCGTACTTTTTCACCGCGTCGATGGGCCTCTTTGGCCGACATAATCCAGGGTTTGACCTTCCAAAACCCCAATCCGAATTCCAGTGCTTGCTCGTCGTCACCGTTGTAGATCTGGCCAGCGCCTGGCGCGATGATGCTCAGCGCTTTGGCTAGTTGCGGCAGATGTGGGCTGCGGTCATCGAAGCCGGTTGGCGCAAACGGGGCACGGTCTTCACGGGCATTGAATGCCTCGACGATGGGTTTGGCATGGCTTCCATCAAAGGCAGCCGGCGGTTGGGCGACCGGCGCAGTGATCGGGGCTTTTGGCAGTGGCGCCGTAACCTCGGTTTCGATCATCGTGGGGAATTCGACAGGCCCCGAAGCGACCGCCTCTCCGGGCATACGCATCGGAGGGTCTTCGTCTTCGTCTTCAAAGAGCGCCAACACGCGGACGGTTTTTTCTTGTGGCGAAATCACCGTGACGTCTACCGGTGTCTCGACGGTTTGTGGGCCTTCATCCAAGTCGGGAAACAAAGCTCCCCATCCGCCACTCGGGATGGTGTTTGGGCCTAAATCCTTGGGGGCCTCAGGATTCGGTGCAGGAAGCCTTGAATTGGAGGGCTCCGTTTTTGCGAATGCGGGTTTGGGCGCCAATATCGGCGGCCGAATCTGATCTGACGACACTTTGGGACGAGTTGAAGGCGCCGCCAGAAAATGCGCATCGACGTTTAGATCATCGCTGATTTCGATGTCGATGATGCCCATCGCATGTAGCGCCTCGTCAAGGTCGAGGTCGGTTGTTTTGAGGCGTTTTGGGCCTGTGATGATGGTTTGGGGTTCTTCGTGGGTGGCTTGTTCATCATCTATTGCGGCAGGAATCCCCATTTGGATGAGACGTTTGACCAGATTCTGTGCGCCCAGATGCGAAAGATCGGCTTCGACGGTGATCGGTCCGCGCAATAATAACGAGACCAAAACGGGCGAGGAAACACCTGTGATTGGCTCAAGAATACGAGCCAATTCCTCGGAGCTTCG
>JBBKVQ010000236.1:0-13350 GCA_037968515.1 Bradymonadaceae bacterium
CGAGATATCAAAATACTGATCGTCGATGACGATCGAGACATCTGCGATTACATGGAACTTCTCCTTTCGCAGAACGGTTACGAAGTTCAGTCGCTGACCCAGCCCGAACTCGCCTTGGATTTGATTCGCGACGGTGGGTTTCACGTCGTCGTGCTGGATTTGATGATGCCCGGAATCTCCGGGATGGAGTTGCTCGCCGATATTCGTGAATACGACAGCGACCTGGCCATCATTATTTTCACCGGCAACCCGACCGTGGATACGGCGGTCCAATCCATGAAACATCAGGTTTCGGATTATATCAAAAAGCCGTTTGATATCGATGAGTTCAACTCCAGTCTGGAAGCAGTTCTTCGTGAAAAAGGCCTCCTGGTTAGCTCCGAAGAACGCCTGCTCTTGACGATCGGGCAGAATATCCGCCGGGCTCGAAAGGCCCAGGATTTGACGCTCAAACAAATGTCTCGCAGGACGGGTTTGTCTGTGAGCCTGCTTTCTCAGATCGAACGCGCTGAATCTTCTGCGTCCGTGTCGTCATTACATAAGCTGGCTCAGGCCCTTGATTGTCGGTTAACCGACCTGTTCGGGGATTTCTAAAAACATGGGTGTGGTCGTGAAGTTTGTGACCGCCGAAGAGGTGCGTCCACTACGAACGCAGATCTTGCGTCCCGCGTCTCCGCCGGACAGTCTCCTCGTATTCCCGGAAGATGAACTACCTGAGTGCGCCCATGTAGCAGCGATCAGTGATCGGAAGATCATTGGCGTCGCGACATTCTTACTCAAACCCACACGAGAACTTGATGATCCGCAAGCGATTCAACTTCGTGGAATGGCGGTCGATGCTCAAATGCAAGGGTCGGGCATCGGAAAGTGTATTCTAGAATTTGCATTCAAAGAGCTAAAAAACCGTTTTTCGAATTCGAAATGGGTCTGGTGTAACGCCCGTGACTCGGCGACACATTTCTACGATCACTGCGGGTTTGAGATCATTTCCGACGTTTTTGATATCCCCGAAATCGGTCCACATTTCAGGATGGCAAGGGAAATTTATTTTTGAATAAAGCCGTTAATATACAACGTCTTGTCGGCTAGAATACGGCGTTTTTCCACAGGCTCGAATTCGTGGTGGACTCCGACGATCTGGTCAGCCATAACCAACTCACTGGCGAATTAATGACTCACGCCCCAGCTTTCTCCGAAGCAAGCTCAGGACGGCGCTAATAGCGAATGATTCGCACTTCGTAGCACGAAAAAACCCGGCAAACGCCGGGTTTTTTCGTTTCTTGGCTTCGTGGTTGCCACGTCGCGCTTAGGTTCAATGGGAGCACGGAGGTGGTCATGGTTGATGAATTGAAAACCGAAGAAACCGAAAAACTTAGATCAAAGCATGAGGTCGACCTCAAGGAGGGAGCGGGGCACGTCAAGTTTGGTGTCGGCGTTGGGGCGGCATCCGCAGTCTCGTTGGCCCTCATCGGCGTAACTTGTCCGCTCTGCTTTTTTGTGGCGCCGGCCATGGTCGCGGTGGGCCTGCACAAGCGACATAAGGCCAAGAGAGCACTGAGCGAAATGAATGGAGACGGGCCGGATTTGACCGTAAATTGGCCGGATTTGGCATGACCTCCTTAGGTTTTTGGCGTCCTTTGGAGTCCTAGTTTAGCGATAATCGTCAAAGGTGCATCCCAGCTCACTTCGCGTTACCATGGTGCTTACTTTGAGTTTGGAGAGCTGAATGCGCTGGTTTGCGAGCCTCTTGGCGTTGTTTTTATTCGTGGCAGGATGCGATTATACCGCCCTCGAAGACCTTCAATGCACCCGTACTGCTGATTGCCCCGCCGAAGCGACTTGTCGTTCTGGTTTCTGCGCGCTCGACAGCTCTTCGACCAATAATAACACCAATAATCCGCTCGCGGTGGCGATGGTTGTCGTGACGCCCCCGACCGGGACACTCACGCCCGGAGACGAACTGGCCCTCACCGCTACCGCGTTTAACGCTGATGGCGTGGCATTGCCTATCGACGGAATCACCTGGTCGACAAGCTCAGACTCGGTCGCTTCAGTGGATGTTTTGGGCCTCGTTACCGCACTCGCAGTGGGTGTCGCTGATATCACTGCGACTCTAGATGGCGTGTCCGGATCTGCTGTCATCACGGTGGAAAATCCCGTGGACTCCATTACCGTGACCCCGGCGACCTTAGAGGTCGGTTTGAACACGCAGGCGACGCTGACTGCGGAAGCCTTTGACGCTGACGGAAACCCACTGACGCGCACATTTACATGGGCTAGCGAAGACGTCGAAGTGGCCACGGTGAGTAGCTCGGGTGTGGTGTTTGGCAAGGCCGTGGGAATGACCAATATTTCGGCAAGTGCAGACGGCATATCTGGAGTCGCAGCGATCGAAGTCAAAGAGTTTCCGATTGTGAGCCTCACGATCGACCCCGCCACAGCTCGCGTGCGCCAGAGCTCTACCTTGTCGTTGACCGCCGTGCTGATTGACGACCAGGGCAATGAAGTCATCGCCAAACAGGTGGGCTGGTCCTACAACCCTGCGCTTTTAGGAGGCCTCGCCTCCGTAGATTTAGATCGACCCGACATCGTCGTGTTTTCCGCCGCCGCAAATCAGACTGGGTCGGCAACGATTCGTGCCACATTCGAAGGTTTGATGGCCGAATCGGTGGTCGAGGTTTATCGCCCTGTCGTGGCGAGCGTGGCGTTGACTCCAGCCGATTCGACCGTGACCGTGGGTTCATTGGTCAGCTTTACAGCGTCTGTAATCGACGAGGATGGCCTTGCGGTCACCGGCAGAAGCGTCGCATGGACTGTCGACGACGGTGATATCGCAACCATCGACGCGAACGGGCAAGTCATCACGCTGAAAGAAGGCACAGTCAATATCAGCGCCGAGGTCGATGGAGTGATCGGGACCACATCGCTGACGGTCGAAGGAATTACTCTTCAAGCGGTTTCGTCAGGAGCGATTCATAGCTGCGGTGTGACCGCGGCCGGCTTTGGCTTTTGTTGGGGTAAGGGGACCGACGGTCGGTTGGGTAACGACTCGACGGCCGACCAAGGTCTGCCCGCGGCCATCAAGACTTCAATGACTTTTGCTGAAATCCATGCAGCCAATGAACACTCATGCGGTCGTAGCGGCGATCAGGTCTACTGTTGGGGCCGTCGTAATGCGGGACGGCTCGGTAGCGGAAACACGGGCGGCTCCACGGCGGTTCCTGAGCTGATTTCCGGCGGTTTGGCCATCAGCCGACTCTCGACCAGTGTGGATCATGCCTGCGTCGTTACGCAGACCAGCGAGCTCTATTGTTGGGGCGAGGGTGACAGCGGTCGATTAGGAAACAACAGCACTGCAGATCTGGACGTTCCAACTCAGATTATCGCGCCTGCTGCTGAACCCGCGGCGAAGTGGTCGAAGGTCTCCGCGGGCCGCGACCATACTTGCGCACTGACTGTCGCTGGAAAACCCTACTGCTGGGGCCATAACGCCGCCGGTGAATTGGGGAACGCCGCGACCGCTGAAAGCCGCGTCGCCGTGCCTGTCCTGACGAACCAGGTATTTTCAGATATCCGCGTGGGTAATCGTTTTTCGTGCGGCCTGACCGCTGCAGGCGCCCTCTATTGCTGGGGTGATAACACCAACGGGAAGCTCGGTATCGGGTCAGCAGCCGCAAACAGTAATATTCCGGTGCTGATCAATGGCCTGAGTTTCACGGCGATTGACTTGGGCAACGAACATGCGTGCGGTGTTTCCGGGTTGTTGGGCTATTGCTGGGGATCTGGCGCAAACGGGCGCTTGGGAACGGGAAATACCGACTCGAAAAACACACCGACAGCGATTCCAAACAGCCCGGCCTTTTCTTCGATCTCCGCCGGAGATCATTCGTGCGGCGTCGCCAACGGCTTGGGCTTTTGTTTTGGCCTTAATGACGGAGGGCAACTGGGCGACAACACGACCATGGAAAGACTCATCCCGACCGCGATATACCCATGATGCGAACACTTATCGTTTTACTCTTCGTGGCTTCTTGCGGGGCCGAAACAGCCACCACTGCCGAGCCCGACGGTGGTACCGACAGCGGGCCTGAATTGAGCGCGGCAGGCACCTGCTCTTCCTACCAAGGGTGGGTCACCGACACGGTTCGAGGATTACCCCGAGACTGTTCGACGCCAGCGGATTGTATGGTGGTTGAGCGCGCTGGAAATTGTGAGTGTTCGATCTCCGCGAAGATCGGTGGGGACCTAGCGGCCCTAAACACGGCGCTTCAAGCCCTGGATGAAAACTCATGTTCGCATCCATTTGCCTGCCTTGGGAGCATGTCTCAATGTTCCTACCAAACCCCGTTCGAGAACAAAGAACTGGTGGTTACCTGCAAGGAAAACACCTGCGGCCTTATCGAAGTGATGGCGTGTGACACTTACGTGGCTCGAAAAAACGGTGGGATTTACGCACCCGGCGGCTGCACGATGGACACGGATTGCGAGCTTCGAGATGACCTCAATCCTTGCGGATGTGATGAGGCCTACCCTGCGAGCTTTCCGTTTGTTCTTGAAAACGAAGCCTTCACCCTCATGCAACGCAATGAAGGGCGCTGCGCCTTCACCTGCGATGCGTGTCCGCCAGCCACTGAGGCCTTTTGTGATGCCGGAAAATGTGCGTCGCGCTAGACGTTTTGCGCCCCTTGAGTTTCTGGGCACGTGAGTCTATGGTCCGCCCGCTTAGCCGACCAGCCCATCGTGGGCGCGATCGACCAAGCGCAGACTTTTAAGTAAACAGGAGATCCCCGTGAGCACCGTTGAAGCCGGCAAAGTTGTATTCATCCAATTCACGCTCAAGAACGACGCAGGCGAAGTCATTGACTCGTCTGACGGAAACGAGCCTTTGATCTACTTGCACGGCGCGGACAATATCGTGCCAGGACTTGAGCAAGAGCTCACTGGCAAGAAAGTTGGCGATAAAGTGAGCACCGTAATTGCTGCCGAAGACGGCTACGGTGAGCGCGACGAAGCGGGCGCACAACGTGTTCCTCGCGACGAGTTCCCACCAGAAATGGAAATCGAAGTCGGCATGCCGTTCCACGCCGAAACCGGCGATGGCGCCATGATCACCGTTTGGGTCACGTCGGTCACTGAAGACCTGGTTGAACTCGACATGAACCACCCACTTGCCGGCGAGAACCTTCATTTTGACGTCGAAGTCATCAGGATCCGCGAAGCCACTGAAGGTGAACTTGAGCACGGCCACCCACATGGCGAAGACGGAACCGCAGCCCACCACCACTGAAACCGGTTGGGCCTATGTGGTTTGAACTTCTCTTAAAAACCGCTCAGGATCTCCCCGACCGCCTCGCTTTCTCTGAGGCTTGGTCGGGCCGGAGCGTGACTTTCGGGTCACTCTTACAACGCGCAGAACACTATGCTGGGGCGCTTCGTCTACAAGGCTTAGGCCCTGGAGATACCGTTGCGATGATGGCGGGCACTTCGATCGACTTGGTCGTCGTACTGCTTGGGCACTACCTCGCGGGCGTGGTGCATGCCCCCATCAATACTCGCTATGGGACCGAGGAAGTCCGCCATATACTTATCGATAGCGGCGCGCGTTTAGTTCTGACTGATCCTGACTTTGAGGACCTGATCCGCGAAGCCAGTCCGGGGCTCCCTCAGGTCTTAATGGGACCGGATTTCGAGGCCCGCCTGTCAACAGCAGGCTTTTCTCAGAGCCACGATGACGAAGACATCGCCCTGCTGATCTACACTTCCGGCACGACGGGGAAGAGCAAGGGCGTGGAACTTTCGTTTCGATCGGTGGCGTCAAATATCAAGGCACTGACGGACTTGTGGGAATGGACGGCCGAAGATCGGCTGGTTCTGGCGTTACCGCTTTTCCATGTGCACGGCCTGTGTATTGGAGTTCACGGGGCTTTGATTCAAGGATGCAGCGTCGAGCTTCAACGCCGATTCGACCCCAGCGATATCGTGGCCTCGATAAAACAAGGTGCGACCATCTTTATGGGAGTCCCCACAATGTACGCCATGCTTTTGGACCACCTTCGGGCACATCCAGAAGCGGCCACCGATCTGTCGTGGGCCCGGCTCTTTACCTCCGGCTCAGCGGCGCTGTCGGCTCGTCATTTCGAAGAATTCTTGGCATTTACCAACCACGCGATCCTTGAGCGGTACGGGATGAGCGAGACTCTGCTGACATTATCGAACCCGTATCGAGGCGAGCGCCGTCCAGGTACAGTTGGACGGCCCGTAGATGGTTCCGAGGTTCGCGTCGTTCGTGATGATGGCTCCACGTGCGACCCATGTGAAACAGGGCAAATTGTCGTGCGTGGGACGTCGCTGATGACCGGCTACCGGGGAGCGCCTGCACAGACCGCCGAGGCTTTCACCGAAGGTGGATGGTTCCTGACAGGCGACATCGCCGAGGTCAGCGAGGATGGATATTTCAAGATTCTTGGGCGCGCGTCGACAGATATCATCAAAAGCGGTGGTTTTAAGATCTCGGCCCGAGAGATCGAAGACCTGCTGGCAGGTCATCCGTGGGTCCGTGAAATCGCTGTGATTGGTGTTCCCGATGATGTTTGGGGTGAACGGATTGTCGCTGCAGTTGTGGCACCAGGACACGAGGCGCCCGAGGTCCTTCACGAGTTGCAGACCCTTGGCCGCGAACACCTTGCAGACTTCAAACAGATTCGAGGCGTGGTTGTGGTGCAGGCCTTGTTGCGCAACGCGATGGGGAAAATCCAGAAGCACCGAATGAAAGACTTCGACTTCTATGACGGTCCGGCTTTACAACCGCTTGGCATAACGGAATCATGAGCCATCATGATTGAACCAAAAAATGACCAAGACATGTTGGGGACTGTCCTCGACGGCCGATTTCGGATCGACGAGTTTATCGGTGCCGGCGGCATGGGTTCGGTCTTCAAGGCCACCCAACTCAATGTGAACAGGCCGGTCGCGGTCAAACTGATTCGTGTCGATGAAGTGACGCCGCTTCAAGCTCAGCGTTTCGAGCGGGAAGCTCGGATCATGGCCACCTTCACTCATCCAAATATCGTTCAGTTTTATGACCTCGGGCGCACGCCAGATGACGTGATTTTCATTGTGATGGAGTTCGTTGACGGCCTTCCCCTCGGGTCGCTGTTGCGCGACGGAAGGATGGCAGTCGAGGTCTGCATCGATGTCGGTACCCAGCTTTTTGGCGCGCTCGCCGAAGCCCATGCGCGTGGCATTGTTCATCGCGATATCAAGCCGGACAACATGCTGCTGTCGGCCGGGACCAGCGGCGAGCTGAGACTGAAAGTTTTGGATTTTGGACTGGCTCATCAGCACGAGGACGTGCGCCTTACTCAAGCCGGCAGAGTCTCCGGGACCCCGTACTATATCGCTCCCGAAATGGCACGTGGGCAGGCCGTCACCTTTCAGTCAGATCTGTACTCGGCCGGCGTGGTGCTCTACGAGATGTTGACCGGAAAGCCCCCGTTTACCGGGCAATCGATGCAGGTCATGTTCAAACACGTCAACGACTCACCACCGACGCTGTCGCAATGGGTGAATCAGGGGCTCTTGCCGACTCGACTGGTCAGCCTCATCATGTCGCTCCTAGAGAAAGACCCAGCCAATCGTCCCGCGTCGGCTGCGTTTCTACTGACCGAATTTGTCGCCCTAAAGTCGGGAACCAACGTGCGCAACCTCGCAGAATCAACGCAGGTACATCCAGCCCTCGACCTGGCCACGGCTGAGCGGGTCGTTCCTAGCCAAGCTCGCCAGGGTTCTGCGCCGAACCTCGGTACCCCCAAAGAGATTGTGGGCGCGTGGGAAGCGTTTAACGCGGCCGCGGAGTCGGCTCCGGAAGCGTTCGTCACGATGGATCCCAACATCGATTCTTCGTTCGAATTTGAAGGCGGGTTTGTCGAGAGTGACCTTGCCATGGCGCCAGTGGCTCAAAGGTCGGTGCATTCTGTTGACCAGCTTTCGGAAATCGTCATTCCAGCCGGGGCGCGGGTCATCGCGACCGACCAATTGCAAGCAGTCGTCGGGCCAAAAAAGCCTGCGGCCGAGGCGGCGTCTGCCTTTGCGCCTCCACCTGTTAAAAAAGAACTCGTGCTGGAATCCATACGAAACCAGCCCACAGCGACTACCGCCCAAGTTCATGCCGAGAAGAAAACCAAACGCTCTGTGGCAACGCCCATCGCTGTATTTGTGGTGGTGGTTGCCCTTGTGGTCGTGGCAGGTGGCGCGCTCTACGTGAAGTTTTCGGGTCCAGAGCCACCGGAGCCCGCAAGCGCCGAACAAGAGCAGGAATGGCAGCGTCAGAAAGAGGCCGCCGAGGCGCGGCAGGCCGCTCAGGCGAAGGCTGCAGCCGAGCTGTACGCGGATCCCGAGCCCGCCAAAAAGACCCAAAAGAAAGCTGTTCGAAAACAGAATAATGGCGAAGTGATCGAGCTCTTCGAAAACCAAGACGAGATGAAAGAAGCCAATCGACTCAAGATTGAGCGACGAAAATGAAGCGCCGAATCAAACACCTGAGCCTGATCTGTCTGGAATTGGTGTTGATTCTGGGTGGAGTCATCGCGGTGCGCTCCGCATTGTCGACGTCAAAACAGGTCGTTACACCTCGCTCCGAAAAACTGGTCATTCGTGAAGGTTCCGCTGAGCGCCTGGCTCGGGCGGTTCGCTTCAAAACGATCTCAGATGTTGATCCCGCAAAGATGGATATGAAGGTTTTTGCGGATTTTCAGCAGGATCTGGTGGCGCAGTTTCCCGCAGCTCACGCTGCGATGCGCCGCGAGGTCGTTGAGCCTTGTTCGGTTGTCTATCGCTGGGGACCGCCCTCGAAGTCTCCGGTCGTTTTAATGGCTCATATGGACGTCGTTCCTGTCGAAGAGGCAAAACTCAGATACTGGAAGAAGCCACCGTTTGCCGGCGTGATCGCAGATGGTTATATCTGGGGCCGAGGCACCCTTGACGATAAAATTGGGGTGGTTGGCCTGCTCGAGGCCGCAGATCATCTGGCCGCGAGTGGTTTCAGTCCAGCCCGAGAAGTCGCCTTTGTGTTTGGATGTGACGAAGAAGTTGGCGGAAAACTCGGAGCCGAGCGTATTGCGAAGGCTTTTTCTGATTCTGGCACAAAACCACGCTGGGTTTTGGACGAAGGCCATATCATCGGCGACGGTTTTTTTCCGGGCGTTGATAAACCCATCGCGTTTATCGGCCTTGCGGAACGCGGCTATCTTACGGTGGAGCTTAGCGTAAAAGCCGAGGGTGGCCATTCGTCGATGCCGCCAAGCCAGACCACCGTGGGTGTTTTAGCAGACGCGATTGCTCGCCTTGAGGCCACTCCGATGGAGCCCCGCTTGAACGCGCCGATGCGCTCAAGCTTTGAGCATATTGCTCCCGAAATGTCCTATCCCAACCGCGCTGTGTTTTCGAACCTCTGGCTCTTTGAGCCGTTGGTGCTGAGGATAATGGCGGCAAAACAGTCCACAAACGCGACGGTTCGATCCACGGCTGCGGCGACAGTTTTTCACGGAGGCGACCGAGAAAACGTGTTGCCAAAATCGGCAGTAGCATTGGTGAACTTACGCGTGAACCCTGGCGAGGGCACCTTCGACGCTCTCGAGCATATTCGTGACGTCGTCGAAAATCCTGCCGTTGAGATTCAAATGATAGGCGGAGGATTAAGAGGATTTATCAGCGAGCCGAGCCCAGTTTCATCCGTGGACGGCGAGGGGTACTCGACACTAAGGTCGTCCATCGGGGCCGTGTGGGGTAACGACGTAATCGTGGCTCCAGGGCTCACGATCGGAGGCACGGACTCCCGGCACATGGTGCCGCTCGGATCGGATATTTATCGGTTTTCGCCCTTGGAGCTGACGCCAAGCGACACTTCGAGGATTCACGGGGTCAACGAACGCATCTCCATCGAAAACTATGAGCGAGCAGTTGCATTCTACGTCGCGTTGATTCGGTCACTGTGATTCTGTGCCCCTGCGATTGGTCCGCCAAGCACCCGCTTGGCGTTGCGACAGTGATTCCTGAAACCCGATCACCTGAAACCTGAAACCCGCGACTGGCATCAAAAGCCGGCTTTCTGTACACTTCGCGCGCCATGAACTTGAAAACGTACATCCCCTTTTGTTTCCTTGCTCTGAGCGTCTTTGGCGCCTGCGGTGATTCATCCGACCAGGCTCCTCAGAATATGCGCGTGCAAGTTGCCGCGTTGGGTGAGCCTGTGGGCGATTACCCGTCCTATGACGAGCGGGTGCTGCTCTATCTGACCAACCGCTTGCGTGCGGAACCTGTTGCGTTCAATCCAGACAGCCCATTCCCACCGACTCCTCCGCTTCGATACGACGTGGGTCTGGGACATGCGGCGCGTTTTCACGCAGCTCATATTCAAGAAGCAGACTGCTGGTGCGAAGACCACTCGTCGTGTTGCGAGCTCGAAGCTGTCACAGATGGTGCGCAGTGTGGTGGTCCCGTAACAGGATGTGGCGCTACAGACGCGGCGACCCGGGTCCAAATGTTCAGCCCTGCATACAGCGGTGAAAACATGGCTCGTGGCTACATGTCGCCGGCTGCAGCGATCGACGGCTGGGTCTTTTCGCCCGGCCACTGGACCAACATCAATAATGCTGGGCACCGACTGCTGGGCACGGGCAGCTTCAACAACGCATGGGTTCAGGATTTTGGAAGTGGCGGAAACCCACCGATTATCGGTGACGGGATTCATTTCTCGAACGGGCAATCCACGACTTTTGGCGCATCGTATTATCAGGCAGGCGGCGGCCCTCGCGTCGCGTTGGCGATCATCGATGGCGCATGTAACGACCTTGCCTTGGCCTACGGAACACCTGAACACGGAGCTTTCGAGGTTTCTGTAGCGCTTGAACCAGGCTGTCATCGCTACTATTTTCACTTCACAGATTCGAACGGAAACGAGCTAACTTATCCCAGCACGGGAAGCCTTGGTGCGAGTGTCGGCGGGACCGAATGCCCACTTTTTTTAGAAGAGCGACCCGCAGATACCTGCTCACCAAGTGGGCAATCGTGCGAAACAGGTGATACCCGAGCCTGTTATACCGGGCCGTTTGGTACGCGTAATGTCGGCGTCTGTTCAACCGGAGCCGAACGCTGTGTTGCCGGTCAATGGACTGGAGAATGTCGCGGTGAAGTGCTCCCGACGGTCGAGCTTTGCGGTGACGATCTTGACGACGATTGCGACGATGCAGTTGACGAAGATTGTCCCAGTACTGAAGATGTCGGCCCAGATGCTGACGAACAAATTTTGGCGCCTAAAGGCAAAGACACGAGCGGCTGCAACGCCACTCACGGTCAACCTGGTGGTCTTGTTTTGGTAATTATGATGGGCTTTTGGGCTCGTCGACGTGCGCATAAAGCGTAAATCAAGTTGGAGTTAAGGATGGCTTTGAGGAATGGAAAATGGTTGGTCGCCGCGGCACTTGTGTCCGGTTGCGCGGTCGAGACCGCTCCCCCAGTCCACCAAGAGACTCAAGCGCAGTCATTGGGCGAATCATCGCAGGCCTACTGGTTTGCGGGCGCCGGCTCCGGAGAAATGCCAACCGAGTCCGAACGAGTGGCCGCGCATCTCTTGAACCGCGTTCGAATGGCTCCCTATGTCTGGGGAATCCAGGACATGGAAGGGAACCCTGTGCCTCCTTCAGCACCCCTTGTTTACCAACCATTTTTTGCTGAAGCTGGCCGCTGGCAAGGCGCACACGCAATCCAGTATTCGTGTTTTTGCCCCCAAGACCCCATGCAAGAGCCCGCTGCATTCAACTCGTGTTGCGAGCTTGGATACGACGACGGTCAGGTGAAATGTGTCGGCGGCATCGTAGGCTGTGGCGACGAAGGCTCCACCGAGCAATCCGACCGTTGGTCATTGCTGAATCGTGGACCAGGCCAGATCTCGACCGAGTTTTACTGGAACGGCGAAACCGACACACCCATCATTGTTCCCGGCGAGATCGGCGGCGCATGGGTGCTCGAGAACGTCCTCTCGCTGATTCTGAATTCGCGAGATAACGCCTTTGGCGTGTCGCAAGTCAACGAGCCCGTGATTCCTGAGCAGTGCCTTCCCAAGGACGAGCCCTGCGAAGTGGGTCGTTGCACAGACCTAAGCAACAACACAAACGCTTGTGATGTCGAAACCAACCCAGATTGTCTGGGCGTGTGCCAGGGCTCTGGTGTTGCCACCCCCGCGCCTCCATGCATTCTTGGGACGGCGATTGACCCCGAAGTTTGTGCCCCTGATAAGCTGCCACAGGCGTTCTATTGGACGTTCTCGACCGGCCGAGGGTCTGACCCGATTCCGGTCCTGACCGACGGCATCGCCTTTCAGCTTGGGATAACTGCTACCGAACAATCGCCAAGCGGAGTATTCGGAGTGACGCCCGAGGGTGAAATCGAGTTCTCGGTTCACTATTATGAGCAAGCTGGCGCGCCTCGTTCAATTCAAGCGGTCGTGCGCACTCAGTGTGTCGCGTTGGAGCCTTGGCAAGACCAGCCTGTCGTCGTTCCTGTCGATGCCGATGCTGGTGTAGATGCAGGCCCAGTGGAACCAGCAGCGCCATACGTCGGTGTGACTTATCGCGCCGCTGTGGACGGCCTGCCTCAAGGCTGCCAACGCTACTTCTTCACCACGACCAATGCCGAAGGGTTCATCACACGTTACCCAACCCATGGATCGCTCGGTGTTTCGGTCGACGGCTCTGGAAACGCTGTTCTAGGCGACGCCAACTGTCCGATCTGGGCACCAGAAATCCCTGCAGCCACCTGCCTCGCACCAGCCGATGAATGCAATAACGGCGACACTCGCCCTTGCTACACCGGCCGAGACGGCACTCAGGGCAAAGGCATCTGCGCCATTGGTACGGAAACCTGTCAGGCTGGTCGTTGGCAAGGCCTGTGCGACGGCGAAGTTCGTCCCGCGCTCGAAGAAGCCTGCGGCGATTCGGTGGACAACAACTGCAACGGCCTGACCGACGAAGATTGTCCCGTCATCGTTGACCCCAACCCTGTCGAGGACATGGGCACTACTGGCGACGACGTGGGAACCACCGATATGGCGGCTGCGGACATGGGGACCGACGGTCCCAAGAAGAAACCCAGTGACGACGGCGGATGTGGTTGCGTTTCGGTTGATGGGCAAGACCGCCCCACGCCACTATTCGCGATTCCAGCACTCCTTGGCTTCGCAATCCTATTACGCCGCCGGCGATAATCGTTAGGGTGACTGGCCTCCTAACGTGTGGCCAGGGCGAGTTCCGCTTCCTCGGTCGACGGTTCATCCTCAAGGTGAGCCGCGGCCAGTAT
>JBBKVQ010000237.1:0-3389 GCA_037968515.1 Bradymonadaceae bacterium
TAAAGCAGCTCTCCGTCAGGTTTTAAAGCGACCACACGGGCGTCGATACGTCGTATGCCGTCGATGAATACCCAACGTTCAGGAGGCACGACATCCTGTGCGCCGATGGCGCACCACTCCTGAAGTTCGAGGTCCAACTCAAGACGGGTTTCGTCGTCAGCAAACCCCTCAAACGCGGTCGACGCTCCGTAATCCGCGTCCCACGGATCAATGCGTATATCGAGCTGTCCCCAGATACCCATATCTCACCTTATAATCCCACTTCTGGCACGGAGCGTGCCGCGCCAACGCAAAGCCGACGGCTATTACAAAAAACACTCGATATCACCTCGGTCCGTAAAACCGTCGCAATCGTTGTCTATGCCGTCATCGCATCGCTCCACTCCCGGCGTTTCACACGTCTGCAGTGCGCACTCCGAGTACACCGTCATCGTGCCAGCGTTCAAGCCCTCGACCAAAGCACAAAGCGATGGGCATAACTCCACTGAACTCGCGGTCACATAATAATTATCCGCACCGCAATCACCCACAGCGTCTACTCGCCGAATCAAACGGCGCACCCCGGCGTCATCCGTCAGCTGCAGTGCCGACTTTTCAAAGACCAACTTTTTGCCCGATGGAGCCACCGGATGCCTAAGCGAACAGTCGATATCCGAATCTTCGACGGTTTTAATCGCGGCCGCACGAAACACGACATCGTAATTATCGAAATTACACACGGGGTAACGCAGTCCCCCCGTAGCAACGCTCAGCTTCTGGTATTCAAGGCCCGGCTTCTCGGCGGTCTGACATTGCAGCGGCTGCAGCGCCTCAGAGGATAAATACGCGGCGGTGGGATCGTCTTTGGGATAAATGCCCACCACGCTGTGCCAAATATAGTTTCGATTGCCGGGCGTCCCGAATTTGGCGGGTTGAAGCGCTAACAGCCGTTGTTCAAATGACTCGGCGCCCGGCGACGAAGGTTCGTCGTCCGAAAACTCGATAAATACTTTGAACGAATCATCCCGCAGCCATGCCGACCAGCCAGTAGTCGTAAACCCATTCCGGTCGGCCCGATTATAAGTCGACAAAATCTCACCAAACGAGTCGTCCGACGAAATCTCGGTATCGTAATGAAAGAACCGCGCGGTGTTGGCAGGCTGCGCTGGCACCGGATCACAGGTCGTGCCCGAAAGCGGCGCTGCGACACAGATATCGGAATCGAAAGGCGTGCCCTCACCGTGTTTGGAAACCATGATGACACGGTAATCCAGCCCGGCATCATCCATGATTTGAGTGAAATTAGTGTTAATATTTCGCTCAACACTTTCGATTTCCTCGCGCATCGAACCTGAGTTATCCAAAACAAAAATCACGTCAACTGGTCGCGTGCGGAGATCTGCAGAATACGTGTCCTCGACGCAGCTTGTATCAGCCATCGTAGGCTGAGTGCCTAGCTCGACCTCGACTCCATCAATGCGGCCGTCTCCGTCGGTATCGGGGTTGTCCGGGTCCGTGCCAAGGGCCAATTCCGCGGCGTCTTTGACCCCGTCACCATCGCGATCGTCCGGCAATCCGACCACGCCTGGTTCGTCGGTCGTTGCAGAATCAGTACACCCAACGCAAAACAGGACAAACAGGCTCAAACAAAAATACTTGTTCAATTTCAGCCCCTCGCCAGACGACCAATACGCTCAAAATAGTCGCGACCACGCGCTCTTTTGGGGTGAATTTTAGTGTCCACATAATGTGTGAACGAATCGTCAACGCCGGGCGCCGTAAGGTCTTTGGGTTCGTTAAGCCGAATGGCCGCGCTCATGAGACAAGCCAACTGGTCCATCAGCGGTTTTAAAAACACTGGGGCTTGTTCGACGGGCATGCCAAGCACCTCGGTTAAGCGTTCGGAAAATTCGTCGATCAACCCGCTGAACTCGGCGCTCTGAGCCTGAGTGCCTCCCAAAACAAGACGTTTGAGCTCGGCCATAAACGCCACGTGAATACCGTATTTGCCCATGTCGCGGTACATCTGCATCAGCAACGTATTATGAGTGCCCTCCCAGTTTTCGTAGACAATCGCGTCGCGCAAAAGCCTTGGAAGGACCGAGAACGATTCGATGGCGCCATTCCCGCCCAGAACTTCAATCGCATTGATGACCATCTGGCGCGAGACTTTGGCGGTCGCCATCTTGTTCAAATTCACAGCCAATCGTTGGAACGCCACCTGGTCCTGGGTGGCCTCGCCGGCCTCGATGCGGTCCTGCAACGCCACCAAATAGAAGGTCGCCGAGGTCATCGTTTCTAGCTCAGCCCGCATGTCTGCCAAATGTTCTTGAACCAAAGGGTAATCGACGATTGTGGTACCGAAAGCCACACGATGTTTTGCGTAGGTTTGTGCGGTCACAAAAGCTCGACGCGCGACACCAGCACAACCCACGGCGTTGTAGATACGAGACGTGTTGATGACGAGCTCGATCATATTCTTGAAGCCATCACCCAGCTCGCCCATATGATAAGCGACGGCGCCTTCAAAATCGGCCTCGCCGCTCGCCATGGAACGAGTGCCCAGTTTGTCTTTCAGGCGACGAATCTTGAATTCGTTCACGCAGCCGTCTTCAAGCGCACGCGGCACCAAGAACAGACCCAGGCCGGCCGTGCCGCCCCAAGACTTGCCGGAGTTTTCAACCCGCGCGGTCATCAAGAACAAATCGGCATCGATATTGGAGCAGAACCATTTTTCGCCAAAGATCCGCCAAGTGCCATCGGGCGATCGCACGGCGCGGGTGGCGTTTGCCCCCACGTCACTGCCTCCTTGAACTTCGGTTAGGAACTGCGCGCCCTCGTAATGTCGGTCATAATTCCGGTCCAAAAGACGTTGCAAATAACGCTGCCTTAGCTCATCCGAGCCCACTTCTTGAATCACTCGAATCACCCCAGCGGTGCACGCCAGCGGGCAATTATGGCCAGCTTCACCATTATAAGACGACACATAAAAACGAGCCAAGGCCCCCAAATGATTGGCGGGTTCGGCGTACGCTTCCATTACCCCAGACCCATAAATCGAGCGTCCCGCTTCGTGGTAGGTCGGATGATGGACAATTTCTTCTGTTCGAACGCCCACCGGCGAATAGCGCTCAAGCCGCGGTAAATTCGAATGAAGATTATTTTCACGCACTGCGGCATCCACCGGCCCTGCCACTTCCTCACCAAAGCGAATCAGATCGGCCTCGATTCGGTCGATTTTGGGCCCTGCATGGTGCAAAAGAACGCGGCGGAAATAGGGGTCAGAGGTATAGGCGTTCGAAGGTTGAGCCTGTTGCCACGCCAAGAGGGCATCACGCCCTTGTGTGTTTGCGTTATGTTCGTTCATTTCGGCCTCGCGTGTGAGTCCGGGAGTCTAACAAGGTTATCCA
>JBBKVQ010000238.1:0-26473 GCA_037968515.1 Bradymonadaceae bacterium
ACGATCACGCTTTTTGACTACGGCCACACCGACGATGGCCTGTGTTATATCGCGATGGAGTTGCTGATCGGCAACGACCTCGCAGCCGTCGTTCAACGCCATATCCCGATGGACCTGAAACGGGTTTGGCGGA
Organism: Bradymonadaceae bacterium; assembly: GCA_037968515.1. Lineage (GTDB taxonomy): Bacteria > Myxococcota_A > Bradymonadia > Bradymonadales > Bradymonadaceae > JBFFMO01. The sequence goes on from JBBKVQ010000238.1 coordinate 134, forward strand.
TCCTGATGCAAAGTTGCCGATCGCTTGCCGAAGCGCATCGCATCGGCCTGGTGCATCGCGACCTGAAGCCTGAAAACATCTTCCTGTGCAAGCGCGACGACGGTGAATTTGTCAAAGTCCTCGACTTTGGGGTCTCGAAAGCCATTCAGGAATTTGGCGACGCTGGCCCCAATACGATGGCGCCGTTGACCCAAGAAGGCACGGTGTTCGGCACCCCGCTTTACATGGCGCCAGAACAAGCGATGGCCGAAGGGATCACCCCGGCGGTCGACGTTTACGCCCTTGGCCATATCACCTTCGAGATGATCACGGGCCACGCCGCTTATGAAAGCTGCACCAACGCGATGGACGTGATGCTCAGGCAGATCAACGATCCGCCCCTTGCACTGCCGGCCCCTTGGGACAGCACGCCGTTTTCGAACTTGATTACGCAGGCTACTCAGAAGGACCCCGAACACCGGCTTCAAGGCGCCACGGCCATGATCGACGCCTTGATGGCGCCCGAGTTCGACGACTGGATCGACCCGTCCGAACGGCCCAAACGCACCCGAACGATGCCAAGAGCCCCGATGCTCAACATGGCCAACCTGTCGATGGCCACCGACGAAGATGTCGAGGAAATCTATCGATGGGAGCTTGAGGTTCTAGAAAACGACCTCCAAGAGGTAATCGCGGCACAAGTGCCTCGCCTGGTCGTGATTCGGGGCGTTCCTGGCACCGGGCGCAGCAACCTTTTGCGGGCATTTTTGACCAAGGCCATTCAGGATCCCTTGATGACCGTGCTCCATCGAGCCAACGAGTCGGATTCCGAGACATCCCTTGAAAACGAGCTCTGCGCGCTCACGGGTGTGCAATCGCAGGGAGCCGGGATAAGCGAGGTCAAACGCATTCTCAATCGCCTCTACGGCGACGAAGGCGGCGGCCACGAAGACGGCCAGGACCTGAGCGCCCTCTCGAGTTTTCGCGAGACTCTGCTGGGTCGCATCTCGATTCCTTTTCGGCAGGCGGCAGAATCTGGCCCGGTGGTGTGGGGCCTCGAGAATCTGGAACGGCTCGACACTTTAACTCTGGCGTTTTTGGACCGGTTCTTCCGTGAAATTCAGGCTTCACCGATTCCGATCTTTTTGATCGTGACGTGCAGTCCGGAAGACCTCGACGAACGCCCTGGGGCGATTCGCTACACTCAAGGCCTGCTGCAGGCCCAGCGACCCTACGGGCGACAGCTGGCCCTTGTGCCTCCAGGAGAACGCAAGGACGAGGCGACCCAGCGAATGGCCGCGATACCGGTCGATATCGATGTGGACGGCTCGTATATGGGTTTTCAGGACCCGCCATCCGACCCGATTTATCATGATTCGGACGACGTTGATGATACTGCCGATTCGACCGACCGCCTCGAGGGCAATGTCTCGGGCGCATTCGACAGAATCCTCGGGTACTTGGCCCAGCTTGGAGACGAGGTTCCTCACGATCTTTGGAAACTGGTCTACGCAAGGATTCTCGACAATGAACTGATCCGTGTGGTCGACGTTGTCATGACTCAGGCTGAGCGATTTGGGATCGTTCAACGCAACGACGATTTCATCCGATTTTCGAAACCCGGATTTGCGGAGGCCCTGCGGGAATCGTTTGACCAAGGAGCCGATTCCGAGTCCGCTCATCGTAAGCTCGGCGAGTTGATGGAGGGCTACTTTACGTCGCCTGGCCACGAAAACGTGAAAGCGATTGCTCGTCACTATCGGCTCGGTGGACAAGTCGGAAGAGCAGTCGCAATGCTGCACACGGCGGGCGAAAAGGCGTTCACGTCGCTCGACCTGGACGCGTCGCGAGAATATTATCTGCAGATCCAAAAAATCTTGGACACGCGACCCGCCGGCATCGACGTCGAGCGTGCACAGGTTTGGATTCGACTGGGTGAGATCCACGGCGCGCTCGGAGAACACGGCGCTGCTGAAGACGCACTGTCCAGAGCGCTGACCGAGGCCGACCCGAATGACCGCGAAATCCGCGGCAGAGCACACCGGATTCTGGGCGATCTTGCGGCTTCTCAGGAACGTCATAACGACGCCTTGAAATCCTACGAAAAGGCACGAGACGCCTATCGAAACCTTGGGCAGGCGCGGCCATTTGTCGCAATCACCAGCGATATGGGTCGTTGCGCGCTGGCGCAGGGCCGCGCGTCGCTCGCCGAAGACCTCTCGAGGCAAGCCCTTGAGATGTCCCATAAACTTCGTGACGCCGCTCTAGTGGCACGCGTTCATCGGCATTTGGGCGAAGTCCTTACGCGGCGTGCTCGCTTCCCAGAAGCTCTTGAACACCTTGATCAGAGCCTTCAGCTTTTTGAACGACAGGGCAGAGACCTTGAAGTCGTCGAATGCCTTACCGAGCTTGGCGATGCGGCATTTGCGAGCGCTCGCTTTACCGAGGCCAGGCAGTACTTCACGCGTGCGATTGCGCTCTCGTCGTCGCTCCACCTGCAGGTTCAACACGAAGCTCACCTTGGCTTGGCGCGCACTTTGGCTGCTTTGGACAACGTCGATCAGGCCGAAGTCCATTTGGCTGAGGCCCTGATGCGAGCATCAGCGGTCCAAGATCGTGGCCGAATCGCCGAGCTTCATATCTATCTGGGCGATATCCAACTGATCCGTCGTGACCATACCGCCGCGCTTGATCACTACCGCCTTTCGGCTGATGTTTCGGAGACCATCGGAGTGCGACGCCAATGGGTCGCGGCGATGATTCGGTCGGCTTATGTCGCGCTCGATCGCAATGACGAGTCCGAGATCTTCCGCTTGCTCGGAAAAACCCTGCAGCGCAGTGAACAGCTTCATGACCTTGAAGGCGAATATCAGGTCAAAGCGCATGTCATCTATATGCAGCTGTTGCTCTATGGGTTTCCGTCCACGGGTGACACGTTCTCTTCGTTGCTTTCGTCGGTCGAAGAGGCAGGAATCAACCGCGCGAATGTGCTCTGTTATATCTTCCGGTCCGACGTCGCCGCCTCCCGAGAAATCTGGGCAGAAGCACGCGACTTCCTGCGATATGCCCATGTGGGTGCAGCTCAAGTCGGGGACTACGCGCTCTTCATTCCCATCGCTCGACGCACCTATATTGTTCAAAAAGAGATCGGCCAACTTGGCGATCCGCAGGCCGGTGCAGGTTATGCGATCGGTGCATTGATCCCGCCAGAAGTGGGCAGTCGACGCTTCGACCAGTTTCCCAAGGCGAAATAATGCCTGTCTGGGTGGGTCGCCTCGTTGCAGCGGTCGTAGTTTTCGGATCCACTGGGTGCGAACCCTCCAAAAAACTGCGGACGAGTGATGATGTGAAAGCCATTGGCACCGTCGAATGGGCCATCGGGCCGGCCCGCGGCAAAATTGGGTTTTCGGAAGCGCTGTGCAACGTCACCCCAGAAGGTCGGCAAATCCGACTGACCGGCACTCAGACGCTGCAAGGTGCCGACTTTTCAGCTAGGCCTGACGTCTTGATCGCACGCCTTCCAAAAGAGAATCGAAGTGACGCCGGCTTTCCAGATCACGGCGTGAGTGTCTTTTTGCCAAATCTGGAGCTCGACGGCCGAGTCTACCCCATGATTCAGCTGGTCGCTCAGGCCATGCCTGGCGTGCCCGCGAACGTATCTTGCGCATTGGAAGGCAGCCGCCCGCTTGTCCTGACGTGCCAGCACGCGCGGGTCATGCCGTGGCTTTCGCCTACCCCGATTCCAGAAGGCGCCTTTCGTGTCGAGTTTGAGTGTCCGACAGACTGACTGCTAAAGGTCTCAGAAACTTGCATAACCACACCGAATTTGCGTGTGCAGCGACTTCCACTATGCTGGTCTGGATCACACTTCGAGCCATCAACTTGCCTTCAGCACGAGATCAATAATGTCAGTCGACCTGAAATCAGGCGACCGAGTCCTCGACCGGTTCCGGGTCGAGTTCCTAGCTGCAGAAGGCGGCATGGCATCGATCTATGCGGCGACAGATGAACTCACCAACCATCGGGTTGCCCTCAAAGTTCTGTATCCCTACTACAGCGATAACGCGATTATCAGGGCCCGCTTCGTTGAAGAAGGGCGCATTCAGCAACAACTTCGGCACCCCAATATCATCCGGGTCTTTCAGATTCAGGATGTACCTTTTCTTGCGATCCTGATGGAGTTTGTTGAGGGCCCAACGCTCGACGACTTTTTGGCCACCAATGGACCCTTGAGCTCCGCACAGATCGTCGATGTCTACATCCCGATGATGTCTGCTGTTGGGTTTGCCCATTCTCAGGGCGTGATCCACCGGGACATCAAGCCCAGTAATATCCTGTTGCCCGATGGCGACCTTCAGGCCCCCAAGGTGCTGGATTTTGGCGTCGCTAAAATCAAAGGTGGACGCCATGACCTCACGGCCACCGGCACCACGGTCGGCACGCTCCACTACATGTCGCCTGAACAAATCGTCGGCTCTAAATCGATCGACGGCCGCGCCGACATCTACAGTCTGGGCGTGATGATGTACAAACTGGTGACCGGCGAGGTGCCGTTTAACGCACCCACCGAATTTGCGTTGATGATGGCGCAGGTCGAGGCGCCACCGCTTCCTCCGTCACGGATCCAGCCCGGACTTGATCTGGCTCTGGAAAAAATCATCCTCAAAGCGATGGAGAAAAAACCACAGGATCGGTTCCATACGATTCGTGATTTTACCCAAGCGCTTTTAGACCTGCGGGTGGGCAACAAGGGCAACAAGAGCACCGTTGCAGACACGGTCAACGGACGAATCTCAAGCGAACTTTTGAGCTTCGCGATCAACGCTGATGAAATCGCAGTCGATCGCACGTCAGACGACACCTTTGGCCGGACCGACCGTATCGAAAACCTCGCAGGGTTGCCCATGGATCAGGCCACGATGGAAATCGAGGCCACGCTCAAAATTGAGCGAAATCCCCAACCCGATATGACGTCGGAGCTCAGCAACTCTGCAATCGTGCGAATCTCGAACGCCAGCTTGGCGCTCAGCGACGAAAACTTGGAAACCGAAGCGATTCCGGGCTTAAAAGAACGCCTTCAAAACGAGGACGTGACCCGGATGGCTCCCTCCAAAGAAATCCAGGAACTGATCCAGAGCAGCCAGTCGCAAGAGGCACTTGCCGCGCAATTCCAGGGGCGACAGACCATCGAACGCCAGCCGTCCGGCAGACAACCACTTGAGCAACACTCGTCGGGTCGACAGCCGATTGAACGCCAACCCTCCGGCCGACAACAAATCGAGCGTGAGCCTTCGGGACGGCAGCCTTTAGAACGGCAGCCTTCGGGACGGCAGCCTTCGGGACGGCAACCTTCGGGACGAAATCCGATAGCGCACGGCGAAAATCTGGATCAAAACACCTATGAACTTCCGGCCCAAAACCCAGGTGCTTTGCGCCCCTCTGGCTTGCACCAACGTGGTGTTCCGATGGGGAACGGCACCCAGCCCGTAGAGCCCGAAGATTTTGAGACCGTGTCCATCGCGCGACCGATGAAGGTCGATGTGCTGCAACCACCAAAAGTCGAGGCCTTGCGCCACGGTGTCCTCATCGCGGACGCACATTTGGATAGCCGAGACCTGACAGCACCCCAGATGTCGCGCGAGCAGCTGATGTCCTATCTGCCTTCACCCGCCGTGCAGCCCCAGCCGCAACCGGCGCAACCGGCGCAACCAGCCCCAAGGGCTTCGGGGCCGAAACTCGTTTTAGGTAAGGACTACGCGGACACGTCTGAACGGACGCGCGAAAAGCCCGCGTCGCCCCAAGAACAACAACTCATCAACAGCGCTCCGCCCCCGATGCGGTCTGGCTATCAGGCATCACCGGGAAACCCGTTCGAAGACGGGCGACAACACCAACGCGTGGAACGCAACATCGGCCCGACGATTCCCGCCAACGAAATGCAACAGATGTTGTCTCCTAGCTTACCCCAACCGCTGAGCCCAGCGTTGTCGCCGGCCCCTGCCCCAGCGCAGGAAGAAATTGCACCGGAGATCAACAAAGTCTGGTTTCTCGTGTTGCTGGTGGCATTGGGAATAATCGTGCTTGTGGCGGTGCTTTTGCTCGCACGTCTGACTTAAAACAAATTTATGCCACTGTGACGTCGGGTCTGGCTTGATGCCGGATCCACAATTGGTTACACCTTCGGGCGTTACTCAAGGATGAGGTCGAGCCCATGTTCCGTTTATCTTCTGTTTTTTCGTTGGGGCTGGTCCTCTTTGTACCAAGCCTGGTGAGCGCTCAACAGCTCACCAAGGGCACCCGGCCAGCCGGAATGGGCGATGCAGTCACCGCTACCGCTGAAGGCGCCAATGCGATCCAACATAACCCGGCAGGCATCGCTCGCTCGGTCATGTACGCCATCGAAGGCACTTTTGAATACAACCCAAGCGGTAGTGTGCTCAACGCCTCGGTATCCGACAGCAAAACGAACCCGGCACTTGGTGCGGGTGTGAGCTACAGCTATTTCATTGGGCGCGACGACAACGAAAACCTCACTGGGCATGATATCCGCGTGGGTATTGGCGTTCCCGTCGTTCCCGATCGTGTGGCTCTTGGGGTCAGCGGACGGTATTTGAAATTCAATGACGGCGACGTTGAGGTCCTGAACGGCTTCACGCTCGACGCTGGCGCGATCATCAAGGTAACCGAGGGACTGCACCTAGGAGTTGCCGGGCAAAACCTGATCAACCCATGCGACCTGGATCGCTGCCAGTCTGTTGCTCCAACCACCGTCACTGGTGGCATGGGCTTCACCGCCGATATCTTCACTTTTTCGGGCGATGTTGGCGTCGATCTTACCTCTCAAGAAAGCGCGTCCATGCTCTTTGGTGCCGGAATCGAAGTGTTGCTGGATGCAGTGCCACTGCGGGCGGGATTTGAACGCATCGACTCAAGTGACACCTCGAACTTGACCTTTGGGGCTGGCTGGCGCACCTCGGCGGCTGGATTTGATGTCGGCTACAAACTGAATCTCCAAAATACCGACGACATGGTTTTCCTTGGGTCGTTCTCTATCTACCTCTGAGGCCCACATGGAAGCACGGATTCGAAAAGCCCTTAGCAATCGATTCAATGCCGATGTGGCCGAGTCTTCTGACTTGGAAAACCTCGGGGGGCACGCGTCGTTGCGCATCTATTGGCGCATCATGTTACCGGCCGACTTCGAGGCTCCTCGCGGCGAATCAACGTTGATGGCGATGGTGATGCCGCTTGGCGACGAAGCTCTAAAAAGCGACGAGGGCGGAGACCACGCCAAGCCCACAGAACTCCCATTTTTGAATGTTCAAAGGTACCTGCTTCGCTTGGGTATTCCGGTTCCCGCCGTCGAACACGTCGATATGGCCCTGGGTGTTGTTCTGCTTGAGGACCTTGGTCAAGAGATGTTCGAAAACGCCTACCTGGACGCCCCGCAACGACAAGTCCCTCTCTACAAAGAAGCGATCGACCTGTTGATCAAGTTTCAAACTTCGATTCAGACGAGTAGCGATCGCGATTGCATCGCGTGGACGAAAGAGTTCGACCAAACCCTACTTCGGTGGGAACTCGACCATTACCGCGAGTGGGGCCTCGATGCACAGTACGGCGCCGACCACGTTGGCGACGACCTGAGCGCCCTTGAAACTCAATTCGATCGAATTGTTGAAGTGCTGCTGGACGCACCAAAGACGCTGGTGCTGCGCGACTATCAGTCACGCAATATCATGCGCAAAGACGGCCGCTGGGTCATGATCGACTTCCAAGACGCGCTGCGCGGACCTTTCATCTACGACCTTGTCGCACTCTTGCGTGATTCGTATATCGAGCTCGAACCTGCAACCGTGCAGGAACTTGTTCAGTATTATGTCGACGCGGGCACGCGGGCTGGCCTGAGCTGGTGTGCCCAAACTGATGTCCATCGGCTCTTTCACCTGCAGACTCTGCAGCGAAAACTCAAAGACGCAGGACGTTTCATCTTCATCGACCAAGTGAAGGGCAACCCCTCGTTTTTGCCCTACTATCAGCCGTCGATCGCGTATGTGAAAAACGCGCTCTCGCAGCTGCCTGACTTTGAACCTCTCGCGGCCTTATTGAAAAAACTCGAACCCGCGTTTCATTGATGATTCGTGGACGCTACGCTCCAAGCCCAACCGGGCCACAGCATCTGGGAAACCTGCGCACCGCCTTACTGAGCTGGCTGCAGATCAGGCTTAATCATGGGACATTCGTGCTGCGAATGGAGGACCTTGACCTTCCACGATGCAAGCCTGGCTCGGCCCAACAAATCATCGAAGACCTCCTCTGGCTCGGCCTCGATTGGGACGAAGGTCCAGATATCGGCGGATCCAACGCCTCCTATAATCAGTCCGAGCGCACCGGCCAATACGAGTCGGCCCTCAGGACATTGATTGATAAAGACCTCGCCTACCCCTGTTGGTGCTCCAGAAAAGACATCGCAGAGGCCTCAAGTGCTCCCCATAGCGGCTCACCTATTTATCCTGGAACCTGCCGAGACCTGACCCATGAAGAGCGCGGCGCGCGGCAGGCTGAGCGGCCAGACCGCCAGCCATCGTGGCGATTCAAGATCACCGACACCTCAGAAATCGTGGTCAACGACGAACTGATCGGCCCAATAACCCAAAACGTGGCTACCGAGGTTGGCGACTTCATACTGAAACGCACCGATGGACTTTGGGCTTATCAACACGCGGTCGTGGTCGACGATATCGACATGAAGATGACCGATATCCTGCGCGCCCAGGATCTTGCCGACTCTACCCCACGTCAGGTGCTTTTATTTCGAGCCCTTGATGCCAAAATCCCCCGATTCTGGCACGTGCCGCTGATGCTGGACGCGCAAGGGAACCGAATGTCCAAACGCTTCGATTCGACGTCTCTCGAAACCATGGACGGCGCGATGACTCCCCCGCAGCTTGTTGGGCAGCTTGCCGCTTCGCTTGGCTGGGTCGACGAAGGCACGGAACTCACAGCGATCGAACTTCTGCTGGAGTTGGACATCGAAAAATTCCGCACTCTTGGTCAAATCGACGGCATCTAAGATTCCAAATAGGATCCGCATGAAATCCATAAATCCAGCAGACATGAGCGTTTTTGCCGAATTCGACGAGCACAACGCCGAACAGGTCGAAAATCTTGTTTCGCAATCTCACGCTGCCTTTGCAGGCTGGGCCGATAAATCTTTGAAGGAGCGCGGACGATTCCTCATGAAGGCCGCAGAGGTCCTTAGAAGTCGCGCTGACGAGTGGGCCACTTTGATGACTCACGAGATGGGGAAACCCCTTCGCGAGGCGCAATCAGAGGTCGAAAAGTGCGCGTGGGTTTGTGAGTACTACGCCGAAAACACCGCGAAATTCCTTGCCGATGAAGTCATCGAAACTGACGCCAGCAAGTCCTACGTTTCTTACGAACCGCTTGGTGTCGTGCTGGCAGTGATGCCCTGGAATTTCCCGTTCTGGCAGGTTTTCCGTTTTGCGGCGCCGACCTTGATGGCCGGCAATGTCGCCGTGTTGAAACACGCCGAAAACGTCCCTCGCTGTGCGCTCGCGATCGAAGAAATCTTCATCCAAGCTGGTTTTCCCGAAGGCGTTTTCCATACGTTGCTGGTCGGACACGAGGCAATCTCAGACTTGATGGCAGATTCGCGGATTCGCGCCGTGTCGCTGACCGGGTCCGAACGTGCTGGTCGATCGGTTGGCGAACTGGCCGGAAAACACCTGACGCCTGCACTGTTTGAGCTCGGTGGATCGGATCCCTTCATCGTTTTGAAGGATGCAGACCTAGACGATGCCGTCAAAGGCGCGGTGACCAGCCGTCTGCTGAATGGCGGTCAAAGCTGCATCGCGGCCAAGCGTTTCATCATCGAAGACGAAGTTTATGAAGCCTTCTGCGACCGTCTCAAAGAAGCCTTCAGCACGATGAAAATCGGCGACCCGATGGACGACGCGACCGATGTGGGTCCAATGGCCCGGCCTGACCTGGTAGACGCCATCCACGAACAGGTTGTAGACACCGCCGCGATTGGCGGAAGCCTGATCATGGGTGGAAAGAAATCGGATCTTGGACCGTGTTTTTATCCCATCACTCTGGTCACAGATGTGCGGCCCGGAATGCGCCTATTTGACGAAGAAACCTTCGGCCCCGTGGCCGCTGTGATTCGCGCCTCAGATCCAGGACACGCGATCGAACTCGCCAACGAATCCGCGCTAGGGCTCGGGTCGAGCCTCTGGACCACAAGCCCAGACGCCGAAAAGCTCGCCGCACAAATCCAAGCTGGTCATGTCGCCATCAACGGCATCGTGAAGTCCGACCCTCGACTTCCTTTTGGAGGCATCAAAAACAGTGGGTTTGGACGCGAACTTGGTCCTCATGGACCAAAGTCCTTCATGAATATTAAGACGGTTTGGATCAAATGACTTCGGTGGACGTAGTTATCATCGGAGCAGGCGCAGGCGGCCTAGCGGCGGCCGTTGAACTGAGCGCGGCGGGACTCAAAGTCTTGGTGCTCGAGGCAGGCCCTGACCCTGGCGGAAAAATGGGAAGGGCCATCGACGAGGGCGTCGAATTCGACACCGGCCCAAGCGTCCTGACCATGACCGATGTTTTGGATTCACTCTTCGCACTCGCGGGAACTTCCACCGCCGCCGAACTCGAGCTGCTGCCATCCGACGAATTTCGCTACATCTGGCCTGCTGGCCCGCAGCTCGACGTGCGCTTCACGGTCGCCGACACAACGACTGCCATCCAAGAGACATTGGGCGTCGAGGCGGCCATCGAATTTGCCACCTTTATGGCCTACACCAAAGACATCTGGGACGCTGCCGCGCCGAACTTTGTTTACGGAGACGCCCCGACGGCCTTTTCTGCGCTAAAACTCGGAGTTTCTAAATTTCGTGAGGTCCTCAAAATCGACGCCATGCGAACGATGGCGTCGGCCATCAATCGACGCATTCGTGACCCCCACCTGCGCGACCTCTTCATGCGTTACGCAACCTATAACGGCAGTAACCCGTGGGTTGCGCCAGCCACATTGAACTGCATTGCTTGGGTTGAACTTGGACTGGGCGCCTACGGGGTGCGCGGAGGAATGCACCAGGTCGCGCAAGCCTTAGAACGCGTCGCGATGAAGCACGGCGCAGAATTCCGGTACGACACCAAGGTCACACATATCGTGAGTGCCAACGGTAAAATCACTGGTGTGCGACTGGCCGACGCACAAGAAATCCACGCACAACGCGTGATCTGTAACGCAGACGTCTCACACCTTGTCAGCGAACTCGCGCCGGCGCTCAAGTCCTTAAGTGGCAACGCGGAACCGTCCATGAGCGGCTGGACCGCCGTGATCAAGGCAAGGCGCCGTGACCGGCCGTCGCACAGCGTGCTCTTTCCTGACCGGCCCTACCGCGCCGAATTCGAGGACATCTTCGACCACGGAGTTCCGCCAGCTGACCCGACCGTCTACTTGTGTGCACAGGAAAAAGCCCATCAGCGATCGGGATGGACCGATCACGAGCCCATTTTTGTCATGGCAAATGCCCCGGCAGAGCCCAAATCAGGTCAGACCCCGGACGAAGTTTGGCAGGCACTTGAAAAGACGGTCATGGCACGTTTAGTGGCTCACGGGCTGCTCGATACCGAAGATAAAATCGTCTGGAGACGCACGCCAACCAATTTGGCCCACCAGTTCAGTGGATCGCGGGGGAGCATCTACGGGGCATCATCGAACTCGCAGTTTTCTGCGTTTCAACGACCAGCCAACTCGATCCCCGAACTCAAAGGTCTTTATCTGGCGTCGGGAAGCGCGCATCCAGGTGGAGGTGTTCCGATGTGCCTTTTGTCGGGACGAGCCGCGGCACGTTTGATCAAATCAAGCCGGGAATGAACCGGTATCTCACTCGTTTTACGTACGCAATATAGTCGGGGTCTTGGCGTAAATGCCGCTCCTCGGTAGCCGCCCGAGCCACGTAGATCAGGCCCCACATGGCGAGCCCGATCGTGCTGGTGAGGCTTAGCGTCGGCACGGCGATCACAAACCAGCTTAGAAGCTTCAGCGAATAGATTGGGTGCCGAACGACCGCATATGGACCACTGGTCACGACTCCTCGATGCGTCAAATTTGAGGCCTTCAGCCCCAATACCGCCACGGCGCCAAGCGTGACCGCCGTAAGAACCACCACGGAAACCATGATGAAATCGCGGAAGGCCCCCGCTGGCATAACGATTTCGTAGGTCGGGTCCCAGGGGATCATCAACATGGTCACGCCGCTGAACGGCGAATAACAACTCATCGTCGCGAGCCAGCCCGACGCCGAGCTGTCCACGGATCTCACGTGGTTGCTGATCCGCGGAGACTCGATCATATATCCCAGCAAAAACACTAGGGTATCCACCATGAACATCATGGCCAGCACGACATAATACAGATCCAAATCACGATCGGCGCTGTCGTTCTGGAGCAACGACATGCGGTACCCAATTTGATGAGTGTGTCCGATGACCGCATTGGCCATGAGCGGGATGAAAAATGCTCGAACCGCTGTGAGCAGGACCGACAGGCGCTCCTCGGGTGACCAACTCAGACTGCCGGTCATCAACGATCGCCACAAAGCCCTCAGCACTTTCAGGCCGTGACTTGAAACTCCTGAGTATCGAAAACTCAAAAACAGCGCGGGTGACAGCACCGAATAGCTGACGGCCAATCCCAGCAGGAAAAACCGCGCATCGTCGCTGTAAAATCGTAAAAAGTAAGGGTGGGTCAGGTACACGGCGGTTGCCGCCCAGACCAAGGCTAGGTTCGAGGCAAGACTCGCACTCGCGGTGCGAAGGTCAGGTGAGGCGATCGGTGGCATGAAAACATCCTAACCAATCGCCATCACCGCGATATGACCTACATCAGTTGCCGACGCGCCAGGTGGTGCCTTCGGTCGAATCCATAATGTCGATCTTCATGGCCAGCAACTGGTCACGAATCTCGTCGGCCTTCGCCCAATCTTTAGCGCCGCGAGCGTCCTTTCGAGCCACAATCAAAGCCTCGACCTCGCTGGCGTCGATGCCCAGAAGTTCGACCTTCAGATCGCGGATCTCAAGCAACGCTGCCTTCGGGTCGTTCTGAAGAATACCCAGAATGTAGCCCGCCGACTTGATGCACTCGCGCGTTTTCAGAAGCGTGTACGCCAAACCGTCGTTCGGCTTTTTCTTCGATTCGGTCAGGTCATTAGCGACCTTCGCGATTTCTCCGATCATCGCCAAAGCACGAGGCGTGTTGAAATCGTCAACCAAGTCCGCCTCAAGACGGTCAAGGAAGGTTTCGAGGTACCCTTCTTTGACTGCTACGAACGGCGAACGCGGAGGCGGTGTTTCCACCGAATATGCCGCCCGCTCAAGCGTTTCATCCATGCGCTCCATCGTCGTGTACAAGTACTCGTTGCGCTGGGTTGCTTCGTTCAAATTATCGACCGAATAAGTGATCGGGTGGCGATACACAGTCGTACTCATGAAGTAACGAATCGCTTCTGGGTGGTAACCCTTGAGCACGTCACGAGTCGTCCAGAAATTACCCAGCGACTTCGACATCTTACGCTCGGTGACCTTGCCTTCTTCGTCGACCTCCGCCACGTTCACCATGCCGACATGCATCCAGTGGTTGGCGAAGGTCTTGCCATGCGCAGCCTCGGACTGCGCAATCTCGTTTTCATGATGCGGGAAGATCAAGTCTCGCCCACCACCATGAATATCAAACGTTTCACCCAGGTATTCCGCGCTCATCACCGAGCACTCGATATGCCAGCCCGGACGCCCTTTTCCCCACGGCGAGCCCCAAGAAATCTCGTCGCCCTTGGCGTTTTTCCAGAGGGCGAAGTCGAAGGGGTGTTCCTTCTTGTTGTCTTCGTCATTCACACGACCTGACCGGCCGGCTTCCATGTCTTCGAGCTTGCGCTGCGAAAGCTTGCCATAACCATCAAACTTCTGGACGCGGAAATACACGTCGCCTTGCGATTCGTAAGCAAAACCGCGCTCGATCAAGCTGTCGATCATCTTAACGATCTGCGGAATATGGTCCGAAACTTTGGGTTCGACGTCGGCGTTATGCACGTGCAGTCGGCCCATGTCTTCGTCCAGCGCAGCGATGAATCGTTGCGACAACGCCAACGGATCTTCACCAACTTCTGCAGCCCTGGCGATGATCTTGTCATCAACATCAGTGTGGTTTCGCACGTAGGTCACGTCGTAACCAAGGTGGCGCAGGAATCGTTGGACCACGTCAAAAAATACAAAGACTCGCGCATGTCCAATATGGGTCAGGTCGTAGACCGTGACTCCGCAGACGTACATCTTGATATGACCGGGTTCAATGGGATTAACGACGACCTTTGTATCGGTCATCGTATCAAAAACTCTAAATTTCATCGGTTCAGCGGACATGACGGTCCCCTTCTTAAAATATGGGATTGCCGGATAGTTCTGGGTATTAATGCTTGGGCGTGAGGCATCGCCTCGATAATTGCAGCTTCAACAGCGGCAGGTCATCGAGCGAGGGTAGGTAAGATGTGTGTGCCTCAGTCGCATGGGTGCACTATAGTTCGACCGGTTCGAAAGGCAAGCGCACCCAACCTGTCGCCGCTTGCATCTGGATATGTGTCGTTTAGGAATTCCATGAGCATGATCCAGTTGTCCCCGCCCACCCATCGACTGTCGCAGGACCTGCTTGCGGCCCCAGGGGGTTTTGCGTGGTGGTACTTCGATGCTGTCGACGCCAACGGAAACGGTGCGGTGGTGATCTGGTCGTGGGGCCTTCCTTTTCTGCCAGGCTACGCCTCGGGAAGCCGCAAAGGTAAAGCCGTACTGCCCGCGTCTCGCCCCAGCCTCAATGTTGTTTTTTACCGAAACGGCAAAGAAGATTTTTACGTACTTCAAGAGTATGCCCCCAATCTTGCGACCTGGGACGGCGACTCCCATTGGCAGTTTGGCCGAAGCCAGCTTCGCTCATTTGTCCAAGATGATGAAAGGCGCCTAGAAATCGATCTGGACCTTGATATTCCTGGGTGTTCGGAGCCCCTAAATGCGGAAATCCGTTTGCACGGCTCGGCTCGCAAGCCCGGCCCGGACGAATCCACCAATCCAACCCACGATTGGTCTCCACTCGTTGGCCCTGCAAACGCGTCGGTAACCGCACGTTGTGGAGACTACACTTTTGAGATTTCTGGACGCGGGTACCACGACCGCAACGGTGGAACCGTGCCCATGCACGCGCAGGGAATCCGCGAATGGGTCTGGGGCAGAATCCCCTTTGAAGGTTTTGAGCGGATCTATTACGTGGTCTGGCCCCATGTCGGCGAGCCGCAGATTCAAGGTTTGGACATTTTGAAGGACGGAACGACACGTCATGCCCCACGGCTACGAGTCGAAGTCGGTAGGCTGCGTAAATCCTCGATTCGACTCTTTGCGGACGACGCTCTGTGGCTCACCGTCAAGGCACCCCACGTCGTCGATAATGGGCCGTTTTACTGGCGGTTTCTGGTTGATGCACAGGCCGAAGGACAGAACGCCCAAGGGGTCGGCGAGCTTTTGTATCCCGACAAGATCGACACAGATTTGATGCGACCACTGGTCCGCATGCGTGTTCACCGAGCCGGTTTAAAAAACTCGATGTGGCTTCCCCTGTTTAGCGGCCCCAAAGCGGGCCGCCTTGGACGCCTTTTGCATTCTTGGATGGGGTGATCATCGACGTTGCGCAACTACTTCCTTGGGGACTCACCGTTTTTCCAACCGTCGCGTTCGGACTGAATGTCTTTAATGCGCTCGTGTGGCCTCGCCACGGCTCGCCGGGTGTCAAAGACGAAGTGTCGGTGCTGATTCCTGCGCGCAACGAAGAGCGTGGCATTGAGCTCGCCGTGCGCAGTGTCTTTGAGTCCGGCACCGATGTTCTTGAGGTCATCGTGTATGACGACGGATCGACCGACAAAACGCCTGAGATTCTGGCCAAGCTGAAAGACGAGTTTCCAAACCTGAAGGTAGAGCTTGGATCGGGTTTGCCAGATGGCTGGGTGGGCAAACCGCACGCCTGCCACAAGCTTGGCGCTTTGGCGTCGGGCGACGTCCTGCTCTTTTTGGATGCCGACGTCGAAATCCTGCCCGGCGGGCTGAACCACCTGCTGGGATTGATGGCCGACAAACACGCCGACTTGGTCACCGCAGTGCCACGTCAGGCCACGGGTTCGTTCTTCGAGCGTTTAGTCCTCCCCTTGCTCCACCTAACCTACACAAGCTGGCTGCCGATGCCGCTGGTTTGGCTGACGCACGACCCAAAATTCTTGGCGGCCAACGGCCAGGTTCTGGCTGTGCGACGAACCGCATATGACGCGGTGGGCGGCTTTGCAGCCGTTCGAAACGAGGTGGTCGACGACATGGCCTTTTGCCGACTGATCAAAAAAGCGCGCCGCCGAGTGGTGTTTGCAGATGGTCACGACATGGCTGAATGTCGCATGTACACGGATGCAAACGGAGTTTGGGAGGGTTTCTCGAAGAACCTGTACGAAGGAATCGGCGGATCGGCTATCGGCCTGATTGGCATGCTGGGGCTGTACGGCCTGACCTTCATCGCGCCCTACCTCGCGCTGGTGTTGTCGTTCTGGTGGCCGGTCCTGTTTTGGCCCGCCACGATTGCCGTAAGCCTGAACGTCTTGGTTCGAATTCTGCTTGCCATCAGGCACAAACATCCCGCCGAAGGAGTGCTGCTGCACCCCTTCGCGGTTTTGGTCTTGATGGCGATCGCCATCAATTCATGGATCTGGAATAGGAAGGGAGCCATTCGATGGAGCGGCCGCACTTACGCGGCGCGCTCGAATCGTTAGGCGTTGCGACGACGTCGCACAAAGAACAGACCAAAGACCAGCGTCAGCAACGCAAATCCATCAGGCCCCTGAGTCGAGGTACAGCCACAGCCTTCGTCGGTTCCACCGTTAATGGTGCCTCCGCCGCCGTTGGTGCCGTTATTGGTCCCATTATTGGTGCTGTTATTCGTTCCGCCGTTGGTTCCATTATTGGTCCCATTATTTGTTCCGTTGTTCGTGCCTGCGACAGTTTCAGGGATCACAAACGTCGCAACTTCCGAATACGCTCCGTCTTCAAGACCGTCGTTGGCGCGCGCTCGCCAGAAATACGTTCCAACATCAACCAACTCAGCAAAGGCCTGAGAAGTCTGAGCGGCCTCTTCAGCCGTCATCGTGACTTCAAGCAAAGGCGTGAGATCATCAGCATTGGCCAGAATCTGGAAGGCATAGGTCAACACGTCGCCTTCGGCGTCGGTTGCGTTATCCACCAGCAGCACGACCTGACCTGAAGCCACTTCGATGCCGTCGATAGGCGACACAGCGACAGGCGCGGTCGGAGGAGTATTTGGGCAACCTGCCTTCGCCACAAGACCCGCAACCATTGGGCAGTCATCAACGCCGTTGGCCACGCCATCACCATCGAGGTCTCCGTCGCAGACGTCACCGATCATGTCCGTATCGATGTCCTCCTGACCCAGATTCGCCACCAGGACGCAGTTATCAGTCGCATCATCGACCGTGTCGTCGTCCGAATCGGTGTCGCGGAAGTTCGGAATCAAATCCATATCGGTGTCGATCGGATCGGTGACCAAATCAGCATCACCTGCTTCATCGATATCCAGAATGCCATCGTCATCCGAGTCGTCGTCCAACGCGTCGATGATGTTGTCCATGTCGGTATCGGCCGGGTTCAAGATGTCGCCGACTTCGTAAAAGTCCGAGATATTATCGCCGTCCGAATCTGGCGTGGTCGGATCCAGTAAGTTAGCCACCTCGAACGAATCGGGCAGCCCGTCGACGTCCATATCAATAAACGTGACCGAAATTGTCACTGTGCGCTCTACCTTTACGGTGGAGTCATCGGCGTAGAACGTCACCGAAAAATCACCGGTTTGGGTGTAGTCAGCTGGAGTCCACGTGAACACACCCGTGACCGAGTCAACCGTAGCGCCCGTCGGCAGGTTATCTGACCCGTAGGTGAGTGTGTCCAAGTCGACGTCGCTCGCCTCGATCGTGAAGGTTATCTCGGTCTCTTCAACGCCGGCAATAAGAGCATCATCAACCGGGGTCGGTGGCTCGACAAACACCGGAGCATCGTTGACTGGCAGCACCGCGATCGACACCGAAGCTGCGGCACTAGTCGACACAGCATCACTCACTGTGAAGCTAAACGAGTCCGAACCATTGAAGTTCGGGTTAGGCACATAAACCAAGGTGCCCGTCGCCGAATCAAAACTCATGATCGTGCCGTTCGAAGGCATTCCCACCAAGGTGAAGGTCAACGGGTCCATATCCGCATCTGTGCCCACGAGCGTAATCGAGGCCATACTGTCTTCGGCAACCATGACCGTGCCGGGAATGGCTACCGGTGGATCGTTCACCGGTCGAACCGTGATTGAACCAGTCGACAGATTCGAGGTCACATTTGCCGCGGTCACCGTGTAGGTGAACGTATCCGGGCCGTTATAGTCTGCGGCCGGGGCGTAGGTGCCCACGCCAGTGCTCGCATCAATCAAAAGGACCCCGTTCGTAGGCGGTGTCACGATATTGAACGTGAGTGGATCTCCATCAACGTCTTGACCGACAAGCGTCACCGCAGCCGTGACATCTTCGTCCGTGATCACCGCGACATCTGAGCTTGTCGGTGGATCGTCGACGGCCGCAACTCGAAGGGTCACCAGGGCAGGTGCGCTCGTCGTTGTCGCGTCTGATGCTGTGAAAGAAAAGGAATCCGTACCGTTGAAATCAGGATCAGGCGTGTAAATCAAGGTGCCTGTCGCCGTGTTAAAACCAGTGATTGTTCCGTTTGCCGGCACTGACGTCAGCGCAAACGTCAACGGGTCGTTTTGGGGATCGGTTCCCGTTAACGTCACCTGGATAGAACTGTCCTCGTCGAGCATCACTGTCTGCGGCGTCGCCGTTGGGTTTGGGCTGCCGATAACCAGATTATCGATCACACCGCTGTTGCTTACTAAAACGTTCACCCGTGCAATGTCGGAAGCTGTGAAACTCACGGTTACGCCAGCCGACCCGATCGCCGGAGTCTGCGTCGCGATCAGTACTCCTGCCGAGTTGAACGCTGTGACCGTAATCGTCTGATTTGAACCCGACGCGACAAAAAACGAAAAGAAGCTGACCGGCGCAGGAAACAAAATATCCTGAGTATTGCCAGTTGAGCCGACGTTCCACGCCAAGAAGTTTGGCGAAGAGTAGTTCGAAACACTGAAGTTTCCGCATTCATCTCTCGCCTGAAACGTGCCGCTGAAAACTACGTTCTGGGCGGTATATTCATTGCCGGACCAGGGCTCTGAATTCCAAGTGCAACCACGCACCAAATTATCAAAATTGACGGTTGTTTGCTGGGCAAACGTGTCAGAAACAAAAAGACTCACGATACTGAGTACCGTGAGTCGAAGGAGTAACAATTTCATCATTTTCCTGTGTTATTCGAGATCGCTCCAAGCGTCGTCCACTGAAGCATCACCCTTGTCATCTGAAGCGGCGGCGGGTCGCATTCCGAATGCAGTCCGCTTCGCCGGATCTTGCGATCCGTCCTCATCAGGCAGGTCTTTAATCAAGTCATTGAGCGAGCTGCCTGAAAATACTTCCGTCTTGCTCACCGAAGGAGTCGAGTCATCAGTTGGCTCGTCGGCCTTCGTGTCGGACTCACTAACTTCTGGGATCGCAAACGCCGACACGGACATCATTTCAGTTTTGCCGCCGTCGTCCCCGTCATCATCACTAACTTTCGATGCAGAATCAACCACATCCGCAGGAACTGGCGCGTGCTTGATCGTTTCGGTGGCTGCATGTTCAGCGGCAGCCTTCGCTTCCGCGGCGATTTTTTCAGCAGCAGCCTTGGCTTCAGACTCGGCCTTCTCAGCAGCAACCTTAGCCTCCGACTCGGCCTTCTCAGCAGCAGCCTTAGCCTCCGACTCAGCCTTCTCAGCAGCAGCCTTTTCAGCAGCAGCCTTAGCCTCCGACTCAGCCTTTTCAGCAGCAGCCTTTTCAGCAGCAGCCTTAGCCTCCGACTCAGCCTTTTCAGCAGCCTTAGCCTCCGACTCGGCCTTCTCAGCAGCAGCCTTAACCTCCGACTCGGCCTTCTCAGCAGCAGCCTTTTCAGCAGCAGCTTTGGCTTCAGACTCTGCCTTCTCAGCGGCGGCCTTAGCTTCGGCCTCTACGGCATCGTTCTGGTCAGCCTCTGCAGCAGCCTCAGCCTTTTCTGCCTTCGCAGCAGCAGCCAATTCACGAGCTTCAGCACGGGCATCAGCCTGACGCGCAGCTTCTTCACCTTCAGCGATCGCCGCGGCACGAAGCGCAGCTTGCGCCACGTCTTCTTCCGAGATGATACCGTGACGGCGCAATTCGCCTTCAAGCAGTACGGTTCGCTCTTGCACAGCATCAAGCTGCAGCTGAGTGATTTTGAAAGCTCGATCGTTATTATCAGCCCGACGACGTTGTTTCTCGGTGTTCTGAGAAGTCGCACGCATTTTTGATTTAAGGTCGTTTACAGCCGCGTTGGCCTCGTTTCGAACTTCACGAATTTCAGCTTCGTATCTCTTGCGAAGTTCCTTGATCTCATCCGCATCAGCAACGCGCGCTTCACGAGGAGCACGCTCGACCGGCGCGTCGGCCACGACTTTGTCTGCTACAGGAGCTGGAGTCGGAGCCGCTGCGCGAGCTGGCTTCTGACCAAGAGCGGCAACTTGAGCCTTCGCTTCTGCGAGCTCCTGGCGCAATTCAAACAACGCGTCATTTCCAACGGCTGGTTTGGCCAAGTCCTCGACTTCACCTTTAAGATCTTTGTTCTCGTTTTTAAGCTCGTAAACCTGAGTCTTGAGCGCCTTAACTTCGTCTTTCGTTTCCGAAAGTGCTTTGGTCAATTTTGCGTCGGCCTTCTTATCGGCTTTTGAGGGCTGCGAAGATTCGGTTTTATTTGCTTTAGCTGGCTCAGACTTCTTGGACTCGCTTCGGCTCTGTGGCTTCGCATCGAGTGCATACTGCGCCTTCAAGTAGATGTTTTTCCACTTAAGATTATCGTTAATAACGTACGCGAGACCTATGGCGAGAACCACGATCGCAGCAGCGAGGAAGATGAGCATTGAGACGACCTAGACATGCGGGATTACACCCGTCCTATACGGGTGCCCTAATGAAGTCGCCTAGCTACCATTCAGTCAGCAGGATCGCAAGCTCTGAGGTCAAAGCGCATCCCAGACTCTCCGCGGTGCACCAAGCGGCTCCATCACCTGATCGACGGCAAACGCAACTTGAAGCAAACGCCCGTCGCTCCAAGGAGCCGACATCAGCTCCAGACCAATCGGCATCGCATCGGAATCCACGCCACATGGGATGGTCACACAAGGAAAACCGGTCAACGTCCCCGCAAACGTGTATCGGGACACGCGGTCGTTCAACGCGGTATCTACGACGGATTCTCCCAAAGTCGAGTCCGTGATGCGCGCAGCCGTCCCCGCCGTGGTTGGGTGCAGGAACGCATCAAATCGTCCACACACCGCCTCAAATTCCTGCCGGATCAACTGACGCACTCGCTGAGCATGCAGATACTCGACGGCCGAAATATGCTCGCCAATCGCCAGTACCAGTCGCGTGTCTAGGTTGTAAGCCTGACGGAAATCATTCAGCCAGTCGTGCTGCGAGGTCGCGGCTTCGGCGCAAAAGGTTATGTAGCCAACCTTATGAATGGATCTGACGTGCTTGAGCTCGACCTTTTGAATCTTGGCGCCCTGGTCGGCCAATCGGCTCAACGTCTCGTGGAAAGCCGCGCGAACATCGGGATCGGCATCGTCGGCAAATTCGGGGCACCAACCGAACTTCATGCCCTTCAGGTTCCCAGCTTTCAGGCGACCCATGCGCCGCGGGTGTGGACCAAAGAGGCTTGATGGATCGTTGGCATCCTTACCGCTCACGACATCCATAAACGCAGCCAAGTCGTCAACACTTGCCCCAATCGGGCCCAAGTGGTCCAGGCTCCATGATAAGAGCGCCCCGCCCGAACTAGGCACGCGCCCGTAGGTTGGCTTCAATCCATAAATTCCGCACCACGCCGCAGGAATCCTAATCGAACCTCCAGCGTCACTACCCAATGCTACTGGGCAAATACCCGCTGCCACCGCAGCCGCACTGCCGCTGGACGAGCCACCCGTAAGCCGGTGCAAATCGTGCGGGTTTCGAGGCGTCGGATAATGGGCATTTAGGCCAGTTCCGCCCAAACCGATCTCGGTCATATGGGTCTTGCCCACGATCACAGCGCCTTTTTTCCGCAGCCTCGCCACAACGGCGGCATCAGCCACGGCAGGTTCGGAACCACGAAACGTGGTGCCAGCCCCCGTCGGATACTCCGCCAAATCAAACTCGTCTTTGATGGCAACTGGAACACCATCCAGCGGTCCGAGTGGCTTTCCGCGGCGCCATCGTTTGGCCGAAGCCAAGGCAGCCTCCTTGGCCAGTGCCTCGGTACGACGCACAAACGCACCCAATGGGGGCGACTGTTTGTCCGACTCGCGGATGGCATCAAGCGTCTTTTCGAGCACTTCTTCGGGGTTGGTGCGGCCGGCTGCATAGGCATCGGCAAAATCACGGGAGGTCGTTCGAAAAAACATCATTCCTCCCGATCTGAATGCACAGGCATCAACGCCAAAGGCGGATCTTCAGTCCGAAGATCGATGCGAAGGACATCATCGAGTTCGAGATCCGAGAAGAGCTGACGCTTCACAAGCTGCCCGCTCACAGGCGTCTCGGCGGCACGTACCAACGCCCGCAAGGTCAACCCGGAAATCATAAGGTCTGATTTGGCCATTTTTTTCCCAACGTCAAGTAACCTCTCCATCGTCGATGGACAGTGACGTTTGGGCAATTTATTCGTGTATTTGGCGGTTCGGGCCCGCGAGCATCCTGCCCGCTTGGAACTGGCCTAGATCAGGCCGGCCGCAACTTTGTTCAGAAATTCGTCGAGCGCATCCAACGTCACGGAATTATCATGACGTTCGTAGGACTCAAGGTTCTTCGCGTAGGTCTGAAGGTTTGAAACGAACGCCTTGAGCTCCTTGGGCTGAAGGTCCATCTCGTACGTGCCGTACCCAAGTCCGTCCAAGTATCGAGCATTCAGGATTTGTTCGAACTGCCCACGAATCGGGGTCGCCAAAAACGGCTTACCAAGGTGGACGGCCTCGGACATCAGGGTGAAACCAGCCGATGCGACCACGCCGCGACACGTGGCAAGGTCTTCGACAAACTGGGTGTCGCTAAAGGGTCGATACGTCAGGTTTCCGTCGACTTCGTCGGCCTCGAGGCCACGTCGCAGACCGTAGACATACACAGGCATATCGAGCTGTTTCAACATGTCTGGAAGGGTCACAAACGACTCCGACGTCTGGTAGACCAACAGGTGTTCGCCTTGGGTAGGCTTGGCGTCCAGGATGGTCGGTCGCAGGATCGGGGGCACCAGGCGAGTTCGTTTTTTCCGGATGGGCGGATGGAAAAACGTCGTGATCAAGTACTCGTTTGCACGCGGTGTCCGGGCCTTAACGATCGACTTCGCAATGCGGAAACTGTCTTCCTCGCCGTCCAAAATTTCAGGGGAGTGGGTGCAGCGGTTGATGATCTGAATATTATCCATGCAGATGATCGGGCGGCCGTAGAACTTGCCGTACAGCCAGCTCCAAGTCTCGAAATCGCTGATCACGACTTCCGGCGCAAAATCGGCTTCGACTTCAAAAAACTCGCGAACGTTATTGGGCAAGCGCTTCAACAGACCTTTGGCGTTCAACGCCGCAGTCATGAGTTTGTCGACTTCGTTGTCGACAACCACCATGTCGAGGCCCCAAATCTCGGTGACCCCACCGAAACGCTCGGTCAGGTACTTCACAGCACCGCCCGACGCCACAACATGGACTTCGTGCCCTTCGTCGATCAATTTCCTGATGACGACCGAGCTTCGAATCGCATGACCCATGCCCGAACCAACCACGCCGTAAAGGATTCTCATGTGCTCTCCACGCGGCGCAGCCAGACGAGGTATTCGATGTTTCCAGCCGGGCCATGCACCGGACAGTCGATGCCGTTTACATGATCAAAGCCAAGCACGCGAGCCTCTTCGATGGCGTCCTCGATTGCGGCCGTTCTTGCGTCTTGGTCCCTCACGACGCCGCCTCGGGCGATATTCCCTAGGCCCACTTCAAACTGTGGCTTAATTAACGCGATGATATCGGCGGTGGGCTTTAAAAACGTCAAAGTGTTCGGCAGTACTTTGCCAATCGAGATAAACGAACAGTCAATCACGGCAAGATCGCACCGCTCCGGGATGGCCTCCGATTCGAGGTGCCGGATGTTCTGGCGCTCCATGTTGATGACGCGATCGTCGGTGCGCAGCTTCCAAGCAATCTGCCCATACCCGACGTCTACAGCGTACACCCGGCTCGCACCGTGCTGCAGGACGCAGTCGGTGAACCCGCCGGTCGAAGCACCTACGTCGATCACCACCTTGTCCTTACACTCGTAATCAAAGGCCTTCAGCGCTGCTTCAAGCTTCAGTCCACCACGTGATGCGTAGGGATTGCGGTCGCCCTTCACCTCGATCATGGCGTCAGGGCGGATCTTGGTGCCTGCCTTGTCCACGCGGTGCCCGTCCACGAAGACGTGCCCGGCCATGATCATGGCCGCTGCACGAGTGCGCGACTCCAAGAGTTCGCGGTCCACAAGGACCTTGTCTAATCGTTCTTTCATCGCCGACACCATGCCTAATCCGGCCCGCTTCGCCAAGAAACAAAAAAGGCACCCTTTTGAGGTGCCTTTTTTGAAATTCCCTTGCGGAAATTAGTTCACTTTGTCTTTAAGCGCAGGAGCTGGCTTGAAGGACACCGTGTAGGAAGCTTCGATTTTGATCGGCTTGCCCGTACGTGGGTTGCGTCCTTCACGCGATTTGCGGTGTTTGACGCTGAATGTACCGAATTGTGGGTACGAGAAGCGTCGCTCGTGGTCGATTGCACCAGCAATTACGTCGAATGCGAGGTCGAGGATTTCCCCAGTCGCTTTCTTTGTAAGCTCGATGCCAGCTTCGGTTGCACGGTCGTGGACTGCATTAATTAGTTCTGACTTTGTCATGGAAATTTCCTACACAAGTTGTTGATACGGATATGCCTAAAATGGATCGCCGGAGAACGGCTTAAACTCCAGAGATCCGCGTACTGCCTTGATTCGTGGGGGATTTAATTATGAGGCCGATCCCTTGTCAAGCAGTATTCGACCGCTTTTTATCCTGTGACCCGCAAATAACCTAGGTCAGCGGGCCAAACGTTCGATTTCTAGCGAGCCGCTAGAAAAGCCACACCATCGCGTTCAGTTAGCTTTCATGCGGTCCAGCGACAAAATAGTCTTCGCTTCGTCTGGCGCGACAGGCCTGCGACCCAACTGCCGGGCGCGCTCGGCGACTTTTTCCACCAATTCCCAAGAACCTTGAGCTAACACGCCTTTAGACAGGTACACGTTATCCTCAAGACCCACTCGAACGTGTCCGCCCATCTCGAGCGCCTTGTACGCCAGTGGCAGTTCGTGGCGGCCCACCCCCGCGACCGACCAAGTGCTTCCCGAGGGCAGCAAAGTCACCAGAAAATCTAGGTATTCTGGCCGTGCGGCTATCGCGCCCGGCACGCCAAGTACAAAATCGAAATGCAACGGAGCATTCAGGACACCCTCAGCCAAAAGCTTCAGAGCGGTATCCATCATGCCAACCTCGAAAATTTCGATCTCTGGTTGAATATGAAACTGACTCAACCTCGAGGCGATCGTTTTAATCATCGGAATCGTGTTTTTGAACACATCGTCGCCAAAATTCACGGTGCCTGTGGTCAATGTCGCCATATCCGGGCGCAAATCTAGCGCTTCGATGCGTTGCTCGACGTCCATCCAGACCGCCCCGCCCGTCGAAAACTGCACCAGGATATCGGATTGCGCGCGAACAGCGGTCAAGATCTGACCAAAAGTCTCGCGGTCCTGTGTCGGGGTTCCGTCGGCCTTACGACCGTGAACATGAATCATCGCGGCGCCGGCCTCACGGCATTTCACGGCCTCTGTCGCGATTTCGGCGGCGGTATAAGGCACATTTGGGTTTTGCTCCCGCATGGTCTCGGCCCCGTTGAGCGCTGCGGTAATAATAAGTGCATCACTCATGGTTTGGCTCGCTGGCAATCAAGGGGAACGACGCACGTACCCGTCGCACGGCAAACCACAACGACCGGGTCCAAGACGCGTGCTTCTGACG
>JBBKVQ010000239.1:0-8128 GCA_037968515.1 Bradymonadaceae bacterium
CAAAGAGGTTAGGTCCAATGGGGGACCGACAAACATACGATCGGCGCCGCAGGGAGTTCGCTAAAAGGCTTCCTGCGCACTATTGCGGCAAGTGTTCCGCAGTGCTTTTCCCCGAGGACTTAGATTGTCTCGATTGCGGGAGCGCTGCGCCTGAGTCCGGCTGGGCTACGCTTCAAGACGGTTTCGACCCATGGCTTGGCCGGGTGCTCGACGGCCGGTATCTGATTACAAAACGGGTTGGTCAGGGAGCATCAGGCTCGGTGTATCGCGCAGAATCACTCGCGATCGTCCGAGAATTTGCTGTCAAAATCATCAACTTCAAGCAGGCCCCGACAGGCGTCGATCCTGAGCAGATTCGTGCTCGGTTGAATCGCGAAATTGAAGCCATCTCGCGGTTGAGAAACCCCCACGTCGTTCCATTTTATGAAGTCTTGGAGTTGTTCGACAACTTCTTGGGCATCGTCATGGACTTCGTTGATGGTGTAACGCTCGAGGTCCTGGTTAAGCGCGAAGGCCCGCTCGACATGCGCCGCGCGTGCAAGATTCTACGGCAGGTCGCCAACGGCGTGCACGAGGCTCACGAAGCCGGAATGATTCACCGCGATCTCAAGCCAGAAAACGCGATGCTCGAGGTCATGCCCGCAGGTGACGACTTCGTTCATGTTTTGGATTTTGGCATCGTACGCATGGACGACGGCGTGTCGATGACCCGCGGTTTCCTTGGGACACCACTCTACGCGAGTCCCGAACAGGCTATGGCCGGTGATGTTGATCGACGCAGTGATATCTACTCGCTGGGCGCGATCTTCTTCTACTTGCTGACCGGACGTCCGCCATTTTTGAGCGATAACGTTTACGAGATCCTTCGCGCTCATGTGCGCACGCCCGCTCCCACTCTGTGTGAGGCCAACACTACACAGGTATTTTCGGCAGAACTTGAAGAGTTGGTTGCCGCGATGTTGGCTAAAAGCCCAGCAACCCGGCCGCAGAATCTTGCCGAGGTCATCAAGCGACTCGATGTCCTGTTGGCCAGCCGCCACCTTGATCCTCCTGAGCAAATTGTCGGAAGTGATTCGTCAGAATTGCCCGTGATCGAGCATAATACCGGTGAGGCGCCTGCGATCTCGGACAGTTCGGAGGGTGAGTTTCACGCCACACCCGGCGCGCGTCCAGCCAGATTGGAAAGCGGTTCGTTCTTGGTTTCGTCCGCACGTGACGCCACGGGTCCGAAGGCCGCCATCTTTAAACGAACCCCATCCAAAAGCAGTGTGCGCGCCATGGTGACGCAGACTCGCGAAAGTGCGCGACATGGGTTCGACCGGGTTCGCCAGTCCGATACAGGCGTTTTCCCAGTTGGTATGAAGATAGACGGGATCATCGACCTATGCCGTGGTGGTAGGGGCGAAGGGCTTGTGGTCGCAGACCAGAAGAACCGCGTTTATTTTGGTGACGGCGACTCGGTGAGAAGCTGCTACGAGTCTCCCACAAACGTGACCGCGCTGTCGGTGACCTCAGTTGGCGTTTTGGTGGGTCGCGAAGACGGTGCCATTATCCACGTGCCACATGGGCAAGGTGCCTGCACCGTGTTTGAAGACGTTCGGCGCGCGGCGATTACCGCCATCGCTTCCGACCGTGAAGGGACGACCCATATCGCCGGGTCGGACTCGGGCAGGCTCTATATTTGCCGATCCAACCGCGGGCTGACGGACTGGATTCGAATTCAAGACGGCCCGCCGATCACGGCCGTGTCGATGAACCTCGCCGGCAACATGTTTGCTGTGGCTCGCAAGACCCGAGAAATCGAAGTCTTTACGATGTCCTCACCGCGCACTCCGCTGGCACGATTTACAGCCAGTGGGATTGTTCGCCAGGTTTCATTCAGTGGGGATGGCCACTTGCTCTCGTTGCTGTCGATAGACGATGTGATTTCACTTCATCAGTCGTTGACCGGTCAGCGAATCATCTCGATCAAAGACGATGTGAACCATCTGGTGAACGTCGGTTTCTCGGCCGAAAACGAGTTGGTCGGCTATTTTGGAGTCGACGGCGCCCTTTATGGCGTAGACCTCCAGCGTGAATTGACGCGCGTTCCATCCAACTAGACGGTTCTGGGGAGCTCCAGCTTCGATTGCCACGCGATCTGCGCAAAGTTGCCATCGTGAAGTCAGGCAACCGCCATGTCCGCATGTCATCATGCGCTCATGAAGTCTCAAGTAAGAAGCCAGCTTCGAAGACAACGCCAACGAGAATTTGCAGGAGCTCTGCCCACACATTCTTGCCGCGAATGCACCAGTATTCTTTATGCCGACGAGCCCAAGTGTCTGGATTGCTCGGTGGAGCGCCCAGCCGCGGGTTGGGTGGCGCTTAAGGATCAAGTGGATCCCTGGTTGGGGCGAGTATTGGATGGACGGTATTTGATCACGCTACTGGCTGGGGTGGGTGGCTGTGGCACGGTCTATCGGGCGCAATCCCTAACGATCGCCCGCGAGTTTGCCGTCAAGTTCATCGAGCTAAAATCCGGCGATACCAAGGAGCGGCTGACTCGCGAAGTCAAAGTGATGAGTCGCCTGCGAAACCCACATTTGGTGCCGTTCTACGAGATTTGTGAAGTCCCCGGTTTTGCGATCGTGGTCATGGACTTCATTCACGGGCAAAGCCTTGGGGCGCTCATCGAAGAAGCCGGATTCCTTGGTGTGGAGCGGACCCTGAGGATCAGCCGACAAGTGGCGAACGCCCTGCATGAGGCTCATCAGTTGGGGTTGGTTCACCGCGATATCAAACCCGATAATCTGATGATCGAGACGCTGCCATCTGGGGACGACTTTGTGCATGTGTTGGATTTTGGCATCGTGCACCACGCGAGCTCGAATCTGACTCACGGGTTCGTCGGCACTCCCACCTATGCCAGTCCGGAGCAGATTACCGGTAAAGACCTCGACCTGCGCAGCGACGTCTATGCGCTGGGTTGTGTCATGTTTAAGGCGCTTAGCGGCAAGCCACCTTTTGAGGCGCAAAATGTCTCCGTAGTTTTTCAGGGACATCTCTCCCAGGACAGACCTCGTATTCGTGAACGCCTTGAAGTGTGTTCGGCAGAACTTGATCAGCTGATTACCTCGATGATCGCCTTGTCACCCAAAGACCGTCCCTCCGATATGGCGGCCGTCACCCGTGCCATCGATAATATTCTGCATGTTCCGCGAGAGGAGTCCGAGGTGCTGCAAGCACTTACGGATTCTAGGCTGGAGGTCAAAAAAGAGGTCTCTGAGCACCAATCGCGCAGCCAATTGATCGAGACCGAGCTTGGCATGGCGGCGGCCAGCAGCTTCGCCGTGGGAGTCGCGGCGTCACCGGACGCATTGCTTTTTGGTTCTCATGTAAAAACCCCGATCTTGGTTCAGGAAGGACACGTTCAGGAGCTTGTCGGGCAGACCCTTAAGTCGGTCTTTTCTGGTCGGCCAGATCTGACCTCGGTGGTTGCCAGCGGCAATGTGTGGATTTCCGGGTATGCCGACGGCTCGATCATGGTCAATGGCCGCCCCACGTTGAAGTCTCCGTCGCCTATCGTAAGCGTGGTCGGTGACGAAAGCGGCGGAGTCTGGCTCGCCGGTGCAAAAGACGGCACCGTTTGGCGATCTGCACCAAAAAAACTTAGGACCTGGGAGGTCATGCGTCGTGGTCCAGCGGTTTGTGCACTGGCTATTGATCGTACTGGAACATTTATGGCAATCGCGCGCTCCACCCGCGAAGTCTCGATTCTAAGCGATCAAGGCGTTGAAGTGACGCGGGTTTCGGCGCTGAGTTCGGTCCAAGGATTGGCCTTCAGTCGCGACGGATATTTGCTCGCCGTAAAATGCGAGCTAGCGGTTACGATTTTTGAGTCGATGACAGGTAAGCAGTTGGTGTCGATGCGCGTGCCCAAGATGGGCATGATTTGGTTTGGCGTAAACGGATTGCTTGGATATGGGATTAAGAACGGTGAAATCTGGGGATGGAATCTTGATAGGAGTTTCGGGGTTTAAGTTAGGGTATAATGCCTTTTCAATTCAGTGGGGTAGAGCATGAATCAGAGAACCCTACGTCGTCGGGCTCGCCAAAAAGAGTTCGCGCAGGCGACTCCGAGGCATTATTGCACCTCTTGTATGAGCATGGTCTACGAGGACGATTCGGCCTGTCTGGATTGTGGAGTGCCCCGACAAGCCACGGGCTGGGCCGACGTTCGCGATTGTCTGGATCCATTTCTGGGACGAACGCTTGATGGTCGCTACTTGATCACTCGCCGAATCGGCCGTGGCGCAACCGGCCAAGTCTACCGCGCTGTCTCGTTTGGCGTTGCTCGCGAGTTCGCCATTAAGTTCATTCATGCAGGGGCCGATTCCAGCCGGTCAGGTGTAACGCGGGAGCGACTCGAGCGCGAAATTGAGGCCATGGGAAGACTGCGTAACCCGCATATCGTGCCGTTCTACGAAGTGTTCGAGCTCTATGACCAGCACTTGGGTGTCGTCATGGATTATGTGCCAGGTCGGACGCTCCAGGACTTGATCGACGTTGACGGCCCGTTGGATGTGATGCGTGCCTGCAATATCCTTCGCCAGATCGGAAATGGGCTTCATGAAGCCCACGAGTTTGGCCTGATCCATCGCGACATGAAGCCAGATAACGTGATGGTTGAGCTGCTGCCGGCAGGGGACGACTTCATTCATATTTTGGACTTCGGAATCGTTCGTTTTGCTGAGACCTCCCAGACCTCCGCTGCATTTGTTGGAACCCCCCTGTATGCGAGTCCAGAACAGGTTTTAGGTCAGGCGCTGGACCGTCGGGCCGACATCTATGCATTAGGAGGTGTGCTCTTTTTCTGTCTGACCGGTCGAGCGCCGTTCGAAGCCGACACGATCGACGAAGTCCTGAAGATGCAGACTGACCTAGCGCCTCCAGCGTTGTCCGAGGTTTCGGACGGTGTCGTCGAGAATCCCGACGTGCAGATGTTGGTGAGCGAGATGTTGTCCAAGTCGCGTTTTGCACGCCCGGCGAATCTGCATGACGTTGTGAAGAGGCTGGACAAGATCATTCACCAAACGACCAAAAGCGCTTGGGATCTGTCTGCGCCGTCGGGAATTCACGATAAACCGCGCGGCGAAATTCGCGCTGACCTTGCCCGAGAGCGCCAAACCCATGAATCGTCGTCCAAGGCCGACCCGTCAACCGGCGGGCATCGATACTCGACGGGAGTCGTTTTGGACGCTGCCGTGGTGATGATGGTCGCTGCGCACGACGCGACCCCGTTGATCCTACTTTCTAACGGGCATGTGGTCAGGGTCAGCGATCGAGTCAAGGAAGACCTGGGTCGCTCTGAACTCAAGGCCACGGCTCTAACGCTCGCGGGCGGAGTGCTGCTCGGCACAGCCGATGGGACGATTCACCATATGGATCGCGGCATTGACGTTTATCAGGATATTCGAAATGCCTCGGTCAACGCTCTTTGTGCGGACCGCGCTGGCACGTTTGTCTATTGCGGGTTGGAGTCCGGCCGCGTTCAATCCACCCAGACGATTGGACCGGATGCTTGGGTTTGGAAGCCGGTTCTGTCGGGTCCTCCGGTCACTGCGCTGACCTGTGATGCGAAAGGCCAACGTTTAGCGGTTGCGCGTAAAACGCGTGAGGTTGAGGTCTTTGAAGCACGAAATTTCAGGGCTCCGGTGGCCCACTTTTCGGTCCCGGACCAGGTCGTGGGCCTCACGCTATCCGACGATGGTTATCTGATTGGCGTCCACATGCGAGATGGGACGGTTGCAATCTACGAATCGGGCACCAGTAATCGTTTGATATTGGTTCGGCCGAACCATCCCATCGACTTGCTTTCGTTTCACTCTCAGGAAGGACTTCACACCTATTGGACCAAAGACCTTGAGTTGTGGGCCGAAGACATGGAGCAAGATTTGCACTGAAGTCGCGGTTGACACCGTGTAAACAGTTGCGGCTAAACTAGACACGCGTCACACTGTTTTCTGTTGTCGGAGTGCAGATGCGGTCAAGAGTTTTGGATAGGCGCCGAGGAGCGTTCAGGGAGAGATTCCCGACGCATTTCTGCGAACCCTGCGGGTCTATTCTCTACCCAGAAGACGTTCGCTGTCCGGAATGCAGTGCACAGTCGCCCGCCCAGGGTTGGCCTGAATTGACGACTTCCGAAGACCGCCTGCTCGGGCGAGTTCTTGGCGAACGTTATTTGTTGACCCGTCGAATCGGGACGGGTGCAAGCGCCCGAGTTTATCGTGCGACCTCACTAAATATTGCTCGGGAATTTGCAATCAAGTTGATGCGAGTCCACCCCGATGGCGGCGTGAATCGCAAGCGACTCGACAAAGAAGTCGAGGCGCTGAGTTGCCTGCGAAATCCCCATTTTGCCACGATCTACGAAGTCCTCGAACTCTACGACGATTATGTCGCGTTGGTGATGGATTTAGCCGAGGGTGACCGTCTGGACATGTTGGTCGAACGCGACGGACCGCTAGAGCCTATGCGCGCCATCAAGCTGGCACGGCAGATTGCCAACGGTATCGGCGAAGCCCATGCGGCGGGGTTTGTTCATCGCGACCTGAAGCCAGAAAATATCATCGTGGAGCGCATGCCAGCAGGCGATGATTTTGTTCGGATTTTGGACCTCGGCATTGTGTATGTGACCGGAGATCCCCGCAGAACCAATGGGTTTTTGGGATCGCCCCTGTATGCCAGCCCGGAGCAAGTCAAGGTCGGCCGAATCGACTCACGAAGTGATTTGTACAGCCTTGGTGCGGTGCTCTATTTTCTGCTCGTCGGAGAAGCGCCGTTCATGGGGCAGACCGCCGAAGAGGTGCTCCGCGGGCACGCCATGGAGCCAGTGTCGACGTGGAAACTTGGCGAAATCATTGGAGCTGCCGGATCGAGCCTTGTCATAGATTTGCTGGCGAAAGACCCGAACGAACGCCCAGTTTCGGCACAAATTGTGGTCGATCGGCTGGACGCGATTATACAAAGTCTCGCAAAAAACCTGGACGAAATGTCGGATCCTCGCTCGATGAGCGAGACGCCCATCGACGGCACGTTTGCGCGGTCAACACCACGGGGTGGAGTTCAGTCGGTAACGATGGCCGGTCGTAGCGACCATCAGGTCTTCGATATTCCGTTTGAAGGCGACGCCGAGGTCGCGGCCATAGACGGTTGTTCCAAAATCATGCGCGTGGTCGGGCAAGATGGAATGGTGTTTGGTTTTGGTCCAGGGCTTGCCCACCGATTTGGCCCTATTGCCGGCGCGGCGTGTGTCTGTGGACCGATATCGGGTGACCATCTGCTGGTAGGCACGTCTTCCGGTGAAATTCACTTGTGCAAAAAAGGGACGGTTACCCCTGTTTTTCAAGACGGTTCTTTGACGCCAGTGACCAGCATCGCGTGTTCGAATGATGGGCTTATTGCTTTTGGAACGATGAGCGGCTTGGTGTATTTGGGATCGATTGAACACCAAGACTGGCGATGTGTGGCCAGCGGAAGCCCAGTTACAGCAGTGTCCGTGACTGCAGATGGAGCTTTGGTTGCCATCGCACGAGACACCGGCCTTGTGGATATTCGACGAGTTTCTGATGACGCTGATGTGGTCTCTTGGGCCGCAAAATCTGCCACACGGTCCATTTCGTTTTCGCATGACGGCTACTTAGTCGCGGCGGTGACCGAAGACAATTTTGTGTCGCTTCATCAGACCGTGTCGGGCAATGCCATCGTCTCGTTCGATCCAGGGCGATCTTTGATCGCTGCCAGATTTGATCAAGGCGACCGATTGGTGGGCTTCTTCCGGGTCGGCATGGGAGTGCGTGGATTGCGCCTTCACGGCATGAAAGCAGGCTGACTCTTTTCTGTGACGATCGCGTGCAACGTGTGCTATCTTTGCGCCGCACGGCGCGTCGGCGAACGACCGCCAGCTAAAAACACAATTTTTGTGGTGGTTTATCCACCGCACTAAAATCTGGTTTCGTGGTTTTCATGAACCGGAATATTTAACTTTTTTGTGACGAGGCGCGTGGCTCAGGATGAGGCATGCAACACGTGCGGCTCCAATGGTCGTACGTTCGGGCAGCATTCTGAATGCGCCTCGCGGATGGTGTAG
>JBBKVQ010000240.1:0-2896 GCA_037968515.1 Bradymonadaceae bacterium
AAGATAAACCAACGACTGCCCGGCGATTTCGGCGTTTTTTCGATGCCACCACGGTCCCTGCGAGCGCTGGATAGGATGGCCAACCAGGCCAGCCCGCAGGCTGCGTTCGTCTAAACCAAAATTCATGGCCCAGTCTTGCAGATCCATGGGCGGGACCCTTGCCAACCATGGGGTCGTCGATGATGGAAAAGCCATCAAATGGATTGGTTCCGAAGCACAAGATCAGCAAAAGACCGAGTTGCACGAGGAGACAGACAAAGGTCACCCACGGCATCATGTCCTGATACTTATTGCGGTTCATGTAGACGACGCTCGTCATCGAGAACGTGACGATGGAGGTCCAAAACAGCAAGGATCCCGCCTGACCGCCCCACAGGGCGCCGATCAGATAGAACAAGTGCATGGAACGATCAGAGAACGAAGCCACGTACTGGATGCTGAAATCGTGAGTCAGAATTGCGTTCTGAAGCACGGCGCTCGCGGTCGCAACGAACGCGGTCGACGCAAAGGCCGCATATCGGCTACTCAGCAAAAAACGTCGTGATTGCGTCATGCCGGCGACCCAATTCAGGGCCAAGCCAACAATCGTGACGAACAACGCACTGTAAAGTGCGACTGTGCCAACGAATTTCATAGTGAGCTCACAAAGAAGCTTGTGGTTTTGAAGGCATTGCGGTGGGCGGGGAGCCCTCGTATTTACTTGGGCATTTTACGAGCACTTCGTCAGCCTCGAGAACGAGTTGATCCGTGACGGTGCCGTGGACAACCACCTCGCGGTCTTCCGCAAAGGTGTCTGGCATGGCGCGCTCGTACGTGACCTGTAGAGATTTGCCGTTTTCGGTGACCCGGAATTTTCGTCCGAGAGTCCCATCTTCGCCAACAACGGTGCCGGGTTCGACCTTCCCTTTCACACGCACAGTTTGCCCAGCAAGGTCTTCGCCTTGTGCTACCGCTTCATCGACCGTGTAGAAATAAGTTTGGGATTCCATGCCGTCGAGAACGACGAACGATACACCCACCATGATCACCAGGAGT
The DNA here is from genome assembly GCA_037968515.1 of Bradymonadaceae bacterium. Taxonomy (GTDB): domain Bacteria; phylum Myxococcota_A; class Bradymonadia; order Bradymonadales; family Bradymonadaceae; genus JBFFMO01. Next base: position 1,036 of record JBBKVQ010000240.1, read on the forward strand.
CCCACGACGAGAGCCCAGTTGAATCCGCCTTTTTCGGGGCCATCTTCGAGTAGGAACTCGGGCCGTCCGTCAAGGTCGTCGAATGAATCGTCAATATGGGGTTCTTGCATGACTCGTCCTTGTGTAAGCGACTCAGAGTCTAGCCGATCACATCACGTAGTGCGAGCCATGCGTATCATGTAAGTGCGAAGGGGCCAAACATGGTGCGACTCGTCGAGTGCAGAAGTTGCCCCAGCGGGATAAAATTCCCAGATTCTATCTTTTCTGCCCTAAAACAACTCGATGACGTCCGGGTCCCTCGGTGGCTTCGGCTTCGTGGGTTTTGGTTTTGACGGTCGACGACTCGATGACGAAGGTCTGACCTTCTTGCCTAACGCATTCGTGAAGGTCTCTTCGATGACGTAGACTTGGGGTTCTAAGTCTAGCGTGACCTCGTAGGTTGGGTCGGCTGGGACGGCCATGACCGAATCTGTGAGGGGATTGACCGTGGGGGTGTCGATCACGATTTTAGCGATCGCCCCTGGGACGTCATTAACCAAGAAGTGAGCGTATCCAAAGGCATCGGTTGTTCCCCTGTTTTCGCCGTTCACACTTACTGGGCGACCGACACAGAAGTTGCTTGGCATCGATTTGTCGCACTGGACTTTGACCCAGACCATATAGTCCTTGAGTCGTGACTCGGCCACGGCGTGCAGGCTGACGGGTATGGCTCTCTCTGTGCTGTTCAGCTTTAGCGTCTCGGTAACGGTGTCACCTTGGACCCAATGATAGCCTTCTAACGGACCCACCGCTAAAGTTAGCTGGGCGCCGGGCCTCTCGGTCAAAGTTGCAGCGAACTTGCCGTCTGCGCCGGTATATCCGACGACCTTTCCGTCGACCAACACACCAACTTTCGCGAGGGGCAGCGAGTCGATATCCATCGTATCGACGTCGATCGAAAACTGGGCTCTAGCTGGCGGTGGCGGTGGGCCATCGTCACCGCAGGCGGTGAAAAGAAGGGCGGCTGAGCCGAGCATTAAAATGCGATTCATGTGTGTCTCCGTGCGTCGGGGCCGTTCAAGGAGCCGGAACTTCGCCGGTTCGGGTCAGTGAACGGATTTTGACGGTCTTGTTGCGATTAAAAAAGCCAACGTAACCTGCGTTAGGATCGATGGCTTCCAATCCCGTGTAACTCATCTTCGCCGGACCTAAATTGCCGGCCTGCAGAGCATCTTGAACTTCTTTCAGCTTTTGCTCCCTAAGCTGTTTAACGAGCTTCTCCTCACTTAGACTTGAAAGAAATGAACGATCTTCGTCGGTAAGTTCGGAAGCGCGAACAGCCGCAACCATTTTGATTAGCGAGTCTCTGTACTTGGCTCGTTTTCCGTCGTCATTCAGACGGTCGATGCCAGTAAGTGCGGCCCGCGCTTCTTTTCGAAGCACCTCGGCATTGGCTGGGTTTTTGAAGGTGGTGCTTTCGTCGACGGGAGAAGTTTGAATTCCCGCCACAACCGTAATTCGGGGATCGGATTCGGCGGTCAGTCCGTCAGGAAGGGCAACGACCACTTGCGCGGCGGTCGACGGCTGCGCCGCAGTAGTGGCCGCGTTGTCGGGCTGTGGCTGCTGTTCGGCAGGTGGACCGCCCGTGAGGAACGCGAGGGCAAGCATGGTCACGACACCAACGGCTGCGACCCCGCCAATCAGGACCTTGATATTCGGTCCACTTTTGGCTGCGCCGGGCGCTTTTCCTGCTGTTCCAGCGATGGCTTGGGCGAATTCAGCGGGCGTGGTCACGCGCTCCAACGGATTTTGCTGAATCGCTTTGGCGCACGCGTCCGAGAACGGCATGGGCAACTGAGCAACCACACCCAAGTTGACCCGG
>JBBKVQ010000241.1:0-42624 GCA_037968515.1 Bradymonadaceae bacterium
ACCCAGATTCAGCATCACTTCGCCGAACTTGAATCAAACCCAAACCATCTTGGATCGGCTTCTCGCCTGCTCCAGTTGTATGGCAATACGAGTACACTGGTAGAAGAACTCGTTCAGCGCGCCGAAGAGGCGGGACCCGGAGAAATCGGGGCTCGTTTCTATGCGGAGGCGTGCGCCATAACGCTGCTGGTGGCCAAGGAGCCGGCTCGGGCTGGCGCGCTCTCGGACCGAGCAGTAGTGATCAGTGAGGGCACGGCCGCATGGCCGGAGCTCAAGCTGTTGCTTTTTGTTCTGACCGATGACGTCGAAGGCCTGTACGCGTATTTCGGTGCAACGGTCGAGGCTCTTCCCGACGCGGAGTCAAAGAGCAGGCTGTATTTCCGAATGGGGCAACTACTCCATTTGGCATTCGTCGATCTTGATGAAGCCAAGAATGCGTTCGTTTGGGCACATGATCTTGATCCTGCCAACCTTGCGGCTCTTTGGGCTCGCGAAGACGTTGCTCGGGATCAGGAAGATTGGGGGACCTACGCCGAACTTCTGTACAACGAAGTTCAGGCGCCAAGTGATATCGGGCGCCAGCTCGATGCGATGTTGGACTTGGGCGATGTTTACCGCGATCGGCTTGAGCAACCTGATGGTGCTGCCCAGTGTTACGCCACCGTCTTCGAAAATGATCCGTCCAATACCCGCGCTAGGACTGCACTTGAAGCACTCGGCTACGACTTGCCAGGCGACGAATCCGAAGTAGAACCCTTATCAATCGAGGCAGAGATCGAGGCTGAGGACGAGGGCGTTGCTGACGAAGAAAGTGAGGTCGATGAAGAGGCTGGCAATAACACTGTTTTTGGCGGTCCGATGATGCCGCACGACGACGAAGAAGAACAGATTCAGAGCGAGATCAACGAGGGCTCGCCGGTCGCCGAAAGCCTACCGGCCGAAGAACCGTCACCTTCCGAAGAAGAATCGATTGAAGAAGAGGTTGTTGAGGAGGATGCTCAAGCCGATGTTTCCGAAGCCGACGTTGACGCTGAAGCCGACCTTGATGCGGAAGCTTTGAGCGAGGAGTTGGATGGTCAGGAATCGGATGAGTCCGACGTTGACGAAGTTCCGGTAAACGCCGCTCCGACGAGCGCGGACTGGAAAGAACGATTTGTCGCCCATTTGGGACAGGCTTCTCGTTCAGAAGGTGCGGAAGCAGTGGGTTGGTTGGTGCGCGCCGCCCGGATAGAATTCCGACATGCGGCATCTGCCGATGATTCCTTGCGGCTCTGGCGCGAAGCCCTGGCGTTGGGTGTTGAATCGGAACTCTACGCGCAGACGTCCTTCCTGTTTGATGACGCAAAGATCTGGCAGGAGTTGGTCAACGAAAGCGAAGACTCGACTTTGGTTGCTCATATTCTTGCCGTGCAGCTTCGAGACACAGCAGGCGCGAAGGCTAAGGGCGCCGCTGCAGAAGAGCTCATCTCGGACCTCGACGAAGGCACCGAAAACTGGCGCAAATTCCAGCGCACACTTGAGACACGTTGGGCGGACCTCGATAAGGATGAGCAGGCTCGTCGCGTTTATTGGCGGATGGCTGATATTGCCCGCGCGATTCTTGATGTCGAGAAAGAGATGGACGCATTGCGTCGTCTGGATCGGCAGATCAAGGATGATGCGCTCACGAAATATCGGCTTCAGGCAATCTATCGCACGACCGAGAAGTGGCCGATGTACGTCGACCTTCTGAAGTCGGAAGCGGCTGATGCGGCCGGCGATCCAGCGGAGCACGTCGATATCCTTCAGGAAATGATTCTGGTCTACCGTGACCACATGAATCACGACATGATGGTCGTGAATACGTACAAAGAAATCCTTGAAATCGAGCCGGCCAACATGGTCGCGCTCGATGCCCTGGTCGAGTTGTACGATAAACTGAATCGCTCGTCAGAGTTGATCGCTACGTTGCAGACGAAGGCGGAATTGGTTGACACCAATGCGCAACGCGTCGCGATTCATAGTCATATTGCGACGCTCTTTCTCGATCGCTTCCGAAATCAAGCGGAAGCCATCAAGTCCTATGAAACCGTGCTCGAGCTCGATCCCTTCAACTCAGATGCGATTACATTCCTCAAGGATATGTACGAGAAGCGTCGTGAGTGGGAGAAGCTGATCGAGGTTCATAAGCGTGAGGTCGAAACTTTCGAGACGGCAGCTGAAAAAGCGGCTGGCCTTAAGTTGATCGCGGATTTGGCAACCGACAAGCTGAGGAAGCCAGAAGTTGCCGCAGAACTTTGGATTGAAGTTAGGAAACAAGCCCCCGAAGATTCGGATGCGCTTGAAGCCCTCGAAAAACTCTATGAAAAGACGAAGGATTTCGCGGCGCTTGCCGATATCCTTGAGACGAAGGCACGGCTTGAGGCCGATCCCGAAAGTCGCTTGAAGTTGTTCGGCAAGCTTGCCCCTCTTTATAGCGACCGGTTGGAAGACCTCGATGCAGCGGTGCGCACGTGGCGTAGCGCGCTCGAAATCGCACCCGATGATCTCAAAGCCAAAAAGTCGCTTGAACGTCTCTACATCGATAATTCTCGATGGGACGAGCTTGAGGGCTTCTATGGTGAAAGTGATTCTTGGGCCGAATTGGTCCGATTGCTCGAGACGTTGGCCAACACGGTCAAAGAGGATGTCACCAAAATCGAATTGTTGGTCCGGGCCGCACGTGCGTGGAGAGAACGTCTCGACGACACGAGTAGGGCTGAGCGCAATTTGGAGCGCGTTCTCCAGCTGGATTCTCGCAATCAGGGCGCAGCACTCGAACTTGAGCCCATCTATGAAGCAGCTGCGGATTCGGAACGACTCAAAGTGGTCTATGAGATCATTTTGTCGCACCGGCGCGAAGTCGAGGGGCGTCAACCTTACCAGCTGAAGCTGGCTCGCTTGCACGAGGGGGATCTCGACGATATCGGGAGCGCATTTGGTTGGTATGCAGCAGCGTTTGGCGAGTCGCCAGATCAGCTCGAAATTGCCGATCATATGGAACGAACTGCCGGCGGGGCACAGCGTTGGAGCGACGTCGTCTCGTCGTATAAGGAAGCCCTGACCGCAGATCTTGAGTTGGATCTGATAGGAATCTTGCGCCTGCGAACAGGTCGTGTCCTATCGGAAGAGCTGAACGAACTTGATGATGCCCTGACCTACTTCAAAGCTGTGCTTGCGGTAGATCCTGAGAATCAAACTGCCCTTTCGGCGACTGCCGATATCTATCGTCGCGGTGCGCGTTGGGACGATTTGATGGCCGTGTACCAGCGGCAGATCGAACTCACCGATGCTCCGAGCGAACGGGTGAAAATCTTGTCGGGTATGGCGCTGATTGCTGAAAATCAGGCTGGCGACGTCGGTCGAGCGATTCAACAATATAATGAAGCGCTTGAGATCGACCCGGAGTATCAGCCGGGTTTGGCGGAGCTTCATCGTCTCTATCGTCAGGAAGAGCAATATGAGGAACTCGCCTCGATCATTCGTCGCGAAATCGCGCTGATCGAGAAGTCAGCAAGTTCACGACCAAACCGTGCAGTTTCGGCGGTTTCTGCGGCGTCTTTGCTTGCGGGTGAATCCGAAGGCGAGAGCGACGATTTTGAGACCAGCGAAGCGTCTGAGCAGACTCATGCCTCCGAGGTCGACGACGTCGATCCTTCGGTCATGGAGTTCTCTGATGAAGAGATCGAGTTGCTCGTCGCGTTGCGATTTGAACTCGGTGTGGTGTGTCAGCTGCATTTGGCCAGTCCGGTTGAAGCCGTGGGTTCCCTGGGGCAAGTGTTGGCGTGGCGTCCGAATCATGCGGATGCACGCATCGCCATTGAGGATTTCCTCACCGACGAGACTTACCAACTTCAAGTCGCTAAGATTTTGGAGCCAGGATACGAACTGTTGGGGGATTGGGAGTCATTGATCGCGGTGTTGAACGTTCAGGCAAGCGCTGAACCACAACATGCAGTGGACTTGATCGAGAGAATCGCGGGCATCTACCTGCAAGAACTCGGTCAGCCTGTTGATTGTTTTGAGAGTCTTGGGCGCGTGATTCAGATCCAGCCTGAGAATAAAAACGCTCGCGACGAATTGAATCGTGTGGCCGACGCGATTGATGCTTGGGAACCGTTAGTCGAACTCTACGAAAGTGTTGTGCCGAATATTGCCAACGACGATCTGCGCCAGACCTATTGGCACTTGATTGCGGATATATACGCTGAGCGTCTTTCTGACGCTGATAAGGCCCGAGATGCGTATGAGGCGGTCCTCGAGATCGATCCGTCTGCGATGGAGGCCCTCAATGATCTTGAGGCCCTTTACACACGAACCGAGGATTGGAATGCGCTCAAGGATGTCCTCGATCGCAAGTTGAGTCTGACCTCGGAAGGCACCGAGCGAGAGCAACTGCGCACTCGCATGGGCCTGTTGTGGGAGGAGATGCTTCAAGATCACGGCAAAGCAATCGAGGTCTATTCCAGTATTCTTGCGGATAACCCCTCGAACTTCGATGCGATATCGGCGCTGAGCCGCTTGTTTACGGCGGAATCCCGTTGGGATGACCTTGCCAAGAATCTTGAGCGCGAACTTGAGTTGGTCGATGAGCCGGGACAGAACGACGTCAAAAATCGTTTGGCCGCGGTGCTGGAGCAGCGCTCTGGAGAGTGGGAACGTGCAGTGGACCTCTATGAAGAGGTTCTTGATGATGACCCAGCAGACACGATCGCTCTTCAGGCACTTGAGCGGCTCCTCTACGAAGATGCCGCACCTCGTGGTCGAGTCAGTGAAATCCTTGAACCTCTTTATGTAGAAAGTGACGAGTCGGTCAGATTGATTGCCGCGCTTGAAGTCCAGGTGGAAACATCGACGGACGAAGCACGGCTTGTGATGCTTTTGCATCGCATTGCGGCCCTGCACGAAGTGCGCGGCGACGACGCCGCCGAAGCTTTTGTGACGTTCGCTCGCGCGCTGCACCACGGCGTGGATAATGAACGTACTCTCCAGGCGATTTACCGATTGGGTGAATCGTTGGGCTCTTGGGAGTCTGTGGTGGAGGTCTTCGAAGGCGAAGCAGCCAAACAGGACGAGCTCAGCGTGAAGCGTGATCTCTTGCGACGCGCGTCGGCAGTCTATCGTCGCGAATTGGACGATGCAGATAACGCGGCAGCTCGTCTTCACGAAGTGATTGCGCTTTTCCCTGATGATCTTGAGTCGTTGGTGGAATTGGAGGGCATCTACCGTGAATCCCAGAATTGGTCGGAGCTTGTAAAGGTGCTCACCGCCAAGGCTGAATTGGTTGAGGAGCCAGAAGAGAAGCGCGCGCTGATGCACCAAGCCGGCATGATGTATGAGGAGTTCATTGAGTCTCCGCAGGCTGCGATCGATGTGTATCTGCGTGCCTTAGAGTTTGATGACACCGATTTGCATGCGATCGATCGCCTTGAAGTGCTGTATCGGGACCTGGAAGCTTGGGAAGACCTCCTCAAGACCTATCACCGTAAAGTGGAGTTGTCTGAGTCGCCTGAATCGCGAAAAGATCTGTTCTACGCGATGGGAGCGATTCATCGAGACGCGTTAATCCAGCCGCTTGATGCCATCGAAGTGTTCCGAAAGGTCCTTGAAATCGACCCGTCGGAGCGCGCTGCGTGGATGCAGTTGGACCAGCTCTTTGAAGAAACAGAGCAGTGGACCGAGCTTCTTGAAACTTTGGACGCCGAGCTCATGCTGGCGACTCAAGCCGACGAAGCCAACAACCTGAAGTTCCGGATCGGCAAGCTCTGGGAGACCCATCTCTTTGATCCAATCAAGGCCATCGAAACTTACAGTGAAGTGTTGGCTCAGGATGCATTCCACGTCGAGACCACGACCTCTTTGGAAGGCATGATTTCGCGCGGTGAGAACGAAGCCATGGCGGCTGAAGTCCTCGAGCCCATCTACCGCGACGCTGCTGAGTGGGAGAAGTTGATTCATGTCTATCGACTGCTCAATGAAGCGTCAGAGGATGTGGAGAGGAAACTAGAGCTCCATCATGAAATCGGCGGAATTTACGAGCATCGCCTCGGGGATTCGGTTTCGGCATTTAATACGTTCGCGGAAGCGCTGAAGGTGGACCCGGTTCGTGTCGACGTCCTCGATAAACTTGAGGAGCTGTCGGCACAACTTGACCTGTGGGAGGCCCTTGTTGAACGCCTCGACCAGCGTATCGATGATCTGATGGAGTTCTCGTCGATTCGAGTGCTGCAGCTTCGAGTCGCGCGAATCTTTGAGCAGGAAATCAATGATCCGCAGTCCGCAATCGCTCGGTTCACCCGCGTGCTTGAGGGTGATCCTGCGGACGAAGCAGCCATCATTGCCCTCGATCGGCTTTACCAGCGCGAAGGTCAGTGGCATGAATTGGCCGAAATTCTTCGCACCCGCGTGATGAATACGGTTGAGCCCGACGAGCTTCTAGCCCTCCAATTACGTCTGGGGCAACTCTACCAGAGCGCCTTGGAAGACGAGAACGCATCGCTTGAGATCTATCAATCGATCCTTCTTCGCGACGAAGAGAATCCACAGGCGATCGCCAACCTTGAGCAGATGTTCATGTCTGGCCAAGCCGTGCAACAAGTCGCGGCAATCTTGGAGCCGTTTTATTCAAGTCGCGGGCAGCACTCGAAGCTCGTCGAGATCTACGTTCAGCGCCTTGAGCTGATCGAAGATCCAGCCGAGCGATATGATATTTGGATGTTGGTTGCCAGAACCTTCCTCGAAGAGCTTCAGGACGCCGAGAGCGCGCTTGCCAGCTATGGCAAGGCGTTGGTCGAGAAGCCTGACGAGGACGGAGTGGTTGCCGAGGTTTTGCGTCTTTCCGGCGAAACAGACAACTGGCGCGCTGGAGCGCAGTTGCTGCTGGATGCATTGGAGAGCCCACAAATCACCGACGAAGGTTCGGCGGGCCTCTACTTGGCGGTCGCAGGGATTTTTGATCGCGAACTGGGATTGATCGAAGAAGCGGAACAGTCGTATTTGAGTGTTCTAGCTCTAGATGCTGGTGAGCCCAATGCGCTCCAGGCTCTGGACCGAATCTACGAACATCAGGGGCGTTGGGAAGAACTTGCCGACATCTTGCGACGTCGCATTGGCGGCACCTACGATGAAGAGGAAATTGTCACTCTTAATTTCCGACTCGCCGAACTTTGCCAAGGGCAGCTTGGTGCGTTGGATGATGCAGTTTCGACATACCAGACGATTCTGGATATCCAGCCCGCCCATATGGAGTCTTTAAAAGCTCTTCAGCGGATCTTCTACCAGCTTGAGCGTTGGGACTCCCTCTACGATGTGATGGAGCGAGACGCTGAAGCCCAAGATGACCCAGAAGCTCGTGCAGATTTGTACGCGCAGATGGCGGCGATTGCCGAACAGATGCTCGATCGTAAAAACGATGCCGTGGATTTGTGGAACCGCGTCCTCCAGATGCGTGACGACGATGTTCAGGCGCTTCAGCAGTTGCGACGCCTGTATATCGAAGAGGAAAGATGGACCGATCTCGTCGGTGTTTTGGAGCGTGAGGTTGAACTTACCCTTCTGCCTGATGACCAACTGCCGCTCTACGAAAGCTTGGGCGTGATTTGGTCTGACAAGCTGGGCAACGATTCTGCGTCCATCGACGCATGGAGAAAAGTTCTGGAGATCGATCCGCAACACCTCGACGGCTTGATCGCGGTGCGGCAACTCTTCATGAACGCTTCGGAGTATAATGAGCTGGCTTCGGTCCTCTATTTGCTTATCGAGCACACGGAAGTCGATGCCGCCAGTATGCTGGTGTACTGGGAGCAACTTGGTGAGATTCAGGGCGAGACTCTGATGGCTACCGATAAGGCGATCCAGGCATGGAAGCAGGTGCTCGCACACGAACCAGGGCACGAGCGTGCACTGGAGAGTCTGGAGCGCTTGTTCTTGGCCGAGGGCCAGTGGGAAGAGGCAGCTGAGATTTTGGAGATGAAGCTCGACCGCGTTTCTGACGCCGAAGGCCGCATCGAATTGCTTCTGCAGATTGCCGAGATCTGGGAAACCAAGATCATGGACCGAGAACGTGCGGCTCGTTATTACGAGTTGGTGCTTCAAATTGACCCGCTGCATGAACGCGCCGGTTCGGCTCTCGAATCGATCTACCGCGAGATTGCCACCCTTGATTCGTTTCAAGCTTTGGCGACCCTGTATTTGGATCGTGCAGACCATAATGCGCATGACGCCGATCAGTTCCTTGAGGCCAGACGTGCGTCGGCTCGGGTATTTGAAGAGCAATTGCAACAGCTGGAAGGCGCATTCTTGGTTCTGGTCACAGCTTTCCGTGCCGATACCATTGATGACGAGAGCCTCTTGATTGACCTTGAGCGGCTTGCCGGTCAGACGGGCCAATGGTTGGATCTAGTTTCTGAAGTTCAGAAAGTCTTGGCAGAGTTGCCTGATTCACCGGACGCCGCTGACCTTCATCAGAAAGTGGGTGTCTGGCAGTCTGAACATCTCGATCAGCCCGATGAAGCTGTGTATCACCTGCAAAGAGCGCTCTCGATTGAGTCCGACAACGTCGAGGTGATGGAACTTCTTGAAGGGCTCTATCGCCAGACCGGTGCATGGGCTGAGCTCGCTCAGATCTTGCGCGCTCGGGTCGAACTGACCACGGATCCAGATGAACAGGTTGAGCTCTGGCGTAAGCTGGGCGAGCTCTACGAAATGCAGATGGGCCAAATCGATGACGCCATCGAAGCCTATAATGCCATTTTGCGTATCGATCCGTCGGATATCCTTGCGATCGAAAGCCTGGAACGGATTTACGAAGCCTACGATCGTTGGCAATCACTGGTTGGCGTCCTGAATCAAAAAGCGTCGGCGACCTACGATCCAGATGAGATCGTTCAGATTCGTTTCCGTGTGGCTCAGGTTCTGGAGGAGCGTCTGCAGAACGTGGACGAGACCATCGCGACCTACCAGCAGATTCTCGAAGTCGACCAGACCCATTCTCCAAGCCTTCGTGAGCTTGAACGCCTGTTTACTCAGACTCAGAAATGGGCCGACCTATTGGGCGTTTATGAGCAGCAGTTGCAGCTCACACATGAACCAGTCGAGCAGATAGGCATTTATGGCAAGATGGCGTCGCTCAACGAGAATCAGTTCGACGACGTGAACTCAGCGGTTGAGGCATATAATAATATCCTGATGGTTGATCCCAACCACTTGGATGCGATTGGAAACCTTGAGCGTCTTTATCGCGATCAAGAGAACTGGTTTGACCTCGCCGAAGTGCTGCAGCGGCACGCCGATGCAGCGGCGGGAGATCCTGGGGCTCAGGTTCGTGCTTTGAACGAACTTGGAACCATTCAGCGGGACCAGATTGCTGATCCGAACGCTGCCATTGATGCCTTCAACCGTTCATTAGCAGTGATCAAACAGCAGCCGTCCGTCTGGCGCGCTCTAGCAGATCTCTACGACGAGACCGCGAATTGGCATGCGGCAGTCGAGGCTTTGAACGAAGAAGCTGCGCTGACCCAGGACCCGGAAGAAAAGGTCCAGATTCTGAATCGTATTGGCTTTATGAATGAAGCCAATCTTCAGGATGATGTCGAGGCGGAACGCGTTTACCAGATTGCATTGGGCCTTGTTCCAAACAATGAGGCGACGATCTTCGCGATGCGCGATTTGTACTCACGTCGAGGCGATTATCAGGGTGTGATTCGAATTTTGAAACATGCCGAGAGTGTCGCCCGCGACCTGAAGGCGAAAGCCGAATACTTGTGCGAAATCGGCAAGGTCTACGGCCGTGAACTGAATGACGGAGTATCGGCGACGCACTATTATGAAAGTGCGCTTGAATGCGATCCGATGGTGCTTGATGCGGCTGAGCCGTTGATTGACATGTACATCGGTGAGAAGCGCTGGGAACGTGCGATGCCTCTGCTCGTGCAGGTCCTTGAACGTGGATCTGACGAGCCTGACGAAAAGCACCGTCGCTTCGTTCAGATGGCTCGAGTTTCGATGGAGCTTGGTCAGGAAGACCAGGCGCTGACGTCGTTCCGACAGGCCTACGAGATGGATCCGGCAGACACCGAGACGCTTAAGGGCCTCAGTGAGTTGTTGTATCGCCGCGGCGAATGGGACCAGTCGTTCAAGATCTATCAAGCGTTGGCGTTCAACCACACAGCGTCGCTCGAACCTGATGAATTGCAGGAAATCTACCTGCGTTCAGGTGCGATCAAACAACGTGTCGGCGAGCGTCAGAAAGCTATTCAGTTTTTCCAGAAGGCCCTTGAGTTTGACGGATATTTCGCTCCTGCGTTGAACGCATTGGTCGAAAACTATGAGCTTGAGGCGAATTGGAAGGACCTGATTAACACTCTGCGAACGCTGAGTCAGGCCGAAGAACAGCCCAACGTTCGGTTTGCACACCTTGTTCGCATTGGCGACGTCTGGTTGAGCAAGCTCAACGAAACGGGCCCGGCGACCGAAGCGTATTTGGAAGCCTTGGATCTGGATCCTGACTCCGTGACCATTCTGCGTAAGTTGTTGGATATCTACACCAAACAACGCCAGTGGAATGAAGCCGTCGAGATGCTCAATCGCTTGATCGTGATGGAAACCGACACCTCTAGGAAGTCGAAGTACCTGTACACGGTTGGTGTGATTCTTCGTGACGAAATCGGCGACAAGACCGAGGCCGTGACGGTCTTTGGTCAAGCCCTTGATGCCGACGTGAAGCTGCTCAAGGCTTTCGAGGCCATCGACCGACTGTTGACCGAAGAGAAGCTTTGGAAGGACCTCGAGCGCGCCTATCGTCACATGTTGCGTCGTGTCACCGAGAACGACGATGGAACGATGGAAGGAATCAAGACACTGCTTTGGCAGAATCTTGGAGAAATCTATCGAAGCCGTCTTGGACATCTCAAGAGCGCGATTCAGGCCTATGAAGCCGCTGTGGGCTTGAAGCCTGACGACGAAAAACTTCGACTGATTCTGGCCGATCTCTACGAGCGTTCAGAAGATAATCCTGACGGTGCGATCCTTCAGCACAAAGAACTCATCAAGCTCGATCCTTTCCGGATCGACAGCTACCGGGCGCTTTGGAAGTCGTACATGCAGAAGAAGGAATACGACAAAGCCTGGTGTATGTCGGGTGCGTTGGTGTTCCTCCAGAACGCAAATGAACAGGAACAGAAGTTCTACTCGCAGTATCTTGGACAGAATCTGCGGTTGGCGAAGGGCCAGATCAATCAAGAGTTGATGAAGCTTGTTTACCATCCGACTCAGGACATGCTGATGAGTTTCATCATGTCGATCTTGGGTCAGGGGCTTCGTCCTGCCTACTCGAGCGACATCAAGGAATGGGGCCTTCATAAGAAGAAGGATATCTTGAGCCCTGATGAGCAGTTGATGTTTACGAAGATCTTCAGCTACTCGGCGCGCACGCAGGCGATTATGCCAGCGCCGGTGCTCTACCTTCGTCGCGATCAAGCGCTCGGAATGCGTAATGCCAACATCGACCCGCCGGCCTTCGTGATCGGTGGGGATATGATGCAGGGCAAGGCAGACCGTGAGTTGGCGTTCAGTGTTTCCCGTCAGCTGTGCTTGGCCCGTCCAGAGCACTATTTGGCGTCGACACCGTTTCCGACCGAAGTGCTGAAATTATTCTTCATGGCTGCGATGCACATCACCGATCCTTCATTGGGCATCGGCCCAAGCCTCGGCGAACAAGGGGAAGTCTGGATCAAGGAGATTCAGAAGATTCCTGGGCCGATGTTGATGCAGCTGTCGAAGTTCATGAGGCAGTACTTGGCCAAGCAAGAGAATCCGAATTTGTCGGAGTGGCTGAGCGCGGTCGACCACACAGCCTCACGCGTCGGACTTCTGCTTTGCGGAGACCTTCAGCAGGCTGCTAGTTGCATCAAGAACGACCTCAATCCAATTGGGAAGACGTCGATCAAAGAGAAGATTCGCGAAATGGTTTTGTTCTCGATCTCCGATGAGTACTTCGAGCTGCGTCGTCAGCTTGGACTCTCGATCGAAAATCGCTAACAACGACGTGCGATGTAGTTCTAAGGGCCGCTCCGATGGGGTGGCCCTTTTTTTGTTTTGGAGGACATGTGCTCACGGTTTGCCCCACACCCATTGGAAATCTCGCGGACATTTCAGAGCGGCAACGTGAGGCGCTCACCAGCGCCGACATTATTGCGTGTGAAGACACTCGTGTGACGGGAAAACTGCTGGAGTTGCTCGGGATCGCGCGGGTGGAAGGGCGGCCACGATTATGGCGTTTTGACGACCACAATGAAAACGCTCAGATCGAAGGAGTTTTGGCGGCATTACGCGAGGGCACCAAAGTCGTTCTGGTGAGCGACGCGGGAATGCCCTGCATCGCTGACCCAGGCTTCAAGTTGATCCGTGCTGTACACAGCGAAGGGTTGCCCTATGACGTGCTTCCTGGAGCCAATGCGGCGCTTGTGGCGTTGGTTGGTTCGGGGCTTCCCATCGATCGTTTTGTGTTTGCCGGGTTCTTGCCGCCAAAAACGGTCGCGCGTCAGCAAGAGATTCAGAAATTGAATGCCAGCGAGATGACATGGTGCATCTACGAGGCGCCACACAGGCTATTGGATACCCTTGAAGATATCGCTGCGGTGTGTGGCGATGAGCATCCGGTGTTTGTCGGCCGCGAGCTCACGAAACTTCACCAAGAGTATATCGGCGGTGCAGCGGGCCTCACGGTCGCGAACATTAAGGCGCGTGATCGAGTCCGTGGCGAATGTGTGGTGGTTGTTGGGGCGGGGGTCGGCGCGGAGTCCTCACCGGTGACTCTGGACGAGCTTGTTCGCGCCATGCACTTGGCGGGATGTTCGCCGCAGCAAATCAAAGGTGTCGCAAGCACGGCGCTTGGTGTGACCAAGGCCGATGCTTACGCTGTGTTGCAAGGTCTGAAAGACCTTTAGAACTGAAGGGCAGTGGTGATCAGGATCGTCCAGGTATTGAAACCTTGGATGCGAAAGCGGTTACCATTTTGGTCATAGGCCGCATTGAAGACCGGGTTCTTCTCGATTGCAGCGTCTGATCCTTCCAAATCCACGGTGGAATCGGGTGTCGCTTCGATGTCATCGGCCGAATCACGGCCGGTGCGGGCGTTCGTCAGAAAGTGTTCTTGTTGGTTAGCGAGTTCAACCTGAGCTTTCAGTTGGAAGAATCGGGTAGGCTGAAGATAGAGGCCCAACATGCCTTTGAAGGTCGCGTAGCTTTCGACGGTCATGATGCCATCCGATGACCACGGCGAGTCGTCGCCAATTGCTGCCCCAAGGTCGTAGATCGGCACGGGTTTAGCATTGCCTGGTTCGCGAGTGACCCACGAACAAGCCACATCAGCGGTGTTCGTTATGACACCATCTGTTCCGAAATCAGGCAGCACTTCAGCGAGCGTTTTGCCGTTACATTCACTGTTGGTGAAATGGTCGAAGAAAGGCGTGTAATCCCGCCCTTCGCTCGTGTAGCCGAAGGTAAATCGAAGGTCGATGCCGTACCGAGCGCCAGTTTTGACGTCCTCGAAAGGAATGAACTCCGTTCCGACGGTGATTTCTCCGCTCTGAGGCGGATTCGCGAAAACCTGACCGTTATTCTGCTTGTCGACGCGTTGGATCGGAGAGTCCGTGGCCGGCATGCGCAGGAAGTACTGAAGTCCAAAATAGGGCTCAATCCAGTTGAAGCGTTTCGAGGACGCCAGTCGCCAAGCAAGCTCGTGGGTGCCCTCTCCGACGTTGGTGTTGCCCGCTGCTTTCACAGGTGAGATCGGCATCTTGTACTGCATGCCGAGCAGCAGCGTAGCTTTGGTGTCGTCTCTCTCATCGTTGAAAGGGGCCCACTCCAAAGAAATCGTTGGATCGGCAAATCCCTTTCGTTCGTATTCAAGGAATTGATCGGAAAGGTCGAAAAAACGGTGTCCTGTGAACAGGTCCAAGTTAGCGACGTGCTGCGCATCGGTGTCGCCGGCATTGAATGCTCGCTGCGCGGCGGTTTGAACCACTGCGTCGCTCGGGTCGACCGATGAATTTGTTTCGTTCACACCGTCGGCATACTTGAGGCCAGTGGTTGAACCGATCACGTAAGGAACGGTCAACTTGAACTCAAGGTCTTTGTAGATACCGGCCCGCAAGGAAACGTCGATCGCGGTGGTCTGTCCCTTGAACTCGATCTCTTTGTTCGAGATCAGTCGAGGTTCTGAACAGCGGCCGCGGTCGACAACCAATCGCGGGTTATTCTTCGCTGCGTCTCCCACCAGATCGGAATCTGTGGGAACACAGGCAGCCTCGCGAGAGATGGTTGCGGACTGAAAATCAAGACGAAGTCGTGGTTCGATGTTGAAGTCGAACGGGTCGTAGGTCTCGTCGACAAGATCGTCGAAATTATCGGCTGCGTCCATTAGGTCGGTGAATTCCGCGGCAGTGGCGGGACTACTCATCGCACCCATGATCGCAAAAATTCCGGTGATCACTGGCATTCGAAAGCGCATGAAAGACTCCATTTCGTCGCCGTGAGTACACCCGCAATATTGCTTCCCGGGTAGGAAACAAGCGGTTATCCGGCCTATGGCAAACTTGCGCAATTGCTATCAGTCGCAGGGTTATTGTGTCAAGTACGAAGGCCGCAACACCGCTTGTTGCGCGGACTTAGCCTGTTAGGTCGATTTCTTTGACCCCGGCGCCCGAAGTGATATCCTAGGAGGAGAGCATTGCTATCGCCACAGTGGGGGCCGAGTTTTGGGTTGCAAACACCCTAGAGTCGTGTAGAACACGACATCATAAGAGAATATGCTGTCAGTTGTGAGGAACTTGAATGAAATCGCCCGGCACACTGCTTAAAGAAGCCCGCGAAAGCCGAGGACTCACGCTTGTGGAGATTGCCGCTATGACGCGGATTCCACGCACGATTCTCTTGCATCTCGAACAAGATCGGTTTGATGAAATGAAGGCGGACGTGTTTGTGCGCGGTCATCTTCGTAATTACGCTCGTGAGTTAGGGTTGGACTCTGAGGTTTTGGTGCGCGGCTACGAACGCTCCGCTGGCCTGGCGAACGCCATGGAAAGCCGTGAAATTCGCCGCGTTGCGACGACAACGGATCGTCCAAACCCCAAGAAATCCCCTAAACATTGGGTAGGTGCGATAAAGCCAACCCACATGTTTGCTCTCGCCCTTGTGGTCGCTGCAGTGGTTCTGTTTGCCAGTCTTCTTTCTGGAACCCGAGCGACCGCAAAAGACCCGGCGCAATTCCCGCAGACAAGCGGGCAGGCTTGGGAACTTGAGCAAGACGTTCAAGAGACACGTTGGTTGCTCGAACGCCCAGACGCTGCCAACCGCTAATTTTCACCCTCATTTCCCGGCCTTGCTATGGAACGGGATGCTCAAAATGTCTTGCTCGCCTCGATTAGACGCCTTACGCGCGCCGAACGAGGACCGCAGCTACGTCGCGTCATCACGCGCACTCACCCCGCAGAACTCGCCCATCTTTTTGGTAATCTAACGATTGGCCAACGTCTCATGGTCTTTGAGACGATGGACGACGACGACAGGCGCGCAGAAATGGTCGCCGAACTCGACTCGTCGTTGCTCGAGGAGTTTCTCGTCGAGTTGGACGATGACGTGATTTCCCGCCTGCTGATGGTGATGCCGTCCGATGACTGCACCTACGTGCTTCAAAGTGTTCCAGAGGATCGGAAAGATCTGCTCCTCGACGCTATGCCTGCTGAGGATCACGCCGAAGCATCGTCGATGATGGGCTACGATCCGGAGTCAGCCGGTGCGCTGATGGTCACAGATTTTCTGGCCCTAAAAGAAGACGTGACGGCGGGTGAAGCCGTGCAGATTGTGCAGAAGGGCGCGGAGGACGCCGAGATCGTTTTTTACATTTATGTCGTGAATGACCACCACCATTTGGTTGGGGTCACCAGCCTACGAGAGCTCGTACAACAACCCACGGGACGGGCGCTGCGTGATTTCATGATCCGGGATGTGCTCAGAGTTGGTGTGGACACCGATCAGGAAGACGTTGCTCGAATGGTGGCGCGCTACAACCTGTTGGCGTTGCCTGTGGTCGGGGACAGCAATCATTTGGTGGGTGTGGTGACCGTTGATGACATCATTGACGTGATCCGTCTCGAAGCCAACGAGGACGTGCTTCGCATGGCCGGCGCGCTCGAACAAGATATCAGCCTGCATCGTTCGCCATTTGCCTCTGCGCGCTCACGGCTTCCATGGTTGATGCCGAGTTTTGTGGCCGGAATCGCTGGCGTTTTCATCATCTCGCGGTTTGACCAGACACTCATGGAATCGATTTTGTTGGTAGCCTTTGTGCCGATGGTGCTTGGTTTATCTCGCAATATTGGAGTTCAATCGGCGACGCTGACCTCACGCGGGATCGCCATGGATTCCATTGGTTTTGGGAAATGGCGCAGAGTGATTGGTCGCGAGACGTTGATCGCCCTAATCTGCGGGCTTTCCTACGGGTTTGTGGCGTCGCTGCTCGGTGGGTTTTACCTGCAGGCCGTGGGTGGAGTCTCGAAAGCGAGCGCCCCGACGTTTGGTTTAGTTACCGGCCTTTCCGTGTTTTTTACGATGGTCTTGGCGTCGGCTTTCGGCGCGTTTTTTCCGCTGCTGATGGAGCGATGGAAACTGGATCCGGCGCTTGCTACCGGGCCTTTCTTCACGACCATGGTGGACGTGTTTTCCGTCGCCTTTTACCTGAGTCTGGCGACCTACTGGTTCAGCTAACCTAAGCGAAGCGCTGAAGTTTGCGCGCGAGTTCTCTCGATTCAATAATATTGTCTTCGATCGAGCAATAGGTCCATCCGCCGTATCGCCCAATCGAAAAGACCCCGCGAGTCGCCAAGATGTCGGAGGCATCGTCATACAGGGCGCGCGAATCTTGGGTGATGTGCACGTAAGCTGGGTCGAGTACCACTTGATGCGACGAAACCAGGTTTTGGTGAGGCAACACAAGGCCCAAGCTCTTCAGCTCTGCGAGCACTCGGGGGAGTAGGGCGGCGGCGTCAGGCGAGCTGTGGCGATCATAGCCGAGCTCGACGTACAGGCTGGTCCTAGGGCCGCCCATGATGTTGTCGTAGTAGCCAACGCGGTAGAACGAGACTTCGGGGTCGGGAACATACACCCAATGCACGTCTTCAATGCCCTTGGAGTCGAACCCAAGGTTGAAGACTTGGACCTTGTTCCAAGTGAGCGATTCTGAGGCGAATGGGATCTCGCACATGTGCAAAAAGTTTGGGAGCGGTGCCGAGGAAACTAGAAACTCGAACGAAATCTGGTTTCCCAAGGTCGTTGTCGCCACTTTTCGCTTCAGATCGACGCTTGTAAGCCCTTCTCGCAATCGAATGCAGTCCTGAGTGACCATGCTCGCGAGCGCCTTCACGTACATGATAGCGCCGTCCTTGGGGTACGTGAACCGGCTGTTGTAGGAAGAGTTGTCCGAACTCAGGAAGTTTTGGACGATGTCTTCGAGAGAGGCGTGCGGAAAGAATCGCCCCATTGCGTCCCGGTCGAGCAGATCGAGGTCGCATGCGTAGAGTTTCTGGTTGTAGGGAATCAGGAATTTTTCGGCGATAGCCGCGCCAAATTTTTCGTAAAGCATGGCTTTGAAGCCGAGGGTGCCTGTCGAATCTTCACGAAAGACAAGACTGTGCAGGCACTCCAGAAACTCGTCTCTCGGTAACTGGTGGATATTCTTCTGGAAAGGGAAGTCGATGAACTCCCCTTTGTACAAAACCCTTGAGTCTTTTTGAACGGTTGCGACAGAATCTGGCGGCATCTGAGCCACAAGCATTTTTTCGATTTCAGGGTCTCGGAAATGGAAAAAATGCCCGGAATAGTCCCACACAAAACCATCCTGATGAACCGTTTTGCACCAGCCGCCGATCTCGGCGTCGCGTTCAAGGACAATGACGTCGTCGCTGTCGATGAAATGGGCAAACGAAAGGCCGGTCATGCCAGCCCCGACCACAAGAAATCGTGTGTGTTCCATTTAGAACTTGAACTGCAGGGAGGCGCCAACGGCATCGGCTCCCAAAGTGGGCGCGACGACGACCGTGTCTTCGGTGTCCAGGATGTAATGGTAGACGAGCAAGCCAACACCGCCGGCCAAGGCCAGCCCTCCGACGGAGTAACCGACCACATATGCTGTGGTATTATCCTTTAAGTCGTCGTATTCGGCTCGCGGCCCAGCCAAACAAGGCTTGGTAGCACAACCGAGATCGACGCCTTTCTGGTAGTCGCTGTATTGGAATCCGGCGGTGATTCCCACCACTGCGAGTCCAACTCCCGACAGACTCCATCCCACAAGTGGGCGCCAAGCGTTTGAATCTGATTCAGCTTCAATCGGATCGACTGATTTTGGGGCCCGCTTTGCTTTGAGTTGGGCACTGAGGTCAACGTAACGTTTTTCCTCGTCGCCTTGGAAACCGATGGCCTTGGCGCGCTGCAATGACTCATCGGCGATGTCGAGTTTGCCGTATTCCAGCGCCGTGTTGGCCGCCAGTAAATTGCAATCCACTCGGACCTTGCGAACGTCTTCACGGTCAGTAGGCGGAGCATCCCGATATGAAATATCGTACTGATAGGCGAGATCAAGCGCAGTGCCGCAGTCTTGCGCCTTATACAAAGACACGATCTGATTTTTGAGAAGCACTGAGTCTTTGAGCAGCGCGTAGGCTTCTTCAAAGCGGCTTGCAGCTTCTCTGAAGTCACCTGCCCCGAAGAGCTTGGCCCCCTCTGTAGCTAATTCGTAGGCGCGGTCGTCTTTCTCCTGAGCTTGAGCAGGCAGAGACGAGACCATGAGGGCAAACACGAGAGCTATGCGAATTGAGGACGAAAATGCGGACAACGGAGGCCTCAAACACTGGATAGGAACGATCAACCGTCGCTATTATTCCGAGCAAAGCTCGTACGTCAAGCAAACCGGCGAGATCTCATCAAAGTGATAGGCTTTCGATCTTCTTATCGGAGGAGGTGGTCGGGCTTAGACTCTCGAATTTTTTCTTTGGATCCTTGGAGTTTTTCTTGGGCTCCTCCACAGGTGCCACCTTTGTCGTCTTTTTGGTGGCCTTATTAGGCACGACGCGAATCGTAGGTTTCGGTTCTACTTTGACAGGTACATCTGGAACACCGGTGGTTTGGCTGGGTACTTCCTCGCGGTTTTCTACCGCTGGTGCATCAATATCTTGGGGGCGGACCACTGTCTGTGTCACGGGAATTTGTGCTGCCGTGCCAAGTTGGATGGTCTGATTCGAGGGGTCACTGGCTCGGTTATTCAACCGTTGATCATCTGCAATAGAATCGTCGTTGGGGCCGGAAAAAACCCCAAGAATCATGGCCATCGCACCTACGATAAAAACCACACCAAAGGCGAAAATAGCGAACACCTTCGGCTTAGAGATGACAGTTTCGGTCGAATCCGAAGGTCTGACATAAGCAGCAAATTCGGCCGAATCAAAAAGCGTCGGCGTTGGAGTTGCTCCCGTGCCCTGGACCATGATCTCTTCGGTCATCGAAGGCAGCCCAAGCACCGCGTCGAGTGCACGAGACAGGTCTCGGCCGGACTGAAAGCGGTTGGCTGGCTCTTTGTCCATAAGCCGATAAATGATCAGCTTAATCTCTTGCGGCACATCATTTCGGATGATCGGTGGCACAGGCTTGGTGACATGCATCATCAGCAGGTCGAACGCTGAGTTGGCAAAAAATGGAAGGTTCCCAGCCACCAATTCATAGAACATCACGCCCAGGCTATAGAGGTCGGCGGGCGGGCCGAGTTGCCTCGTAGAACGCGCCTGTTCCGGGCTCATGTACGCCGGGGTTCCGAAAACCTCGCCGGCTTTGGTGATACGGTGAGATTCTTCGGTATCACTGTCACCCTTGACGATGCGCGCGATGCCAAAATCCAAAACCTTCACGAGTTCGCTGCCATCCGTCATGTTTGCGAGCATGACATTCTCGGGCTTCAAATCGCGATGCAAGATGCCTTGATGGTGGGCGTGGTCCAACGCGAGGGCAATCTGTTTGACGATCGATATTACTTCGGTCAACGGGACACTGGAGCTGAGCCGCTTATCTAGCGAGACCCCATTGATGTACTCAATGACCGTGTAGAAGGCTTTGAGGTCGGTAGAAAACCCGAAGTCGTAGAGCGTGATGCAGTTCGGGTGATTGAGTCGACCGATCGCTCGCGCTTCTACTTCGAACCGTGCCTGGAGGTCGTCTTGGTCCATGAATGCGGGATGAAGCAGTTTCACGGCCACTTTTCGGTCTACCATGATCTGGGTCGCTAGCCAGACCGCACCCATCCCTCCGGCGCCTAGCTCGCGCTCCAAGCGATATTTCCCCTCTATGACCGTGCCGGCGGAGGCGCGAGTGCTCATGAAAATCTGTGGCAATTGGCCAGAAAAAGTACATAGATTCTGATCATTCTTACGTTAGCGCATGGTCGGACATGCATCAACTTGGAAACCATGACGAAAACACGGGATAATGACGCGCCGGAAGTCATGTGATAACACCCCGCTGCGTAACGAGGAGAGTGTAATGATAAGAGCATTTTTGGTCATGGCAGCGTTCGGTATTCTTGGATGCGGTGAGCCCACCGACGACCCCGAAGACTGTTCAAAAAATGAGTATTTTGACGATTCAAAGCAGCTCTGTGAAACCTGTCCGGCAGTGGATGAGCCTGAATGCCGAGAGGGCTGTGGGTACTCGATTCAAGACGATGAGCGCAGCTGTCCAGTAGCGGTTTGCGACGATGTCTGTGGATGACAGCCTCGAATTCCTCGAGGCCCTCGCAGGCATGATCCGCGCCCCTTTATTGGCGTGGTTCGACAAATCCCAGCGGGATCTGCCCTGGCGTCAGTCAAAAGATGCCTATTCCGTGTGGGTGTCCGAAATCATGTGTCAGCAGACTCAGGTTGCGACCGTGATTCCTTTCTTTGAACGCTGGATGGCCGCTTTTCCGACGGTGGATGACCTAGCGATGGCGCCGCTGGACGACGTCCTGGGCTATTGGGCTGGGCTTGGGTACTACAGACGGGCGCGCTTTCTTCATCAAGCAGCACAGCTCGTGCACACGACCGAGATTCCAACAACATTTGCGGAATGGCTCAAGTTGCCAGGGGTGGGTAGGTATACTGCTGGAGCGATCGCCTCGATCTCGCTTGGTGAAGTTGTACCGGTCGTCGATGGAAATGTGGATCGGGTGCTGTCTCGTTTGCTTTGTGTGGGTGACGAAAAGAGCCCTTCGATCCGGGAAAAGCGCATTTGGAAGATCGCGACAGCGCTGGTCGACCCCACGCGACCCGGGGATTTTAATCAATCTTTGATGGAGCTGGGGGCGACCGTCTGTATGCCGCGATCGCCCCTGTGTCTGGAGTGCCCGATTTCGTTCGCGTGTGATTCGTTTGCCAGCGGTCGAGTATCTGAGTTTCCGCCTGTAAAGAAGCGAACAAAATCACGCCAAGAAACGACCTCTCTTTATGTGTTGCGGCGAGAGGGGCTGTTTGGCCTTATTCAGCGACCGGTCGAAGGTTTGCACGGCGGTCTCTGGGAGTTTCCAAGTCTCTCCGGGGACACGCCCGTGGTGGCAGAACTGGCTAAATTGCACGGTCTCGAAATTTCCAATCCAGTTTTGATGGGCGATTTCAAACATGTTTTTTCCCATATTCAGATGACTTACCGGGTGTTTTCGGCTGATCTGATCGACCAGGGCGGAGCCGAATTGAAATGGGTGGAAGATGCGTTTTCGCTGCCGGTTTCTGCGGCGATGCGCAAGGCGGTCGCGATCGCCCTCGCTGAGTGACAGTCCGAAATGCCGTGTGGTAGGGTAAGACTTAATTAATGGCACAAGGTGGTGCGATGGGTGCGTTGCAGCACGCGTTACTCATTTTGACGGTGCTCTCGGGGCCCGATGCAGGGCGGAGCCTGAGTTTCCGCAAGCAGCGGTTGTATCTGGGGCGCGACACCAATTGCGATTTCGTGCTTTCTGACGGATTCGTCTCGAATCGTCATGGCGAGATTGTCTTCAATGGCGATCGCGTGGAGTACCATGATTTACGCAGTCGTCACGGTACGCTTGTTATCATCAACAACGTGTCCACTCGGCTTCACGACCGGGATAAAAACGCGACAATTCAGGTCGGGGACGGAACAGAGCTCCAAATTGGCTCAAGCATCCTGAAAATCGAGCTGCCCGAGACCGGCAAAACGCTGCCGCCAATGGAAGCACTGTCGATGCGTGAGTCGGTATCCGTACGTGACACCGTGACGGCTATTGGCGAGGCCGAGGGGTCCCGCAGCAACGAACAATTCATTACGACGGTTCATCAGCCGATCGAAGCATTCTCGCGCCGTTTCGAAGGGCAAGAC
This sequence comes from Bradymonadaceae bacterium, assembly GCA_037968515.1. Lineage (GTDB taxonomy): Bacteria > Myxococcota_A > Bradymonadia > Bradymonadales > Bradymonadaceae > JBFFMO01. The sequence goes on from JBBKVQ010000241.1 coordinate 22,429, forward strand.
AAACGTCTTGGCGTGCTTTTCCGGCTCGCAGAGAAGCTGAATTCCCTGAGTGCCCTTGACGATATTATGGAACTCATCGTCGAAGCGACATTTGAGGCGTTCCCGGGCGCTAACTTCTTTGCCGTGTCGTTGTTAGGAGACGATGAGTCGACGCCTCGCCCTTATTTGATGCGTGCGAGAGACAAGTCATCCTCGGATCTGGAGCCCATCCTCAGTTCGAGTATCGTGAACCGCGTAATTGAATCGCGGGAGAGCGTTTTATGGGTCAAAGATAACCTTGGTAGCCAAGTAAGTCAGAGCATTCTCGACGCTAAAATTACGGCCTGTCTTTGCGCGCCGCTTGTCGGACAAAGAAAGATCATGGGCGTAATGCAGGTGGACACGCGCGGACGTGGATCGCTGTTTTCGAAACAAGATCTCGACTTGTTTTCGATCTTGGCCTCAAACGCCGCTTTTGCCCTCGAGAGGGCTGAGTTGACCGGGCACATTATCCGTATGTTCGAAAGCTTCGTGGACGCCTCGGTGACCGCGATTGAAGCCCGAGACCCAACAACAGCGGGTCATAGTCATCGCGTGTCGGCATACACATTAGAGCTGGCGCGTGTGGTTCACGAATGCACGACCGGTCTCTACGCATCGGTTACGTTCTCGGCGCAGCAATTTACCGAGATGCGGTTTGGGACCCTGCTGCACGACTTTGGAAAGATCGGCGTTCCCGAAGACGTGTTGATGAAGCCGACCCGACTCCAAGAATGGGATATGGAGAATGTGCGCCAGCGCTTCGATAAGGTCGAAGCCCTGATGCATCGCAATTTATGGCAGGCTTTTGCCGAAAGACTTGCCAGCGGCAGGGCTGATGCTGGGACTGTCCATGACATCAGCGCTCGCTGTGCCACGCTATCCAGTGATCTGAGTGCTGACCGGGAATTCCTGGATGATGTAAACATCAAAGGGTTCCTGCGCGACGAGGACCTCGCGAGGGTTGAGGCAATCGCGGCGCGGACATTTGTGGACGCTCAAGGCAAACAAAAAGCGTTTTTAACCGCCCGTGAACTCGAGAATTTGTCCATTCGTCGTGGGACGTTGAACGCCCGTGAATGGGTTCTCATGCAGAGCCATTCTGCACAGTCTCAGCGGTTTTTGGAGCGGATTCCGTGGGGCGACGATCTCGCTTTGGTGCCCTATTTGGGCGGCTACCATCATGAGAAGCTAGACGGTTCTGGCTATCCGCTTGGCGTCGCTGCGGATGCACTGAACGTTCAAGTCCGTATGCTTACCGTTGCCGACATCTTTGACGCGCTGACGGCGGCTGACCGGCCATACCGGAAGGCTGCGACAGTGGAGCGGGCGATTTCTATTCTTCGGGAAGAAGCTGGCCAAAATAAGCTCGACTCAGATTTGGTGGAACTCTTCGCTGAACGAGTTGTTCCGAAGGTTCTGCACATCATCCCTACCAATTCTCGGGCGGATACTTAATCCGCTTTAGGGGCTTCGAACTTCATGGCTTCACGAAGCGTCGCGTAGTCTGAGTCGGATGCCTCCATGAACGACTCAATGCGTTGGGTCTCGCCCAGAAGTTTGACACCAAACTCGCGCTGAGGATCAAAAGAAAGCAACGCTTTTTTCATGCGTTCTCGGTCGACTTTCGACACAAATGGCCCAGCCACGATGACATCCTGCGGCACTGTTCCAGTGCTCGCAAAGGAGCGAATCTGTCCGGTTCGTACGTTAACCGCACTGCCTGACAAGAAAGCGCCAGAATATGTGGCCGCCGCCGTGCACTTACCTTCAACGAGATCTCTCATGACCTGAAGGTGGTCACCGCTCCAGTGAACTTTGCCAATGAACGTATCTGGATCGAACCCCTTCTTTCGAAGGTATAACCTAGGCAACAGGTAGCCCGTGGTTGAGTTCTTGTCGGTGAAGCAGAACACTTTCCCTTTCAGGTCATCGATTGTTTCGACGTCGCTATCCATTCGGACCAGTAACATCCCGTCGCTCGTTCTTGCGCCGTCGAACGCCTTGAAAGCCATCGCCACAATTCGCGGCTCACGCTCAACTGTTTGCACATAGAGGTAGGGTGGCATCATCGCGAAGGCGACCTTTCCCGTCACCAACTCATCGGCCAGGGCTTGATAGCTTGGCGCAATTGTCATCGGGACAGGGCGCCCGAATTCGCGCTCAAGGTATTGGCGAAGGGGGGACAGTTCCGTCTCGAGTTGTTCGACGGTCACGGTGGGTGCCCAACCCATTGGGGTCGATTCGCCAAGCAGCACGGTGGGCGGAGTTTCAGAGCCTGTATTGGCTCGCCACCAGACGATCCCCAGCACCGCGGACGCTAGCAGGATCCCAACGGACACCGCTACGAGCCATTGTGGGCGGCTGGTAGAGATGCTTGGAGCCATCGGGGGCGGGAGCAGTTCGGCAGGGATTTCCTCGGCGGGCTCGGGGAGAGCTCGGACTTGCTTTGAGATCACTGTTTCGACCGACTGACCAGGATCCGGCTTGTCGGACTCCATGCCTGAATACGATGGTGTGGTGCGGGTGCCCTCATGCTCGCTGAGCGCCCGCATGGTATCGATGCGCTCCCGGTCGACACTAGTCTGGCCTTCCTCTGCAGCATGAGATCCCGTCCTGTGCAGCAGCCCCATGCGTTCGTTGGAGGTCAGTGCTCTTTCGAGCGCAGAGCTCATCGTTCCGCGGCGAGCTTCGAGCTGTGGGCCCGCGACTTCGCGCACAAACTCCGATACCCGGTCCGATCCGATTGTCAGGTTGTGTTTCCGCGATGCTGCGACCAGTGCCAGTCGCATCTCTTCGGCTGACTCAAAACGTCGGTCGCGGTCCACATCCAGCGCGCGCATGATCAGGTCTTCGATCTCGATTGGTACCTGACGCCCAATCGAGCTCGGGCGCGAAACGTCTCCATTGATGATGGCCTGCATCGTTTCAAGCTCGTTCGGACGCTTGAATAGCCGCTGGCCCACGCAGAGTTCCCACATCACAATGCCAAGCGCGAAGATGTCTGAGCGGCGATCCAGCTGGCTGCGCAGGCATTGTTCGGGCGACATGTACGCGAATTTTCCCTTCAGATTTCCAGAGTATGTCGAGTCCACTCCGGCGGTCGCCTTGGCTACGCCGAAGTCGAGCAGCTTCACGTTACCGTCTTCGGTACACATCAAGTTGTGTGGGGATACATCGCGGTGCACAAGGCCCAACGTGCGACCGTCGAGATCGGTTAGATCGTGGGCAGCGTTCAGTCCTCGTGCAGCCTGTTCGATGATCGAAAGCACCACATCGAGAGGGAATCGCGCGCCGTGTTCTTGCGCCAAAACCTGTAGTTCTCGGACGGTGGTGCCGTGGATGTACTCCATCGCAATATAATAGGTGCCATCCGATTCGTTGAGTTCGAAGATTTGAACAACGTTGGGATTCTGTAGTCTTGCGACGATTCTGGCTTCCCGTAGGAACATGTCGATGAAGGACTGTTCGTGGGCCAAGTGCGGCAAAATTCGTTTGATGACGACCAAACGCTCCAATCCTGCCAATCCGCGTTCGCGCGCAAGGAAGAGTTCGGCCATGCCGCCGACTGCGAGTCTTGAGACAAGCTCGTAGCGCCCGATCTTCGGGATGGATGGGGGGGACTCGGTCACGTGGCGGGTCGACGCTCCATTCGCACTTCGTTGAAAACTTTAGGACTGTTACACTACATCAACCAAGTCCACCGTGCGATTTCATTTCCAAAAAACATAGATTCTCATGCGGCCATTCATTTTGGTGCTTTTCGTTAGTCTTGCCTGCGGTTGCGAGTCCCCCCAATGCAAGGCGTTACAGGACTGTTGCGCGGCATCTGCCGAACTCGAAGGTCTCGGGAGCGCATGTAAATTAGCAAAAGGGGTTCACGATGCCGAAAAATGTGGTGAGATCGTAGAAACACTTCAATCCATGTATGCTTCGCGCAAACAGCCCTTACCCAACGCTTGTGTCTTGGAGACGCAATGAACCCGACCGAGATCGCACTATCTCTTGGATGGACAGTGGAATCGCAGGCCAACGAAGGCAACGCGATTCGCCTACACGTGGCCAAAGACCAAGACCGCGCGCTGCTCTACGTTTTCGAAGATTCCGCCCTCGCAGCTCGAATGGCGTGCGCGCATCGGCCCGACCGAGCTGCGCAGCTCTTCACCGTTCCCGAGGTCATCGAGGCGGGCGAGTATTGGTGTCTGATTCAGCCCATCGCCGGGGTGACGATAGCCGACTTGTTATCGCGTTCGAACGACTCGATTGTGACGCCACAGCTTGCGCGAGAGCTCGGCGAGTTGCTGCGTAAACTGCACAGCACAAACCTGAGCACCGAGAGCGTTTTTGGTGACGTCCTGCCCACTGGGCAACGTTGGTTGACGTTCAATGGTTATGTCGCGGCGCAATTCGAACGTTTTGCCGAGGACGTACGTACCCTCAAGCTCGACGATGAAACGACAAGTGCGATCTTGAACTCGATTGGGCAGATCCGTCAGGAACTGGCGTCCTTTCATCCGCGCAGTCCCACGACTCTGGTGCATGGAAAGATTGATTTCCAGCATATCTGGGTCGATGAAAACGCCAGAACTGTGGTTGCCGTCACGGGTTTTGATACCTCTGCAATTCTGCCGGCCGAGGTCGATCTGGCTTGGTTGCTGTGGATCAAAGAGTTTGAGGCCAAAGATTTGGCCAGGTCCCTGTACCGCGGGTACGGCGCCGCCAGGACCATGGACGTGCAGCGACGCGAGCGGTTTTTTCGTCGCTTAGTCGCGTTTCATGCGTTGTATGGGGATTTTGGAGTCGTGTCGGTCGATCGTGACCAGCTTGTTAAGCTGGCCATCGAATCGGCCTGATCCAGGTCGTCATGTTTACTGGGTGATGCAGATCGCGTTACCCGAAGCATCGGCTCCGCACAGTCCACCACAGCAATCTGAATTCTCTTCGCAAGTCACACCAGTGGGGCGGCATGGCTCTTCGCAGGCGCCATTTGCGCAGGAACCGAAGCAGCACTCAGCATCACTTGTGCAAGCGACTCCTTCGTCAAGACAGCAACCCCAAAACTGGGATGGCTCGCAAGGAGTCGCGCAGCCAAGGGTGATCTTGACCTGAGTCTGACCTGGGTCACTGGTGCGTAATGTGTCGCAAGTGCCATCGTCGAGCGTGAGCGTGTTTGAGCCCCCATCCACCGAGTAATTGGCCTGCTGCAGATACTGGTCGTTGATGCTCACCCACACCTTATTGGGGTCGTCTGGTGCCGAGTCCAGCACATACGAACAACCGATCACGCTTCCCGCGATGTCACGAATCGCGGTGACCAATGAGGTCGAGTTGTCGGCCAGATAAAACCGGCGGCCAGCGGTGGCGGCGTCGGTGCCACCCGCTTCGGCGATGCTGTTCAGGTTCGTGGGATTGGCTCCCTCGAAGTTGAATCCAATCACGTAGACTGGGATTCCAGCGTTTTTAAGCGCTTGTGCCGCGGTGATGGTGTCGCCCACTGGGTTGTTACGACAGTTGTTGGGTTCGCCGTCAGTGATCAAGACAACTGCTTTCGCACGCAGGTTATCATTGGGGTCGTTTCTGTCGGAAAGAAAGCCCGACTGGAGCACATCTTCAAGCGCATCAAACGTCGGGGTGCCGCCTTCAGGGATCAAGTTAGCGTACGAAGATTTGATCTGTGCCGCGCTGTGTTGGCCAATGGATAACAATTCAGTGTGAGAGATTCCGCAGACAAGCTCCACCGGATAAGCGCTCACGCCGACCCGTACTTCGCCTGCGAGCTCGTCGGCGATCACGTTGAGTCCTGCCTTGGCCTGTTGCATAGGCTCACCATCCATAGAGCCCGACTTGTCGATCACGAAGTAAATATTAGGCGCGAGACGTTCAAACCCGGTCGACTGTTCGGCGCAAATGGCACCAACGGGAACGGCAGAACAGGCGTCGCCCGTTCCGGTTCCCCTCGAATCGGATTGGTCTGTGTTCATCTTGTCTGGACAGTTGTCGCAAGCGTCGCCAATGCCATCGCCGTCACTATCGACTTGGTCTGGATTGGCCAAAAATGGGCAGTTGTCGGCGCGATCGATGACGCCGTCGTTATCACCTTCGGCCCACACGTCCTCGGAAGTGAACATCTCGTTGGGTGTGGGGTCTGTGACCGTCATGTTGTTGGTGCCGGGTGCCGCAGTGCAGGCACCCGTCACAGGGTTCTGGATTTGCCCAGCTGAGCACGTATTCACGACGATGGCTTCGCTATCGGAGCCAGAATCAGCAGAACACGAGGCCATCAAGAGCAGGCCGGCGAGAAGGCGGAGGGGACGACGGATCTTCATAAAACTTCACTCCATCGGAATCAAAAAGCATCGGGCGATCAGATAATTGCAGATCCCATGCCACGTTTCGAATGTTCCTGATCCACAGGGAACGTGTGGGTTCATGTATGGTTGTGTGGTTAACACTCCCCAGGTTGGGTACATCGGTCCGCGTGGATCGGGGCACCGGTGCCTCACGACAGGATTTCCACCAGAACAGGGTCTCCGCCTTTTACGCCCGCCGAATCTTCGTTCAGCACGGCCAACGCCGACACGCCCATCAACTGAAATGAGTTGCCGGAATCCATCCTATTTGGCCCCTCAAACCGGGCGCCTTGCTCTGACATCGCGATTTTACCCGGGATGAATTCTCGACGGCCCACCGAGCCCTTAATCTCGTTTGTGGTGGGGAGGGTGACGCAAACTGGAACGTGGGTCGCGCCCTGAAAGGTCGCGAGTGCAGGCCGCACGAATTGGTGAAAACAGACAAAAGCCGAGAGCGGATTCCCTGGCAAGCCGATCATTGCAGTGCCCGAGGGTGCGACGCCAAACGCCAGAGGTTTTCCGGGCTTCATGCGGATCTTCCAAAATACGAGCCTGTCGCCGCCCACTTTGGTCATGGCCTTTGAAACGTGGTCGTGGTCACCCACAGATACTCCACCAATGGTCACGACGAGATCGCTCGTTTTACTGGCCAATTCCAAGGCTCTTCGGACATCGTCAAAGACGTCGCGAACCACCGGCCAGACCGTCGGAATGCCGCCGTAAGTGCGGACTGAGGCTGCAATCATCTGCGCGTTGCTGTTGTGGATTTGTCCCGGTTGCAGCACGTCTCCCAGATCGCACAGCTCGTCTCCTGTGCTCAGGATTGCGACCCTTGGCTGAGCGAACACCTCGATATTTGTTAACCCAAATGAAGCCAGAACGCCGACGTCGGAGGGGCCCAGTTTATGGCCGCTGTCGCAAACGATTTGCCCTTGTTTCAGGTGACTTCCCTGCGTTCGAACGTTCATTCCCGCGTGTGCGACGGTCGTGAAACTAACGCTGTCCGTTTCAGCAGAGGCATCCTCTTGCATGATGACGGCGTCAGCGCCCGATGGCAGCGCTGCACCCGTGAAGATACGAACGCAGTGCCCTACTTGCAGAGTTTCCTGGAATGGGTGTCCGGCGGCGGATTCTCCCTGCAGCACAAGCCCACCCGCCTGCGAATCGGTGCGAACTGCGTACCCGTCCATGGCCGAGAGATCGGCGTGCGGAAAGTTGCGAGGTGATAACACCATCTGTGCAATCACACGGCCGCACGCCTCCGACAGCGGAATTCGTTCCACTGGTAGGCGAGCGATGTGTTCGACGATATGGTTTCGCGCCGAGTCGACGTCGATCATTGTGTTCATTAGGTCTCCGATAGAACCAGTACTGCGGCGGGGGCGATATCTGTGACGGCGGTCACAACAAAAAAATCTCTCGTGGTCGTTGGTCCGACTCGAAGTGACGAGCCTTGAATCGCCTCGAGAACGATTCCTTCATAACTCTCGGGACCTAGCACGTGATTCTCAAAAACTTGGCGATATCCGTCGCTGTCTCTTGATTTCAAATGATTAATCTCAAGATTATCGCTCATGCCCGCGGACCAATTTGCCAACCATTCCTGAATGATGGGCCGCGCTTTGGCCCGAACACCCGCCGAGTTCAATACGTTGCTGATATCGGTGGCTTCGACGGCCGCAGCGACAAACTTTTGAAGGTCGGCCACTTGGGGTAGGGCAGTTCCCTCCAAAATTTGTGACCAGGTTCCAAGGCCATCAACCCAGCGCCGCACGGCTGAATCGCCGTCGGAGATCGCCCCGAGTGATTCAAAAATTGTCACAGCAAGTTCGTCCGACGCGAGCGGTGTCACAAAGGCTCGTGGGCGCAGCGTCGTGGGTTCGGCGTGTTCGATGCTTGAGGCCACTCTCTGAAAATCTGCTTGAGTACGCTTCAGGTCGCTCTGGAGTTGGGTGACGTATCCGATCAAAAGGCCTGCCAATTCCTGGGGAAGCGGCTCGCCCTCTTTGCGGGTAGAAGTCCGCGCGGTTTCCACAGTTTGGTCCTTGGGAAGGACCATGACCAATGCGACGGCCCCAACAAAAGCGGTGATCAACGCGATGCCGGCGCTCATCGCAGTCGCCAACCCAAGGGCAAGATAGGCGACTCCAAATGTGCCGCCGCCCACCGCAGTGGCCAGCGCCGACACCGTCGTGAGCTTTCCACGTTTTGGTGGGGTCGAATCGACTTCTGTGCGCGGAGCGTTTCCGGCGATTTCACCCAACCGCCGAATATGATGGGTCATGAGGTCGAGCAGGTCCAAGAGCGGATCGATGGCAGCGGTGCCGTGCGCGGCGAGTGTCTCCACCATATAATCCCGAATCTCAGTCGAGAAAACGAACCGCTTTTCTGGGTTTTCGAAGATCTCGTGATTCACAAGCTCGTCGGGCGTGGCCAACGAGATCGAGCCCTTAGCGAGCAGGCGTCTTGCCATCGCTTCCTGCATTTTTGTGCGCAACGATTCTTGAATCCAGCCCGCTGGCGTCTCTAGTCGTGCAATGCAGCATGTTGCCACCAGATCGCTTGAGGAAGTTTCAAAAAGCTGGATCCCCAGCGGACTTCGACGGATGCCCGAAAACAACAGGATATGGATGAGGCTTTCGACCTGATCGATCAGGTCTACGAGCGGAGAAATTCCGCCTGGGGTTGCGGCATCCAGAAGCATCATGCGGTGGAGCGGCCATTCTTCGGCGCGTCGCATTCCGATCCATTCCACATGTTGATTCAGTGCCACCAGCATTTCAGGCCGAGGACGCTTGGCCTCGGAGTGGCCCGGCAGAATTCCGATTTCCTGCATCCGCCAGCCGACTCCGGCTCGTTGAGCACCGCCTGGAAACACGGCACTAAATCGGTCGCTGATAATCTCGTGCACAGCCTCCAGAACCACTTCTGACGCCTTGGTGGTCATCGGCTCGCCGTGTTGGGTCACAACGAGAATATCGAGCAGGAAACCGTCACGGCGCCCTGGAACCTGTTTTAGCAACGTGGTCAGAGCGTCGGTGAGGTCTCCGAAGAGTCGGTCTTTGAGGATTGCCAGCGGCTGGGACAGGTTGCCGAGCGCTTCCGCAGAAGCGTGCACAAACCCGACCGCTAGTTCTGGTGCGCCGTTTCGCTCAAGAGCGCATGCGCTTAGATAGTCGAAACACGCTTCGAGATCTTTGCCGACACGTATGAGCAGGACTCGATGCACGTTAGCTCAGCTTGTTTCGCCAATCGGCAAGCAGTTCTTCCTCACTCTTGAGGAACGCCAACGCGAGTGAGTCGTCTGGGTTGGCAGTTTGTTCCAACTTCCAGATGGTCTCGTCGAGCACTTTCAAATACGAATCAACCAGCGGCCGCACAGCTGAGGCCGCGTTTCGAAGTGCGTCCATGAGAGTGGCTTCCAGCTTATCGATGATGCGCCGCCGCGTGCGATCTTCTAGGGATTGAAGATTCGCGTAAGCTTTGACGCGATTTTCCCCTAGCACCGCGCCGAATGTCCCCATTTGCCAGTGAACTCCATCGGCGTCTTCTGAAAACACACCGGTGGCAAAACCCACAGCAAACGCGATTCGCCCATCGCGATCGGCGTTTTTGCGCTCGTCGGCCTTCCCCTCGTTCGGGTCAAGGTTGGGAAGATTATCTTCCCAGGACGACTCGATATGCAGGGGATAGCCACGGTCTGCTGGAGGACGTGCCATGACCCGTAGGTAGGCTGATTTGAGCTCGTTATTGACGCGTCGATAGTAAAATAGCGGAACTCCGAGATTTGCCCGGTAGAATACGATGGCTTTTTCATCCAGCCAGCTGGGGATATTCTGCGATTGTGGCAGGACCTCGTCGATTAGCGAGCCGAGTTTTTCTCGATACGCTGGGTGCACACCCACCAAAGCCACGCGCGAATTGATGACGCGGTCGTCTTCCACTTCATCGAACGTTGCCAACGGATTGGCCTTGGTGTCGCAGAAGCGCAGCTTCGACTTGATATAGTCTTCCATTTGTCCGCGTGTCGGCTCTTGGTCAGTTTTGTCGCGTCGATACTGACGGACAAAATGATAACGGGCCTCATAGAACAACGCGTCCGCGAGCAGCAGGCCTTTGTCCGACAGGTCGGTACCGCCTTTGCGGGTACCCACGATCGAAGGTCCAAGTCGCTTACGACCCAACTTGACGAGTTCCGAGCGGATATCGTTGGTGATCTCTCGGGAGGTCTTCGCGACTCTGCGGCCAGTTTCGTCGGTTCGCGGGTTAAAAGCTTCGGTGATGACGTCAAAGATCTCGTGTTCACTGAAATACGCGAGGTCTCGGCCACCGGCGACAAATCGGTCGTCGAAGTAAAGGTCCCACAGACGTTCGCCGCCAACCTCTTGGAGCGCTTCAACGTCCAAGCTGTACTCGTTGCTCTGGCCTTCGCCGTGCGCAAAGCGTCCTGTGAGTCGTGCGTCTTCGGCTTCTTTTTGAAGAGCGTCGATGGCTTCGACCGCGTCCACTGCGACAGCCCGAAACGATTCAAGCCGCATTTCGAAGTGTTCGATGGTGTCGCGCAAGAACTCGAGGGTGAACTCATCGACCAAGATTGCACGGGATCCATCCACCAGATCGCCGTTGAAGTACTGAACGAAGGCAGTCCGTGCGAATTCGAAGTCTTCGTTTCGCCGTTTGACGCGCTCCGTCAGCGTCCATTTCGCTGCCTCAACCAGCCCATCGCGATGTTTTTTCATCTCGCTGCTGACGACGTCGGAATCGAGATCGACCTGAGCGCGAATTCCGTCAGTCTTCTGGTTCAACTCGTCGATCTTGACGCGAAGGGTTTCTTTCATTTTGATCAGAAAGACCCGCTGCGCGTAAGGCGTCGCGTGGTGTTTTTGAAAAAAGTTACGGATCAGCTGACCAGACCGAAGGTCTTGGCGCACGGTCTCCCACATCGCGCGCACTCGACCTCGCGAAGCGTTCACCTCGTTGCGCAGATCGTTGACTTCGCCGTCGACTTTGATGCTCTGCTCGATGATGTCGTTTGCTGACACCGTGTGCAGTTCAACTCGTGTGCCGACATCGCGTGAGAACTGTTCGACCAGCAGCCAGAATTCCTCGTCTAGCGCGCCACCCGTGGGTGTTTTGAGGTCGCGCACCACTTGGTAGGGTCCCGCTTGAATCTCGTCTTCGAGTTCCTTGTGGGCCATATAATCCACAAAACCGACAAATTTTCGGTCGATTTCATCGGCCTGAGCTTGCTTGGACATCCGCCGGAATTTCGGGTCATCAAACGCGATCGCGAACTCGCCGGCCTGACTGTTATGAAACAGCAAGTAGTCCTGCATCGCCTTCGCTGCGTAGCGCATGGCGGAGTATTCGAGGATGTCTGCATCCGGCAGAATCAATACCGAGCAGCCATTGCTGCCGTAGTAAACCGTGTAGCCTCCGACCAAGCCTTTCTGATGTTTTTCGTAGTTGTCGTAGTCCGACGCCTGCGCGCCCAGAATCGGCGAGTAAAGCAGCAAATATGCAGCGTCCGCGATGGCGTTTTTATAGGCCGAAACCTCAAACAGGGTCGGCTTATCTGCCACGTAAACAAAATCGTAGGGTTTGTCGGTGACGTTGGGCTCGTGGGACCGCAACGGATTATAATGGAACTCTTCGGAGGTCGACGAGCCTTCGGTACCAAGCTTCATCAAGTGCTCAAGTTCTTTGAGCGCCGCATAACCATTCGCGTTGATGTCTGCATGCAAAGCCCCTGGAACTTCGTTCACAAAAAGGCTGGGCATGATCAGCGTGCCGAACACCCGCGGAATCCAGCCCTGTGAGGTAATGATTTCGCGGGCGAGGTAAGCCATCGGGATGAATGAGCCAGAACCGGTCCCGCCGGCGACCGAGCCGTAGATAAACACGTTAAATTGAGGTGGATTGCTCTTCCGATACGGATTGTCGTGGTCGCGAGCCGTATTCATCGCGGACACGAGCCGTTGAACAATCTTTCCTCGGTCTTGTTCAAGCTGGTAGTGAAGGCTCAGACGGCTTTCGACCCGGATCTGGCCGGCTCCCGCACCCCGCGTGCCACGGAACTCGTACCAGTCGTGCACCCACTGGGTGACAAACGGGTCGGCGTCCTGGTGGCCCTTGCCGCGTTTTGCATCCACATATGCGCGCTTGTCGAAATCCGAGATCAGAATTCGATTATCGCGTGGGATGTGGTCCTGGCGCGCTAGGTCGTGTGTGTTGGTGTCGATCGCAAAAAAATGAATCAGGTTCTCAAGCGTGTGCCAGTTCCACCTGGATTTCAGCTTGGAAGCGATACGATTGACGACCTCAGAGCCACTGCCACCCAAACCGATGAAGATCGTGGGCGAAACGTGGTTGAACGACACAAGCTGTTCTGTGTAGTCCTTCATTGGAATCCCGTGGGTAGGCGCAGTGATTGAAGCTCAAGTGGTACACGTATCGCGGGATCGTGACAACGTCACTGGGCCGGCGTTGTTTCCGCTGGGGCCGGCGGTGGTGGGGTGTCCAAATCGGCTTTCCCGCACGGACATTCGCTCGTCACCGTGTCGGTGGCCTCTTTGGTGGAATTGCCCGTCGTTTGTGGACCGCCACATGCACAGAGTGCTGCGATGAAAAAAGAGATAAGGATTTTCATGGGATTTGGCACTCAAGGACAGTCAGGTCACCACGTACGTTGATGTCCAAAAAGGAATTTACGCAGTAGTCGCTACTGAATGTTGCACCGAAGTTGTATCGAACCTGCAGCAAGTACGCTGGATCAAATAGCCACTGCCCCTGATTGGTCTCCGACGCCAGCTTCAACCAAGCAAACGGAGGCTTGCCGAAAGAAATCTCGTCGTCACTGACCAGGCGATTGGGCCAAAGGATGGGCTCTGTTTCGTCGTAAGTTGAAGGTCGGCCGTCGATGGGGGTGTAAGTCGAGACTTTTTCCCAAAGCAGCTCATTCCCAACGAACGAACGACGTGCCCACAACTCGCCCATTGGCACCAGCTCGTACTCCATTTCTTTGATATTGGTTGTGGCGTTTTCTACGGCTTCCGCAAACGTCTGCGCGGCGCCAGGACGCATCATCACCCCGTCGGTCGGGCCTTCCGAAAACTCATTCGATTCATGTCGGCAAATTGCTGGAACAGTAGGACCGGATTTGAGCCAGTTGCACGCTTCGTGGCTGCCGCTCGTGATCAACAAGGGATATCGACCTTCGACGTGGCCAGCCACATCGTAGGTTTCCAACGCCGTAGCGCCCGTGTTGCCGACGTCGCTCGTGTTTGGTTTGTACGAAATCACCGTGTCAGTTCCGTCGTCCACTTTAAGGCCTTCGACCACTTTCAACGACTTGGTGGCCTTGTCGATCACCATCACGACACCGGTGAAGTCGTGTTCATAGAGAACCGAAGCGTTCTTATCCTTTCGCATGGGATAATAGGCGGCGTAGACGATGAAGTAGTTGGTCTTGCTCTCGAGCACGCTGTAGTAGAGCGAGGATTTGATCACCGTTGAAGCAAGGCGTGCCGTCGCTTTGTTATCGCGGGCAATCCAGTTGTTGTCGAAATTCACACGGGTAGGTAGGTCGTTGTTGAGCTGGCCGCCTGTGGGTGTCTGGATGCTTTGAAAAAGCATTGGGGCAAATTCGAGCGCGAGCGCTTCATGATCTGCTGGCATGCCAAATCCGGTGATGAACGTTGCGTCAGGGGAGGGGACCACGCTGAGGCTGTTGCCAGCCGAGTCCCGAAGCAGTGCAGTCGGCGAGACTCGATAGGCCGTGGCCTTTCGCAGCGCTGCATTCGGAGTCAGCGTCGCAGTCATGGTCTCGGGATCGTAAACGACGCTCGCGGGTACGTCTTGGCCGGCAGGATTCTTCAGCACAAGCGACTGGAAGTTCACTGTCACCAAGTCCATCGGTTCACTGAAAACCACGGTGATTATCGTGTCTTCTGCGACGTCAACAGTCCCGTTTGCAGGGGTAACGCTTACCACTTCTGGGTTGATGTTGTCGTCCGGAGGCAGGTCGGCTTCCCCCACGTCTGGGGTCATATCGACGGTGCCGGTGTCGGGGGTGCCCATGTCGAAACGAGGCAGCAGACGGCACGTGCGATCCACACATTGCTCTCCGGTCTCGCAGTCGGGGTCGCCAGAACATTCAACCCGGCTTGGGGTGACGCAAACACCATCTTCGCAGGCCTGATCCGAAGCGCAGTCCGTAGACGTACCACAAACCGACTTTTCGCTATCGCTACACGCCACCAGCGCGAGCGCCAGACACAACAACCAACAATGTCTCATTCACTACCTCCTGCGGCCACCCGTGAGAGTCGCCCGGTTTAAGAGTGCGGAACTCTAGCAAATCCGCCCCTCGAAACAAAGGCGCCTCGCGCGTGGAATGTAAAGACTAGCTCTCGGGGTTTGCCGTGTTGCGCCACGGGCCTATTTCCGTTATCCACGCTCTCCTCCCGTCCAACGAAGCCTTATGTCCGCTTACGAACGATTCATCGCGATACGCCACTTGAAGCACCGACAACGGAGCTTCCTGTCCACGATTACGTTGATCGCTATACTTGGTGTTTTTCTTGGCGTGATGGCGCTCACAAGCGTGATCGCTGTGACCGGCGGATTTCAGGAGGCGTTTCAAGACCGCGTGCTTGGAGTGAACAGTCATATCCTGGTGATCAAGTTTGGCATCGACTTCAGGGATTACCGGGATATCCAGCAAAGCCTTGAAGAAGTGCCGGGTGTGACGGCAACCAGCCCATTCATCTTCCATGAGATGATCGCGACGAAGGGCCACAAAACAACAGGTGTTCTGATCAAGGGCATCGAGCCGCATACCGTCCGGGATGTCTCTGATTTGCCTAAATATACGGCAGATCCCGAAGCGGTGCTCGAACTCGACTACGACCGCTTTCCGGCCGATGGCGTCAAAAAAATGCCCGGGATTATGATCGGGATTACCTTGGCCAAGAAGTTGGACGTCGAGGTGGGCGACGAAATCGTGGTTACCAGCCCACTCGAGAGCCTCGATCCCGATCGTTGGAGTTCAACGAAACACAAACCATCGTCTTGTGTGTTTAAGGTGGTCGGAATCTATCGCAGCGGTTTTCACGAATTCGACAGCAGATTGGTGCTGACCGACTATCGCGCCTTGCAAGAGTTCTTCAATCAGGGGGACGTCGTCACCGGCGTCGATATAAGGGTTGACGATGTTTTTGCCGTCGGCGAAATCGCGCGCAACGTCAAAGAAGTGCTCCCTCAGGGCCGTTTTCGAATTCTGGATTGGCGAGAACTAAACCATAACCTGTTTACAAGCCTAGGTTTGCAGCGGCTGGTCCTTGCGGTCCTCTTTTGTTTCATCGTGTTGGTGGCGAGTTTTAATATCGTCTGCACTTTGATCATGATTGTGCTGGATAAACAAAAAGAGGTGGCCATCCTGAAGTCGATGGGGGCCACACGTTGGGAGATCATGAAGATCTTCTTGATGGAAGGTCTGGTGGTCGGCGCCATTGGAACGATCAGCGGTCTCATAGGCGGCCTCGTCGTATGCACGATTATTCGCCATACCGACTTTGGGCTCGACCCTTCGATCTACATGATCGACTACCTTCCAGTCCGTATCATCTGGCACGAGTTCCTTGCTGTTGGAGCTGTGGCGATGTTGATTTGCTTGTTCGCGACGCTCGGGCCTGCACTTTGGGCCAGTCGCCTCAACCCTGTCGAAGGCCTCCGATACGACTAAGCGGCAACGTGGTAGCGCATCTGGGATGCAATGCCGGCTGCTGAACGTTCGTGAACTGCTGCCTCGTCGGGCCGGTTCAACGCCCGATACACCCGTCCCAAATCTGAATGACAACGCTGAATGTCCCGTGGGACCTCGCGTTCCTGCGATCGCGTTAGGCTTGTTTTTAAGTGCGCGAGCCCATGTTCGATATCTTGCCCTGCCAGACAAGTGGCCACAGCCGCGATGTCGTGGCCTCGCTGTGCACTGTAAAAGTCGTCGAAGTGCGAACCGTCTTGAATCAGTTCTCCAGCCAGACGAGTTGCCTCCGCTAACTCGCCGGCCTCGAGTGCGGCAGCCGCTTCTTCACGCAGAATCTCGATGCGAAGTGCGGTCAGACCGTGTTCTTCAGCGATGATGCGCGCCGCCGACAAAAGGGCGTGTGACTCCTGCCACCCGCCGTGTGCTGCGGCAATCGCGGCTTCGGCCCATGCAGAACGGCATCGAACCGCGGGCAAGTGCGTCGTTTTTGCCAAAGATGACAAATCTTTGGAAAGAGCCTGCGCCCGAAGGGGCATTCCGCGCTCGGTGTACAAACGCACGGCACGATTCAGAACCAACGCGCGGGAGTTTAAATCCATGCGCAATCCAGCTTTTTGGAACAGGTTCATTGCACCTTCAATCATTCGCTGGGCTACAGCAGGGTCGCCAAAACGATCGTGCCAACGCGCCAGCGCGAGCATCCCGAGCGCACAGAGGTTGGGATCGTTGATTGCTCGAGCCGCTTCCAGCGCTCGTCGAAACGAGATCTGCGCGTCTACGAGGTCGTCTTGTTGCATGGCCATCTGGCCCGCAAGAAGCTGACCGCGGATGGCCCCAACGTCGGAACGCACCATCTCACTTAGGGTAGTGATGGGCTCTAGGGAGGCACGAGAGATATCCAAACGGGACAGCTGGAGCGCAAGTTCAGAACGGTTCAGCAAGAAGCCGATGCGCGAGTGCGGAGCGCCCAACCGGTTGGATGCGACAAGGTCTGCAGCTGCCTGATAATATTCGAGTGCCGAATCAAACCAACCCTGGTTTTCTAGCCAGTGGGCGTGAGACTGCGCCCCTCGAACCATGTCTCGTCGGTTGCCGGCGATCGCCAAAAACCTAAGGATCGTGGGAGCAAATCGGCGCGGCTGTTTGCGGGCCAGATGTTTGAAATGCCGGGTTACAGACTTTGCCAGCGCTTCGACATCTGCCCGTGGCATGGTCGCAAGCACCCAGTCGTAGAGCCCATCGATGCCTCCCAAGAAACTCCCAGTTTCGGGGGTTCGGATCAGCTGTTTATCCATCAGTTCGCGGGCTGCTGCCACGACACGATCGGCTGGGAGTTGCTGAATCTGTCCCAGGTCCGCCTGCGTCATGACGATTCCACCCAGCGCAAGGGTGGTAAGAATCCGCGCGGCATCGTCGGTTAGCCCACGAATCGACGACAAATCGGCGCCCGATTCACCAGTCACGGTCAAGGCTTCTAGGTTTTCGGGGCGGCCGAGATCAAAGTTTGCGCGCATCAGTTCGGGGGCCTCGGTGCACATCACGAGCATCAAGGACCGTTCTCCGATATCGGCGACGATATGGCGCAAAACGTCCAACGACACGAAGTCGAGTCGTTCAACCCGATCGATTACCAGAGCGAAAGGGCCAGCCGCAGTTACGGAGTCGAGAACCGCATCAAAAACACGTCGAAGATGCGATCTTTTTGCCAGCCCCCCTACGTTGACCGAATGGTCCAACGACCAGATCCCCGCAAGGGTAGCTAAGGCCGCGTCATCGACTCCTAAGACTCGAAGACGGTCCAGCGCTTCTTCCTGTCGCCCATTCAATTCCAGAATCTCTAGGACGACGTCGGACAACACGCCAAACGGCGAAAACCGGTCGTCCTCAGTGGTCTGGATGGCGCAGGCAGTCGCGCTTCCTCGCCATGCAACGGCATCCTTTAGACGATCCGCAAGGTGGTGACGGCCCGAACCCAACGAGCCAGAAACCAGCACGGCTTTGCCCTGACCGCCGCGCACCTGTCGAAAGATCTCTTCCAAAGCGCCGGGTAGTGGGGGACGTACGTCCTTCCCCATCGCTTGAGCGATCTTGTAGGAAGGCAGCTCGGCGTTGGTTTCGTCTGCCATGCCCAGCCGGTCCTCGGCCAGGACCTGAATCTCCGACAGACTGATCTCCTGCAATCCAAATTCTACCGTGGCCTCCACGGGGGCGGCGCGTTGCTCCAAGCGCCGCAACTCCTGCATATAGAGTGCAAGTGCCCGCGAATCTGCACGCAGATTATTTCCAAAAATGTACCCCGCGAGTTCTTCGTAGGCCTGTCCGGCAGTGGTTCCCCGTGCTGCCGGGTCGGTGACCAGAAGTGCGTCGATCAGAGACGCGACGGGTCGCGGTACGCCCGGAAAACTGCTCGCCGGGGTGATCTCGGCCCGAGCGGCAAGGTTGCGGACTATCTCGGGGTCCGCGTTTCGATACGGATGCCCGCCGCACATCAGCTCATACATGAGCAACCCAAGCGCAAATGCATCCGATCGCTGAGTCGCCGGGTGCCCTTGAGCCACCTCTGGCGCGCAATAAAGGTAGCGCATCACCGCGTCCTCGTTATCGAGTTCCGGCGTCATTTTCAGCGCTCGTCCCATTCCGAAATCCGTAATTTTCACGTCGCCGTCGAAAGACACGATGATGTTTCCAGGCTTCAGATCACCATGAACTAAGTTCAGATTGTTGAAGTTGTAATCTTTTCTGCGGTGGGCGTAGTCGAGCCCCTTGCAGATTTCACCCGCGATAAACACCGCCAACTCTTGAGGCAGCGGACGAGCCTCTAACTCCCCAAATTTGAAGATTCGTTTGAGGTCGAAGCCAGATACGTACTCTTGCGCGACGTAATACTGTCCAGACTCCTCTTCAATACCCAGGTCAAAGACCTGTGCCACGTTGGCGTGCGCAAGCGAGACCGTGCGCTTGGCTTCCTCAATCACCGTCTCCACAAATGCTGGATCCGAGGTCAGTGCAGGATGGAAAATCTTGATGACAAAGATCTTCTCGAATCCCTCGACCCCGTGGCTTTTCGCTTTGTAGGCATCGCCCATTCGGCCATGCGCAATACGGCCAACGAGTTCATATTTACCAAAGTTTATCGGTTGCGCGAGGCGTTCGGTTGCCATGGGAGTCCTTCTTGGGTCAGAGGAGCTTAGACTAGGTTTGGTCGGCTGTCAGTTCTTCGCACCCATTAGGACCTTGCAATAGACCGACGATTCTGACAAAAAAGCCGCCCTTGGAGGCCTAATGAAACCGTCCCGCGACAACGAAAGCTATTACGACGAATTCGCAAACTGGTACGAAAATGAGCGCCATGATGGATATCATGCGTTCATCGACCGGTTAGAATCGGATCTGATCCTACCCTTGAGCCCGAATAAAGACGTGCTTGAAGTGGGATGTGGGACTGGGCTGATTTTGGATAAGGTTCAACCGGTTGCGGCGCGTGCCGTCGGAATCGATCTGAGCGACGGGATGCTTGAGGGCGCACGAAAGCGCGGCCTTGAGGTCTATAAGTCCGATGCCTGTTCGCTGCCGTTCGAAGACGAAACCTTCGACCTCGTCTACAGCTTCAAAGTTTTGGCGCACGTCGAAGACATCGATACAGCGATGGCTGAAATGAGCCGTGTTACGCGCCCCGGCGGCAAGCTCGTGCTCGAGTTCTATAATCGCGACAGTCTTCGCTACGCGGCGAAACGACTTGCTGGCCCGGGCAAGATCTCCTCGAAAACCGACGAAGGCGCCGTGTTTACGCGTTGGGATACGAAGGAAACGATTTTAAAACGACTGCCACCCGAACTGGTCCCTGTGGACTGGGCTGGAGTCCGAGTGTTGACCCCGTCGGCCGGATTTCACCGAGTTCCCGGCCTCGCGTCGCTGTTGCAGCGCGCGGAAACTAAGGCTCGTGATCATCAGTGGCTGCGCTTCCTTGGCGGTTTTCTTGTGATTGTTCTCGAGAAGCGGGCAACTTAACGTTTGGCCTGAGCGACGTTCGTCACTATGATGTCCAAAGGGCGTGATTTGGCG
>JBBKVQ010000242.1:0-23404 GCA_037968515.1 Bradymonadaceae bacterium
GTGATCGTGACGCTCTTGGGACGCACAACCGGCCGTGTTTCGGCCATCGCCCGTTCTGCACGGGCAAGCTCCAAACGGTTTTCAGGCTGCCTGCAACCGCTTCGAACGATCGATGCCACAGTGAGCATGCGCCCCAATCGCGACCTCGGCTCACTGACCGATGCGTCCGTGGTCAGCGATTTCCCAGGCCTCGAGACCAGTTACGAGCGAATTACGGTCGCCTCTTATTTGACCGAAATCGTTCGCGCCTGCACTCGTGAAGGGGCCGAGGCCGAA
The DNA here is from genome assembly GCA_037968515.1 of Bradymonadaceae bacterium. GTDB lineage: Bacteria > Myxococcota_A > Bradymonadia > Bradymonadales > Bradymonadaceae > JBFFMO01. The sequence continues at coordinate 277 of JBBKVQ010000242.1, forward strand.
GACATTTACGACTTGTTGGACTCGACTTATACGCATATCGCCACCTGCGACATGCTACCGGAAGTCCTGTTGGCGATTACTCACCATTTTGAACTTCAGTTGCTCGCGCTTAATGGCGCCGCTCCTTCGCTTGAAGGGTGTCAGCGCTGCGGGATGCATGTTCAATCGTTCGACAAACTGCGGTGTTCCAGAAACGGCGAAGGCCTGCTCTGCGCAAAGTGCCTCCTGCCTCAAGAGAGATACGGCGTACTAGAACCCGAAACCCATGCCGCCCTGCTTTACCTGCAAAACCCCGCCGGCACCGTCCCCGATGGACTGGCCGACCCCAAAGTCATGTCCCAGATTCGCCGAGTTATTGACTCGAGTCTGGAACAGGTAATCGACTCGGAAATCCGAAGTCGCGCGATGCTAGATACTCTCTTCGACAAGGCCGTCCCATGAAACCGCTAGAAGTGCTGAGCTACGGCGAAGCGTTGGTTGATTTTCTTCCCGATCAGTCAGGAAAACTCCTCCGCGACGTCAGCCACTTCACCAAAGCCGCCGGTGGCGCGCCCGCCAACATGGCCATTGGGCTCGCCAAACTAGGCCGCACCGTTGGGTTGATGGGCTCGGTGGGCGACGACGAGTTCGGCTGGTTCTTGAGGAACTACCTGGAAGAACAAGCCGTCGATATCTCGGGCATTCATATGACCGACAAGGCCAAAACAGGCATCACCTTTGTCAGCCTAGACGCCAATGGTGAGCGGTCTTTTGTGTTCTACCGACAGCCCAGTGCGGACACGATGTTTCGCCCAGAGCATGTCAACGTCGAGACCATTCGAAGCACGTCGATCTTCATCGCTGGAAGCAACCTACTGGTGACCCCTGAGGTCCGCGAGGCCACCTTCACCGCCTTGGATCACGCCAAAAGTTTCGGTAAATTCATCGTGATCGACCCCAACGTCCGCCTGCATCTTTGGGACGACCTCGACTTCGCACGCGAAATCATCACGCGCCTTTTGGGTTACGCCGACGTCGTCAAACTCAACGACGACGAAGTCGAGTTTCTTGGGGGCAACGACGCGAAGGATTTTTACGAACACACTCTAAAACCTGCCGGTGTCAGGGCGTTGATAGCCACACGAGCCGAACGCGGCGCCGAAGTATTCTGCGGCTCGATCCACACGACAGCCGTCGCGCCCAACTTCAAGGTCGTCGACACCACAGGAGCAGGCGACGGTTTTGTGGCTGGCTTTGTGGCCGGGCTTTGCACCGAACACCAAGTGCACGGCCCCGTCGAAGCGGACTCACTTCGCAAAATGATGGCGACCTGGGAAGAGCCCACATGGCGACGAATCTTGAACCTCGGATGCTGGGTGGGTTCGCGCGTGTGCACCCAATTTGGCGCCACCACTGCATTGCCGATGAACGACGAGGTCCCGTGGGTTGGCCTCGGATTCTAAAGGAGTAAAATGAAGTCAAAACTACTGATTGCCCTCTTGTTTGCTGGTTGTTCTGCGTCTCCTGGCGTCCCAGAAGCCCCGCCAGTGATTCCCGCCGCGACTCCGGTTCACCTTAAGTTGATTGGCCTGAATGACTTTCACGGCAATCTGGAAGGACCTTCCGGAAAAGTGACGGTCGGAGAAACCGTGATCGAGGCCGGTGGCATTGATTATCTGGCGGCTCGCATCGCCGAAATCCAGAAGTACAACCCCAACACGATCGTGGTGGCCGCGGGAGACATGGTTGGCGCAAGCCCTCTGATCTCTTCGCTCTTTCATGATGAACCAGCGATCGAGGTTTTGAATGAAGCTGGTTTGGCGATCTCGGCCGTCGGGAATCACGAATTCGATGAAGGCATCGACGAGTTGGAACGACTGAAAAATGGGGGCTGCCACCCCACTGAGGGTTGTCTGGACGGCGACCCGTTCGAGGGTGCCAAATTCGAATATCTGGCCGCGAATGTTACACGAAAAGCAGACGGCCAGACGGTTTTCCCGTCTTACGTGATTCGCGAATTCGAAGGCGTGAAAGTCGGGTTTATCGGCCTGACACTCGAAGGCACGCCCCAAATTGTCGACCCTGCGGGCATTGGCTCGCTCGATTTTGGCGATGAAGCTGAAGCCATCAATCAGGCCGCGAAAGAACTTCAAGATCAAGGCATCGAAGCCATCGTTGTGTTGATTCACGAAGGCGGCGTTCCCGCCTCGAGAGACAATCCCGACGGTTGCGAAGGCATCTCGGGTCCCATCATCGAGATTGTCCAAAACACCTCGAAAGCCGTCGATATTTTCATCACAGGTCACACCCATCAATCGTATATCTGTAAGATGGATGACCGACTGGTTACGTCGGCGAAATCCTACGGCCAAATGTTCACTGAAATTGACGTCGAGTTGAACCGCGAAACCAGAGATGTGGAGCGCACAAGCGCACGAAACCTGGTCAACGATCGTTTGGGTACGCCCATGGCTTCTGTCACCAAAATCGTCGAGAAATACGCTGCGTTGGTGTCACCGCTGGCGAACAAACAAATCGGTGAGATAACCAGCGATATCCCGCGTGAAACCGGCGAATCCGGCGATTCGCAGATGGGACGGCTTATCGCCGACATTCAGCTTTGGGCCACCAAACCAGCAGATAAAGGCGGCGCTCAATTTGCTTTCATGAACGGCGGTGGCGTGCGCGGTGAGCTGCAATTTGCCCCCCGCGACCAGGAAGCCCCCGGTGCCGTAACGTTCGCTGAAGCCCACGCCGTCCAACCTTTCGGGAACAGCTTGGTCACCATGACGCTGACCGGCGCGCAGATTCACGGACTGCTAGAGAGCCAATTCGGAGAACGGACTCGAATCATGCATCCCTCCGCTAACTTCACGTACGCTTGGTCGGAATCTGCGCCAAACGGCAAAAAAATTGATGCTGCTTCCATCAAACTCGACGGTAAATCAATCGTGGCTACGGCTACATACCGAGTCACAGTGAACAGTTATATCGCCGCCGGCGGAGACGGCTACGAAGTCTTGACGCTCGGCACTGACCGTTTGGGCGGCCCCATCGATTTGGATGCATTTGTGGCCTTTTTCCAAGGCAACTCGCCGGTCGCATCCCCGATGAAATCGCGGATCCAGAAGAATCCATAAGGTTACTTAAGTTCAGACCAATGAGTGCCGATGAAAGAAGTGTCAAAGCTTCTTATTCGAGGTCTGCCCATGTCTGCACTCGCCGCTCTTCCCGTCCATCTCGTCGATGACGTGAAACAGAAATTACTGCGGCCCGGCTTCACGCCGCCAATGCTTCCTGCGGTAGCTCTCGATATTCTGCGTTTATCGCGCACACCCAATGTAACTCTCGAACAGATTGAGGAAGTGCTGCGCGGCGACCCGGCTTTGGCTGGACGCGTTTTGCAGCAAGCTCAATCGCCTCTTTTTGGCACCCAACAAGTCACCTCGCTTCGTGACGGCCTTGTTCGACTCGGGTTGCGCAAGGTCGGCGACCTGGTGATGTGGACTGCGATGAACGGCACGGTGTTCAAAGGAGGCCACGCAGCAAGCGTTGAAGCCCTTAGAAAACACAGTGCGGCCACCGCTTTTGCGTCGTCGGTCGTTGCAAAATACACTCCCAATCCGCCCGACTTTGCTTTCCTTTGCGGACTGCTTCACGACGTGGGCGCTGTGGTGCTCCTAACGCACAGCCGCGACCACGACCAAGTCCCCGACGACATCTTCTGGAGCATGGTCGACCAAGGACACGCCGAGGTCGGTGCGTCCGTGGCCATCGCCTGGCATTTGCCTAACGAAGTCGAGACCGTCATCTCATCCCACCATTCCGTCTTCGTGCAGGGTTATCCCCACCCGCTTTCCGCGATCGTGTGCCTCGGCGAAGCCCTTGCCACTGAATGCGGCTACGGCTGGCCTGACGGCGATTCGGACAAGAGCCCACCGAACGTGATTGAACGAGCCAAGACCGCGCTTCGACTCAACGAAACTCAGTTCAAGCGCATCAGGGCAGAAGTCGAAGAAAACGTCGCCGCCAGCCTCGGTTAGGGATTTAACCACCAAACAAGAAACAGAAAAGGGCCCGCTGGGCCCTTTTCTTTTCACTCAAGAGGCGAACCAGCCGCCGCTTTCGTTAGATCGTGCACTCACCAGCAGTCATGCCTGAGAATGGACCCTCGTTCGCAGGCTCTGTCGGTGGTTCAAGGCTCGAATCAACGACCGGTTCGTCGGACTCGATCGAGATACATTGACCAGCAGTAGCAGTAATCGAATCGCCAGCGTTCTTGAGGCTCATCACAAGATTACCCGAAACCACTTCGAATACGCTGTTGTCGCCAGTGAACTTCAAAGTTGGGGTCGTGCCATTCAAGACAACTTTAAGAACGTCGCCCATGGTCCATGCTGGCATGTCCTGGTTATCGGCCAACGAGCTGAAGTCCATGGCCACGCTGAGGTCAAATTTCGGGTCGACGATGACGGTCGTCGAGTCGCCATCAGCCGCGATCGTAGCCGAGAACTTCCGACCTGCGTCCGCGTTCAAATCGATGCCTAAAATCTGGGCACCGTCGAGATTGACCGTTGAAGTCGAATCGCCCAGTCCCAAACCACTGAGGTTGAGCGAATCAGACGCAGCCGTGAAATCGAATTGAGCCGTCAGGCCCGCAATCGCGATATCGAGAACCTGCGAGATCTCGGAGTAATCTCCGGTCGCATCGTCATAGGACTCTGATGTCATCGGGCCAGTGGCGCGCAATGCACCAAGGTTGGTGAGCGCCGTGATCGTCTTCGCCGTGCCGTCGGCCGTCACTTCAAACGCTGGGCTTGATGCCGCAAGAGTCACAGCATAATCGCCGCCCGCAACGTCGATCGCCGTAACCACCGAAATGGCCGCACGAGCTTTATCAGCTCCGAGCGCTTCGATTTCGCCGCGAATACGGCCCTTCATCGTGGTCGGAAGGCTTGGGTCGACTTCGCCACCCGAAAGCTGAGCGATTGCCCCCTTGATGCCGGCGAGGTCGATTTCAGCCGCGATCAACGACTGATGCACTTCGATCGAAAGCGGGTTGTGTTTCTGGGCACCAATCAACACCGCAACATCCACGTCACCAGTGGCCGGTGAGGTCACTTTAAGACGAACCTGTGCATTATCGACCTGATCGATACAACCTTGGTTTGGAGCGCCGTCGAAATCAGGGTCACAAACCACCGAGCCCTTGAGCAAGAAGGTAACCTGCGTATCGCTGCTGGTCTCGATATTGGCGTCCGCAAAAATCTTTTCCTCGAGGTACTGCGTCAGCTCCGCTGTCGGCTCTGAAAGGTCGACTTGAAGGTCAACGGGCTCCGAAGGCTCGGCGGTGCAACTTCCTGAGTCGAAATCCGCGCCGGAGCCGTCCTGAGACGGGCCTGACACACAAGTTTCCACCGAACCCAAACCTAGCTGAAATCCGCGATTCGCGAGGTCCGAAGACTCCAGAAAGATGATGGCCTTGGATACCTTCGATGCCACACCTTCGGCATTTCCTGTCAGCGCCTGACGTGCTGAGACGGCGTTGATTGACTCGCCGTCCCCTTTGTCATCTCCACCACATGCTGCAGCAGAAGCCGTAATTGCGAGACCCATCAAGACCATTTTCAAATTCATGCTATTCATCGTGTCACTCTCATTTTTGAGTTCATACTCTGTATGCCTTGGTAGACTGCAGAGGACATGCCAACATTCAAAACATCCGGTCGATTCCGTGTACCCCCAGTACCAAAGCCGTATTGCGCGATTCTGCGGAAAAACCTGTCTGAAATCAATATGGAGCGACGATTATCCATTGGGGTACAGACTCCGAGGCAGGCCTGCTCCAGACGTCTAAAAAATCTTGAGATTCTCGACGTCTTCGTCGGCGCTTGGTGAGGGCAAGAAGCCCACGCGCCCACGTGTTTGAAGCAGCAAATAGCCGTCATTCTTTGTGAAATCGAAATCCGACGGGCACCCAGGATGTTTTGAAAGGTCGTAGCGTTCGAACCGGCCACTACTTTTATTATACAATTGCACCGTCGTGAGCACCGACCTGCCGTGTTCCGCTGTCTGGCAACCCCGGTCGACGCCCGAACAATACTGCTCGTGGTAGTCCTCGATCTGACACAAGTCCAGATACTCATCCTTGTCGACACGTGTCAGATAAACGCGAGCTGTCGTGCGGATTCGTTGATCCTCGGTGGACCGTTTTTCGTTGGTCACAGCGCTCCCAGAAAACGCCCGAGTTTTATCGACGTTCAGAATAGAGATTCCTGTGGACTCCTCATCGAACCCCGGACTCACGGTGGTCCGTGTCCAGCCGACCGCCCAGGTTGAGCTGTTGACCATATCCATCGGAAACAACGAAAACCGGTGGTAATAGGGCTCGTCCTCGGCGGGCGCCGTCGCACATTGAGTCAGCGGCGCATCAAAGGCCTGAACTGCTTTTTCGAGCTTCCATGTGCCGTTATCGGGCTTGAGCATGACCCAGAACAGATCGGTAATCGAACCCTGTGAGCACTTGCCATTAACCTCGCGATCCCCGCATAAAATAAGGCCCGCACGATACCCGCCGCCTCTGGACTGATAGGAGTCGATCAAACGAACGTCTTTTCGGGCCGATTTGCACAGCTCCTTAAGCACGTTGGACTCGCGCAGTGCGCCTTCAAACGCACTCGCGTCATCGACGGTCACCCATAATTTGGAGACCACCTCGAAGGGCACGAACTCCCAGGCCTTCTTGCGCACCTGCCAGCTGCCGATGGCGTTCTTGCGCGGCGGAGCCTTATCGACCTCGTAATGAGGCAGCAAGCCATCCACATTGTAGATCGCCATTCTGGGGTCGTCGTTTCCTCGGTCAGGCAACATGCTCATCACAGTTTGAGTTCCTTCGCGGTCTTCTTCATCCCCGTCCAGAACGTCCACACGAAACGCTATATCCTGCAGCGGAATCGCCGAGACCTGTTCGAACGCCTCGACTTGAAACGCAATCTCTACGATGTAGCCGCCCTTTTTCTCGGCGACGGCAACGACGCCCATATTATCCGGCAGTTCTGCATCGCTACGATAGCGGCGGAAACGGCCGTCAGGCATGAAAACCAGCGAAGTCTCGGCTTTGACGAGGTCTCTCATCCGAAGGTTTGCTGGCGTTGATTTAATTAGGTTATCAAGATTCGGATCACGAATCGTAAGCACAACGCCGTCAGTCAAATCGTCGCTGTCGTCGGTCAATACTTTGTCGTCGGTCACGTCGACCACAAAATACAGATAGCCAGGATCCGACCGCACTCCGACGCGAAACGAAAGGTCTTTCGAGCCGGTCCAATAGCGGTCACCGGCCTCGATCAACGACTTATCTTTGAACGTCCGAATCGACTTTTTGTCCCAATCCTCGGTGCTCCCATCGATATCGAGCGAAGGGGAATCGGGGGTTGGCGGCAACTCCATTCGTTGCAGTTCCGCGGCAGCCACCTTGGAGGAGCGTTTTGGCGAATCCGACGGCGCATCGAGAATATCGTCGATATCTTCGTCGGTGATGGGCTCGCGATCACGGCGCTCGACCGTCTTCGTGGTCGACCCACATCCCAATAATAGACTCAGAATTAGCAAGGGCCCCAGACGCAGCATCTTCACTCCAACTTCTCTCTTAACTGAGCCAGCAGGTTCAATGCCTGCAACGGCGTCAGCGTCGCGATTTCGACCGAACGTATTGAATCTAACACGGATTCTTGAATCGGAGACACCGACGGCCCAGAAAACAGGCTCATCTGGTCGGGATTATTGCGCAACGTGACCTGAGGCTCACGTCCCGCCTGACGACCTGCAAGCGGCACCCCGCGCTCGTCAAACTGAACCGACTCCAAGTTTTGCAGCACTTCTTTGGCCCGGTCGACGACGGTCTGTGGCAGCCCGGCAAGCCGACCTACCTGGATCCCGTAAGATCGATTGGCCTGCCCACGCACAAGTTTGCGCAAAAAGATGATGTCATCCTGCCACTCTTTGACGGCAATACTCAGGTTTTCGGCACCATCCAATGTACGGACGAGCTCGGTCAGCTCGTGATAATGCGTGGCAAACATGGTTTTTGCGCCAACCTGATCGTGCAAAAACTCCGCGACGGCCCAAGCGATGGAAAGCCCATCAAAGGTCGAGGTTCCGCGGCCAATTTCATCCAGAATAATCAGGCTCTTCGCCGTGGCATTATTCAAAATATGAGCGGTCTCGGTCATCTCGACCATGAAGGTCGACTGACCACGCGCAAGGTTATCGCTGGCCCCAACCCGGCTGAATATCTTGTCGACCGCTCCGATGCGGGCGCTGGAAGCGGGAACAAACGAGCCCATTTGAGCCATCAGGACAATCAGCGCCACCTGTCGAATCACGGTGGACTTACCGGCCATATTGGGGCCGGTGATGATCTGCAGGTACGACGACTCGCAGTCCAAACACACTGAATTGGGGACGAACCGGCCATCGGTCAGGGTTCTTTCGACCACCGGGTGGCGGCCGTCTTCGATTTCAATCAGCACACCGTCATCCACGACAGGCCGGACATAATCGTGCCGAACAGCAAGCTCAGAAAAAGCGACCAAAACATCAAGTTCAGCCAGATGCTGTGCGGTCGCGAGCAGCGAACCGACATGTTCGCCAACGTCCTGACGCAGAGCTTCAAAAAGCTTGTACTCAAGCTGTTTGCGCTTGTCCTCGGCCCCAAGGATCTTGTCCTCCATCTCTTTGAGTTCTGGCGTGAAATATCGCTCAGCGTTGGCCAGGGTCTGTTTCCGAATGTACTCGGGCGGGGCCAGGTCGATATTGGCTTTGGTGATCTCGATATAATAACCGAAGACCCGATTATACCGGACCTTCAAGCTCGAGATCTGGGTGCGTTCTTTTTCTCGAAGCTCAAAACTCAGCAGCCAGTCTTTGCCATTGTCTGTCAGGTCGATGAGCTCGTCCAAGTCCGCGTCGAACCCGCGCTTGAAAAGCCCGCCTTCGGTCAGTGTGGTTGGCGGCGAGTCGGTGATCGCAGAATCGACTCGGGCGCGCATCTCCTCGAAAACCTCGATGCCTCTGTCCAGTCGCAGCAGCCCTTCCGATTTCGCACTTTTCAGCTCGTTTTTGAGCGGTTCGATGGCCTGAAGAGTCGCCAATAATGACCGCAAGTCCCGCGCGTTGGCCGTACCCGACGAAACACGCCCACAAAGTCGTTCGATATCGTACACGTTTTCGAAATGGGCCCGGAAGTCCTCACGCCAGGCGGTTCGTCCCACAAGTTCAGCCACGGCATCCAGCCGGGCGTTGATCGCCGCGGGTTGCACCAACGGGTAGTTCAACCAGTGCCGCAAAGCCCGTCCACCCATCGCCGTTAATGTTTTGTCGATCACGCTCAGCAGGCTTCCTGAACGCTTGCCGCCCATCAAAGTAGCCGTCAATTCAAGGTTGGCCTTGGTCGATTCGTCGACAATCAGGAACTCACGCACATGATAGGGCTCCGCCGGTCGAATATGGGACGGAACGCCGCGTTGCGTGTCCACGACGTAGCGCAACAAACCAATGGCCGCCGCGCGCACTCTGTCCTGATCCCTAAATCCGAACTCAGCAAAACCTGACACCAGCGATTCCATGCCCTTTCGGTCCAGGAAATACCCATCGGCCGACATTTCACGCTCCAGCCGGATCGCTTCTTGGGCCGCTTTGAACAGGTTTCGCACGTCAAAATAGGCGGTGTCCCGTTTACGCACACACGAATCCGGCCAACGCGCCTCGATCGCCGCGGCACCCTCGACATCGTTCACCAAGATTTCCCGTGGCTCAAATCTGCCGATTTCACTGACAAGTTCGTTCAAGGACGCGGCCTCGGTCACGCGAAAGCGACCGGTCGAAATGTCCATGTACGCCACGCCAAACGTGTCGCGGCCCACCATGATCGACGCCACGTAATTAGGCGTGTGCCCATCAAGGCTGTTGGTGTCCATCACGATGCCAGGGGTGATCACCCGAACGACATCACGACGAACGATTCCTTTGGCTTCCGAAGGGTCTTCAAGTTGTTCACAAATCGCGACTGCAAAACCTTTGTCGATCAGGCCGCTGATATAGCCGCTCGCCGCGTGGTGCGGGATGCCGGCCATCGGGACTGCATCTGCGTCGCCCTTATTCCGCGCGGTCAACGTCAGCCCAAGCACGCGTGAGGCGGTGACTGCGTCCTCGAAAAACATCTCGTAAAAATCGCCCATGCGAAAAAATACGATCGTCTCGGGATAGCGCTCTTTGGCGTCCAGATATTGCTGGAGCATCGGCGTGATCTTCACAAATCTCTCGGGTCCACGGGAATATGCGGCAAGCTACAGGCTCGCCGAGGGCCTCGCAAGCCGCGCGGATGGCCATGCGACGACACTTGACACCGTCAAACGCGCGGCCCTAGGATACGCCGAATTTTTACGAGTGTTTCTCGTTTTTTGTGGTGTCAAACTCAACGCGTTTTCATGGTATGGAGATTGCGTATATCTGGTGCCGAATCAAAAACGTTAGTGTTTTGACACCGCAAGCGAAGTCAGGAGAACGAATGAATCGAGTGTTGCGATTGCTGGTTGTGGGTTTGATGGTTACGTGGAGCCTTTCCGCTTTTGCTCAGGACGAGACTGAAGAAGCAGATATCTCCGCGAGCGCAGACGACGAGACCGAGGAAGCAGAAGAAGATGACAAGGACTGGAGCGTCACCGCAGCCCTTTCGACCGGCATCGGTCAGGGCACCTTTGTGGATGTGGCCCCAGATCCAGACAGTGTGTTTGTTGTCGAAGACCCGAGCAACGCCTACGATCGTTGGAACTTGGCTTTTTCGCTTGAACCTTCCTATACCCTTTTCGACCTCGTCACGGTTTCGGCTAGCGTCGCATGGACGCAGCAGATGCTCGCGGGCGGCGGCATCAATGAACCCAACGAACTGCGTTTTCAAGACGTCGGACTCGACCTGTCATGGACTGGGCACACGTTTGAATCCGTCCCGATCTCGTTGGACGGTGGTGTTGGCTTTGTGTTCCCCACAAGCGACACCAGTCAGACAGCATCATTGATCCTTGGCACTTCGCTGAGTGGTGGCATTGCCTATAAAGTGTTCGACAAGCTGACACTTCGTTACGGCCTCAGCCTCGGCAAAGATTTCCACGAATTCACAAGCCCTTTGGTCACCGACGAAGAAGCTGGCATCGATAATCTGATCTGGCGAGAAGGCGGATCAGACCGAGTCGGAAACGGAGTGATCATTGAAGGCGTCAACTCCGAGTACGCCCTATCGAACAGCTTTTCCGCGTCACTTCCCGTTTGGGATAAACTGCGGTTTTCGGTTTCGTACGCTTTGACGACTTACTGGACGTACGACGCAGAGCGAGCCGACGGGTTGGCTAACCCTGTTGCTGACGGTGGCCGAGGTGTTGCTCAAGGCGTCTCTTCAAGCGTTGGCCTTAGCTATCCATTCTTGGAATACCTATCTGGGTCTGTTTCGTTGCGCACCTCGACCCAGCCAAAGACCGCAGATAATCGTTCGTTTAACTTCCCATTTTGGAATGTAGACGGCGCAGCATCAAACGCTTCGCAGATTAAGTTCGGCGTCAGCGGAACCTACTGATTCAAGTATGGGCCTCGGCCTGAAAACCTTGTCAGTCACTTAGAATGCAGGCCCCTCGGCCTGCATTTTTGCGTTCTTGTCTTGGGTGGGTCGCCGTGCCAGGCAGGATGCCCACGCACCAAGTCGCAGAAGCACAATGCTTCAGGATACCAGCGCCGATCCTATTCCTTGCGTTGAATCACGAGGTTCACTCGTTGGAACCCCTTCGCCTTAATCTTGTCGAGAAGCTCAACAATCTGGCCGTGGGTGGCCTCGGCGTCGCCACGAAGCAGAATGTCCATGTCTGGTTTCTGCTCATGAAGACTCTGAAGCTTCTCGTCGACCGTATTACCGACGATCTCGATATCGCCTTGGAACTGAATCTCGCCGTTCGCGGTCACCATCACAACCATCTGCTCGCCGTCCCCTGCCGCCTCACCCGTGACACCGGTCGGCAAATCGATCGGGATCGACGTCTCGTTTTTATCTTGGGCCTGAGTAAACGACGTGGTGATCAGAAAGAAGATCAACAACAGGAACACGACGTCGACCAAGGGCATCACGTCGATCGTCGGTTCAGGACGTCTTCTGGATGAGCCTCGGAAATTCATGTTGTTACGCCCGCCTCAACCGCCTCAGTTGTGTCCGGGCGTGGCTTTTCAGAAGGTTTCGATGTGGGGCGCTGATCTGAAGGAACCAAGTACTCCAGCGCCTTCAGGGACACATCGACCATTTCGACCGCGTAGCGATCCACCATGGCGATGATATGCCGGTGGCCAAGGAATGCCGGGATCGCGACCACAAGGCCTGCAGCCGTCGTGATCAGGGCCTCCCAGATACCGCCAGCCAACAGACCAGGATTGACCGCCGCGCCTGTTGTGGCTTGATTCACAACGCTTTGGAACACGCCGATCATACCGGTCACCGGTCCGAGCAGCGGAGAGATCGTCGCGATCGACCCCAGCAGACCCGTAAACCGTTCCATGAAGTGCATCTCGCGCTGGCCGGTCTCTTCCATCACATCTTTGATCAGGTCTCGGTCACGGCCCGCATATCGAATCCCAACCTCGAGCACCCGCGCGATGGGCGTATCACTGCCATGACACATGGCCTCGGCGTCAGTGTACCGTTCCTGACGCAGCAGATTATCCGCAACCTCAAGGAAACGCGGAGGCATGACTTTGTTGCGCTGAAGGCTCCACAGACGCTCCAGGAAGATTCCTAACGCCAGAATCGAGCAAAACCCGATCGGGAACATGAGCAGCCCGCCACGGCTGAGGAGGTCAATCACTTGATTCATTTAAGTTCCATTTCTGCATTTCGCGATGGCGCGAACAGGGCAGCGAAGTACGGGTACATGTTCTCGCCCTCAAAGTATTCCCGCAATGTCTCGGGCGAAAGTTCGTTGGCGTCGCAATATGCGTCGATTCGAGCTCGGTATCTGAGTTTCACACGCCGAACGACCGACGATAAGACTCCCAACGCAATCAAAACCCCAGTGACACCCACCACATAAGGCCAGAAGTGGGTGTAAAGATTCATTTGCCAGATCACGTACGCATAACCGCCTATTAGTAACAAAATACTCATTCCCCCATACCCGTAGGTCTGCGAAAACTTCCGGTCAACTTCCCTGACGAATGCCCTATGTCGGTCTGCTTCCATATCTCTCCAACCACATACCTACCCGACATTCGTCCCTGAGCCTTCCAAAATCAAGTACCCACGCGGCTCTCCCCGATTTTCATTGACCTTGCCCCCGTCCCGAGGCTAGAAAACTGGGACCCGGTCATCAAGTGAGTTGAATCCGATTCCCATGGTTTGCATCCTATGCATGCACTCCCGGGAACATGTTGACCGGATATTGTGTTCTATTGGCTGGCTGGATTGGTGAGGTTTTAGATGTCTGAGCACGCTGTCGGCGAGCGGCTTAAGAATTTGTTTGAGACTATGGGCGCTTCGACTTCTGTCGAAGAGACCTTTTCTTCCGCATATAATGTGGATTTCACACTCACGCGTCTGCGTGAAGTTCACGCGCACGTGAATCTTGGGGTGCATGTAACAACCACGCGTGAAGAGCCGGCAGAACTGACCAAGTTCGCACAGGCTGCCCGACGTGGCGTTGTATTGAAATCCATCTACATCGAAGTTTCCGACGTCGCGCTGGACACTGGCGGGCTTCTGGTTTCGATCGGCGCCTGCATATCATTCCTTTTTGATCGCCGATTTGCCCAACACCGCAGTGTAGGTGTCCGAATCCACGAAGACTGTTCATTTCAGTTTTTCGAGATCGAAGAAACCATCCAACGGCTTGAACGCAAATACGTCGACGACGACTTGGCCGTGGGCGAAGACCTGCGCGGTCGAATCATCGCCTACTTCACGGACAAAGGCTTCGGCTTCGTTCAGACCGACGACGAACGCAAGTTCTTCTTCCACATCGCGAATGTAGTCGACGACCACCTTCGCACTCGCCTTCCATCGTACGTGCTGGGCGAAATCATCCCCGTTGATTTCCAATACGGCGGCAACGACGGCAAGAAGTACCCCAAAGCCATCAACGTTTCTCTGGACGAGTCAGAATACGACTTTGACAGCGACGGATACTAAACCGGCTAAGTGAGCGAAATTACTTGCTCGACCGATCGCGCCTGCTAGTCTGCAGGTAGCTTTTTTTCTGATCATACTAAGCGGTGCCAAGGCTGGCTGACCGCAAACGTCGAGGCTTCACGGATGAAGCGAGCGCTCTGGACAATCTTTGGGTTGATCGTCTTTTCAGTACTCATGTACTACGTGATGACCCACCCCAACCTTGATCGCGTCGACCATCTGAGCGGCGAGCTGCAGAAGCTCGAAGACCAAAACGACGCTCTGGTCACCGAAAACAAACAACTTGAAGAGACCGTACGCGCCCTTCGCGACGACCCACGCCTGGCCGAACGACGGGCACGGGCTGCAGGTTTGGCGCGTCCTGGCGAGCTCATCTACCAATTCGATGAACCGGATCGGCCCGTTGCCGTTCAGGTTATTCTCAACGTTCGCGAAGACTCTTTTGAACTCGCAGGCAAAGTGGTTTCACTCAAAGATCTAGACGCTGCGCTCACGGAACTCAAAATGCAGCTGCCAGGCGCCATGCTGAAAGTCGAGTACAAGGATGACGTCGACGCGATCCTGAAACAGCATGTACTGGACGCTGTAGAAGCCTCCCCTTTTGGTGCTCCAAAAAAGCCTGAAAGCGCGGAAGCACCATGAACCAAGGAGGGTTCTCATGCCGATAACGACGGACTCACGTCCCCGAAATCGAAAGACGCCACTGCAGTGGGCAACCATCGGCGCGATCGCCCTTGGTGGTCTCTGGGCCACGCGGGCCCTAGAAACTGTGGTGCCGTATATCTCGTGGTTTTTGTTTGCCGCTGCCGCCTCAGTTGCCACCTTTCTGGTCCGCCTTTGGTGGCAACGCCGCGCAGATGTTGACCGAGCACTGGAGCTTCAGCTGGGCATCACGATCCTAGTTGCGAGTTTCATCGCGTCGGATCTCGCATCAGCCTACGACGTCGATGCCTTCCCACTGAACTACCTGATCCTCGCCCTAGTCGTCGCGTTTCAGACCCGATTTGCGGGTGTCGTCTCGCTTGTGACTGGCCTGGTTCTGCTTGGCCTGCATACATGGCTCGGCCCCCAACCCATGGACGTACCACTTCTGATAACACGTGCTTTGTTCCTTACGGTTTTTGGCGGATTTGCTTTTGCAATTCACGGCGCCGAAGTTTTTGAGCGGCGCATGCGTCATCGGCGAGACGTCGAAGAAGAGCGAGAACGCGTTAAACGACAGGCGAGGGAGTTTCGGTTGTTAAACGCCACGAGTGATTCCACGCTCAGCGAAGAAGAGCGCTTGGACCTCACTACCCGCGACGCGGTGGATTCTGTAAATCAGGCCATTTACGCCAGCCTCTCGCTGCTGAAGACCGGTCTGGGTTGCCATACAGTTGTGCTGATGTGGCTCGATGTGCGCGGAGAGCGCCTTCACATCAAGGAACTCGTCAGCGACTCTGACCTATTGATAGAAGGCGAAATTGAACCTGCACGTGGAGTCATTGGTGGCATCACCCGCCGCCGCGAACCGGTCGCTTTGGAAGGCATTCGCCCGGGATTTCGCGGGCTCTCATACTACCGTGAAGCCGAGGATATAAGCGCGTTCCTTGGGATTCCCGTGGTCGAAGGTGGGCATCTACGCGGCGTGCTTTGTGTCGATCGTAAAGACAACCGCCCGTTTTCTGAAAAAGACACGCGTGTTGTCGAAGAAGCCGCCGGCTGGATTGTCCGCGCGATCGAAAACGAACGGCTCTTTGCCAGCATCGAAAAAAGCCGTCACGAACTCTCACGATTTTTTGATGCAAGCCGCAGGCTGAACAGCGTTCTAACGCCGGCCGAGGTGTTTAACGTCGCACTTGAGACCGCCCGAGAAATGCTCCCGTATGATGTCGCCGCGATCACGTCCTACGACCCCGAAACCGACACCCATACTGTCGAGGCGGTCGCTAGCGGCGAAGGGTTCGAGCAAATTGATGCGTGGAAAGGCACATCGTTTACCGACAACACAGGGCTGGTTTCGATGGTCGTCAAAAACCGTCATTACCTGCCCTATGGCGGCAACCTACGCGACCACGACCCCGTCGTTTTTGGTGAAGGACAGTCGATCCAAGGCCTGAAATCGATGTTGGTTTTGCCACTGATTGTGCAAGACCAACCCATTGGGACCTTTGTGGTCGGCCACTCACAATCGCACCGTTATACGGTCGAGCGACGTGAGCTCCTTGAGGTCGTGTCGAATCAGGTTGCGGTCACGCTTCAAAACGCCAACCTCTACGCTCGAATGGAAGAAATGGCCACGACCGACGGTCTGACGGGTCTAGTCAATCATAGGACCTTCCAGAGTCGGCTCGACGAGGCGATTGCTCGGCATCGACGCACGAATAAGCCGTTTGCATTGGTGCTGACAGACATCGACCATTTCAAGCAGGTCAACGACACGCACGGCCATCCGGCTGGGGACGAAGTCCTGCGACAGGTCGCCAACTGTTTCCGCGCCAACTTGCGCGAAACCGACGTCCCTGCGCGCTACGGTGGCGAAGAATTTGTAGTGATTCTGGAAGACACCGACCTAGAAGGCGCCGTGGTTATTGCGGAACGTCTGCGTAACGAGATCAAAAAGATGGTCTTCAGCTCGGATAAAGGTTCGTTCCAATGTACGATCTCGATGGGAATCGGGTATTGGCCCGACGACGCGATCGGCAAACAGGACCTTATCGATCTGTCCGATCAGGCGATGTACCACTCCAAACACACTGGGCGTGACCGGGTCACGACGTACGCAAGCCTGGCCAAGAAGGCTTCCTGAGGCAGTGGCGCTGACCTCCCTTGCCCGTTAAGCTGCAACCTCACGAGGTGATGCATGGTCAGGTTTTTAGTCATTATCGGGTTTTTACTCGTCAGTCCGAGCGTCTTTGCCCAGAAAGTGGTCGAGATGTTCGAAGGGCAAAACGAGCTGCCCGAATCGACTTCCGCGGTCCGAATCAATTCGCTGGACCAAGGCGATCCCTCCGCCGTTGATTCCAGCGGTGGAAGTGGCTTTACCTTGCATTTCGATCGCGATGGCGCATCGATGCTTGTGCCCGCAACTGTGCAGGGCCAGTCGGTGTACTTTCTGTTCGACACCGGCGCGACCACAACGACGCTAGCGTCCTGGTTTGCCAAAGAAGTAAATCTTGTTCCTAAAAGCGACTACCCCGCGGTCGAGTTTCAGACCGCAAACGGAATTGCTGTCGCTCAGTTTGGGGTGATCGACCGCTTGGTCCTCGGTGGAAGACTTCATGGTGGCGTCACTTTTTCGATGTGCGCTGCCTGCCCAAGTGGGACGTTCAAAGGCAAGCCGATCGTGGGTTTGTTGGGCCTAAACGTGATCAGTCGCTACCGCGTCAGCATTGATGACGGCGCGGGAAAGATCGAGATGTCACCGGGCACGCGCTACTCAGACCGAACCCGAGACATCATGCCTTGGCTGGTGGTTGAAGACTTTCAGACCACCATCGACACCGGACGACACAAGGCCTTTATCAAGGTGCGAAATATCGCCCCTCGGCGAATCTCCGAGGTCACACTGGTCGCTAAATGCGCGGACGGAAAGCAGGTCGAAGTGGACCAAAAGTCGATTGAGGCCGGCTCCCAGGCGACCTTCACTAAGTTAATCGCGCCCGGCGAATGCCGAATTGTCGGATTCGATTTCGACCAGCCCAAGTGGTGACGTGCGCATCGTCGTTCTGACCAGCTCTTATCCACGATTTACCGGCGATATCGCCGGTATTTTTGTTGCCGAACACGTAGCCGTGCTGCGGCTAGCCGGGCATCAGGTGGACGTGTTGACGTGGGACTGGCCAGGCTCTGGTTCGCAAGGGGAGCAGGCGGAGGCATCCTGCCTTCGTGTTCGTTACGCGCCCGATGCCATGCAGACTCTGTTTTATGGCGCTGGGGCTCCCGAAAACTTGAATAACCCAGCCACAGCTTTGTTGGCCCCACAAGCCATGGCCGCGATGTTACGCGCAGGACTCAAAGCCGCACGCGGCGCGGACTTGGTGATCGGTCACTGGCTGGTTCCAGCAGGCCTCATCGCTCGCCAGATTGGCCAACAGCTCAAGATTCCGAGCCTAGTGATTGGCCATTCTGGCGGCGTGCATGCTCTAGGCCGACTTCCACTCATGCTCGGACGCCGGCTGGCTCAAAAAATCTGTACTGGGCCGCTGACCTTGCCCAGCGTGCCGCTGAAAGCAAAGCTCGACCGAATCTTGGGCACGGACAGTCGGGCAGAAATCCTGCCGATGGGATTTCATCTGAATGCCCAGGAGGCCGACAAATCGCCTCGTGGACTCTTCATGGGTCGATTGGTTCCGATCAAACAACCACAGTTGGCCGTTCAAGCGGCGACCTTGTCCGGCGTTCACCTTGATATCGCTGGAGATGGCCCACTTCGTTTGGGTCTTGAAAAATTGGCTCGGAAGGTAAACGCGCCCGTGACTTTTCATGGAGTGGTAAGAGGACAGAAAAAATCCGACCTAATCGCGCACGCTTCGGCGTTTGTTTTGCCGTCAGCCCGGTTGAACGGCCGCCACGAAGGCATGCCGGTATCGTTGCTAGAGGCCGCAGCTGGTGGGGCTGTGCCCCTACTCGGTGACCTTCCTGGCACCGAAGCCTTTGTCCCCCAAGCCTGGCAGTCTCCAACGACCGCGAACGACTGGGCGGCGGCGCTGATTCACGCGACCTCTCCGCTCCCGTCTCTTCGACAACAAATCACGCAAGAGGCAAAGGCGTACAGCTGGGAAGCGCTCAGCCCACGCTGGATTTCAGCGATCGATAGAGCCGCCGCGCAGCACCTCTAGCCAGAATCCCCGAAATCGGCTTGATTACCCGATGAACCGCCAGGCCCGAGACCTCGTCGGCGTACACAGGGGCCACGGTGACTTCGACAATTCGAAGGCCCGCTTCACCCAGGCGCAGCACCATATCGTTGGGGTAGCCATACCTCGGATACAGCTTCTGTAGCGGCAACCGACGAGCCGCATCGGCACTCAATGCCGTGTAACCGCACTGAGCATCATCTAGACCCGGAAACCCTGCTATTAACCCAGTAAGACGCGCCAAAAAACGCGTGCCGACACGTCGGACCACGGGCATTTCCTGAGCCTCGGGATGCACCAAACGGTTGCCTTTCACGTAGTCTGCGCGACCCGAGATCACAGGCTCCACCACGTCATCAAAATCGGCAGGATCCATTTGATCATCACCGGCCATCACAACCATGATATCAGCGCCAAGCGCCAAAGCTTCCTGGTACCCGCGCACGATGGCCGCGCCCACACCTTGGTTCTGCGACAGTCGTAACGCCACGATTCGGGAATCTCGCTTTGCTTCAGCCTGTGCCACGGCAAACGTGGAGTCTTTCGAGCCATCGTCCACCACGACGATCCACTCGGCGCGTTTGGGCACCCGGGCCAACATCCGCGCAAGAATCAGCTCCTCGTGCCACGCAGGCACCACCACAGCTATTCGGGGGTCTTTCATTATTTTCGGATGAACCAGTCTTTGGGATCAAGCGCACGGCCGTCCTGGCGCAACTCGAAATAGAGTTTCGCCCCTTCCAAGCTGCCTGTATCGCCCGACTCACCAAGCGTGTTCGACTTTTCGACACGATCTCCGGCCGTCACCGCAATCGACGATAGGTGGGCGTAAAGCGAGTGATAGCCGCCACCGTGATCAATGATGACGAGGTTGCCGTAGCCCTCAAAAGTATGGGCGTACACCACCAATCCTGCCGCAGTAGCCCGTACTTTGGCACCGCTCGGAATCTTCCAAGTCAGCCCGGTGTGGCGGACCGTTGTGTCATTTGCTCCCGCCGAACGTGGGCCAAATGCCACATCGGGAGAACCAGACACCGGCGGTACCAAGGCGCCCTTATACTTGTGGAAATCCAGCGTCGAGTCGTTTTTGAGCATCCTCGAAATCGACGCATGCAGCGCTTCATCGGTCTGTGCCAAGTCTTCGCGTACCGACGAATCGCTGGCGGCACTTTTCAGAACGCTCTTTCGCTGCTCCCCGGAAGTCTGCACCTCAGCTTTGGCTTGGGCGAGTTCGACGGTCAGCGAGACCCGCTGCGCGACAGCAAAGCTAAGGGTCGCGCGATGAACATCGGCCATCTCGAGCAGATTGATATTGGTCAGCTTTGGTTTCAAAGCTTTGGATGATGCCACACCTAGCAAATACGCGGTATCGCGGCGCTCCCACGACGTAGGCCCAGGAGCATGCAGCGCCGCAATCCAGTTCTTCATCGTCTTGGACAGTTCGTCTCGAATCGGACGAGCAGCACGCGCAGCCACGCTGACCTCCGCCTGAAGGTCTTGAATTCTCAGGTCGGTGTTCTCGACAGCACTCTGGGCTGCGACCGCATTCTGTTGGGCGATTAGACCACGCTCCTCGATCACTGCGAGCTTCTGGAAAATACTCAATCTTCCCGAGGCGTGCGCCACCGCGCTGATCAAAAGAACCGCCACCACACAACCCAAGAAAAGCCTCTTCATCTCAGACTCCGTAGGCTGTTAAAAGGCGCGGAACCAGGTCGGTCGTGCGGCGTTCTGGGGTCGATACCCAAAACCCTGCCAAGACGCCGATCAACGGCCCCACGCACAACGGCATCACAGCCACAGGCCACGCGTGCACAAGCGACGCGCTACCGCCAAGCACCGCACTGATGACCGACTGCCAGATTGCGAGCGCCACCATCAGTGTGATGGTCGCTAACCCTCCTGCCCATAACCCAAGGACGACGCCCCGGATGATGGAGGGTTTGCGCAAGCTGCGACCTTGAGCGCCAAACATCAGCAAAACATCGTTTTGGGCCTGTTCGGCGCGCTGAAGTCGAATCAGATATTCGCTGATGACGACGGTGAACACAGCCACGCCAAGGACACCAAGCAACCCACCGATGAATCCTAGCAGACTGAGGATAGACAAGATTCGAACTGCCGTGGCGTCAGGCACACTCACGGCGTCCACGCTTTCGCGGGCCTCAAGACCAGCGGTGAGCGAGACCAATTCGATATGGCCGGTCACCGGCGTAGAAGGCACCAATACAAACGAAGCTGGCATCATCGCAGCAGTTACGCCCAATTCACGAACGCGCTCCACGCCCAGACGTTTTTCGAGGTCTTTGACCGCGTCGGCGCCTTTTCGCACCCGTACATGTTCCACCGTCGACCATTCCGAAATCTCTCCACGAAGTGCGTCAAGCTCGCCTTGTGATGCTCCCGCGCTCAGATAAATCACTGGATTGAAGGTCTCCAACCAACCTTCGGCTGTGTCGCGTGCGGCCGCGGCCGAAAACGCTACAAATCCGGGCAGCAACAGCGCGACGGCTGCGGCAAGAACCACGGCAAGTGTCTGCCAAGTCTGGACACGACATGCATGCATTGCAGGCTGAATCATCGCGCACCCCCGACATCTTCGACTTCACTGACTTCAGCCGGCACAATCACAGGCGTCTCCACCTCGGAAAGCTCGCCAAGCTCCATCCGGAATCGGCGTCCACGACGTGCGTTCTCGGTGTACTCGTAGCCCAACAAAACAACCGCCGATCCATCGAGGTGGCACTGTTTGAGCTCGTTTAAGAGAGGTTTTTGCAGGCGTTGCTCAAGGGTGGCGAGCGCACTGTCGATGAAGATCCCTGCGGGTCGACCGACCATCGCACGCATCACCCCAACCGCAATGCGCTCCTGATGGCTCAGCTCGCGCACAGGCACGTCCCGCAGTTCCATTAGGTCGCACGTCTCAAGCAACGTTTCGCAAGCATCCAACGCCATCTGAGGCTCGCCGCGAACCACAAAGGGTACGACCAGATTTTCCAGCACGGTTCGGTCGTCGAGCAAAATCGGGCGGGTACACGCACTGCCCATCAACCTCCGCATGTCTGCGATTTCGATGACTGGCATTTTGTCGAGGTTTCGCCCCGCAACGACAAGGCGAGTGCCTTTGGGCGGCGCGGCCCGCAAGCTCAGCACCGAAAAGAGCAGAGTCTTTCCACAGCCGGCTGGCCCCACAATTTCTATCCAAGTTCCCCTCTCAACCTCGATTGACACGTCATCAAGCGCTTTGCGCTTACGAGTGGGATCAAACAGATCAAGATGAAAGCACGAGATGATGGGCGCGTCCTTGCGCATCTTCTTCCTCGCGGAGGCGACACCGGGTCATCCTTGACTCGGTTAGTTATCAACGGCGCGTGCCGTGGTTATCCTGCCAGAAATGCCTCAACCAGAGGCGTCAAAGACAGATCTTCAGAGGGCGAAATACAGCCACTCCAAGCCTTCACTCCCGTTGGAGCAAAATTCAACGTAGTGACCGGGGGCGTTGCTGATGGACGTTGAATAACGTCCGCAGCAATCTTTCGACTCAATTGCTCAGGAGTGGCTACCATCGTGGCAGCAATCTCCACCTCTGAACCATCGCTCTCGTCAGCTCCCAGCTTCCCAGACAAGTGTTCCTTCAACTTCGACAGGTCGACCGACTCGCCCATTTCTGGGTCCACGGCAAACGCCTCGGGATTCTTTTCGACTTCCAACGCAGACGACGGCACACGGTCTTGGCCGGGCGCAAAGTCATCATCGCCATCGTCGTCAACGCCCTGCAGGCCGGTAACCATCGCATCGTAGTCGCCAGCTTTGAGCTTATTGTAGAAGTTTCGGTGAGCCGCCTGCATCATCGTGCGAATCTTCTGGATCTGGGCATCCTCGTCGGGCTCCCCATCCAAAACCTTCTGGTATGAAAAGATTCCGGTGTCCAAGATCTGCCCTGCAGAGAAGATCTGGGTCTCAATCTGAGCCGCAGACATGCCGCGATCCTCAGTTTGAATATGGAAGGTTTTCCCGCGATACGTGACGCTATTATTGAATCCGATCTGCATGCGCGGCAGAACTCCATCTCGAAATTAATCAATGGCTATGAAGG
>JBBKVQ010000243.1:0-7798 GCA_037968515.1 Bradymonadaceae bacterium
GTTGTGACGGCAGGATGGGTCCCGGTTTTCAGGGCATATTGCTCTGCGGGCAATCCAAACGCATCCCAGCCCATGGGGTGCAGGACGTTGAATCCCATCGCTTTTTTGTAACGAGCAACGATATCGGTCGCGGTGTAGCCTTCACAATGCCCAACATGAAGGCCTGAGCCCGATGGGTATGGAAACATATCGAGCACGTAGAATTTCGGACGCGAAAAATCGTCGTCGGTACGAAAAGTATGATTGGCTTCCCAGAAAGCCTGCCAACGTGGTTCGATTTCGTGCGGTTTGTAGTCAGACATTGTATTTCCTCAGCTCGGGCAAACCCAAAGCTTTAGCCCAGTGTTTCAAGGTCGACAAGGCAATCGCGTCTGCTTTACGTCTGCCCGACATAATTGCGGCACGCGAAGTGTTCTGAGTTCACGCACACAAGGTAGGCGCGGTTTCGTGATCAGGTTAGAGTCGAGTTAATGAACAAAAATCTACTTAGTATTCTCATATTTTTTCTGGGGCTTTCGGCCTGCGCAACGTCTCAAGACTCGGTCGATTTTTGGCCAGGGGTGGACGTATTGCCCTCGGCGGCACCAAGTGACCTTCCAGCCACGACGTCCGCTTTAATGCTTGTGCAAGGAAGCGACGGTTTCATGTGGGTGGTCGGCGAATTGCCCAAGGAGGCCGCAGCCGGCCGGGCGTTTGTGGCTCGCTATAGCGGCGATTGGCCTCTGACCCAAATGCCACGACCGGCCATGGCCTACGGCCATATCGCTAAACGCGTCTCGCCCACCGCTGCCGTGGTGTCGTTGGATTACGAGATGCCCGATTCGGCGATTTCCGGGCTGGAGATCACCTGGGACGACGACAATACGGGAATGGTAGGGAAGGGCATCGGACGCGTCACGGCAGCCCGCGACGGCGGCGCTGACTTCAAGATAGATGCAGAGTCAGGCGTCCGTCCTGGCGATGTATACGGTCTTTTTGCGCCGGCGACTGACGAGGTTCAGCTTTCACGACGCCTCAAGACTGTCTGTTTGGTCGAGACCGTGACGGCCCAAGTGACCACGTGTCGAATCTGGTCGGGAAGTAAGAGTCTTCGAAAGCTGGGTGTGCCGATGGCCGGCGATACCGCGATATTCTTGGAGCACACCTATGGACTTGCGCCACGCGCCGCGACGATTGAAGTGCTCGAAGTGCATAGCTTTTCCAAGGTCGCCGCGGGCGAGCGCGAAAAGAACCTCCGAGATCTGGTGGTTGTCGCGCTTGAGGGTTTTGCGTCATCAGTTCCTGCCAGCGGCGTGACGATTGCGCGGGTTAAGGCGCAAGGCGACCCGTCCAAAGCGGATTTTCATCGAAACTCGTCCGACGTAAAATACAAGGGGCAGGCGCAGATTCTGGTCGGTCTAGGCATCGTCGATGTCGACGGAACCGACCACCTGTTTGTCAATTATACGGGCGTTGGCCCTGTGAGTGGGCCAGGAATGGTGGCAGCTCCGCCCGATCGCGGGATCGACCTTGGACCGATTTCCGAACTTTCGGAGTCCAAGCTCAACGCCTTTTCAGGTCTCGTGTTTGTTGCCGTGCAGATCTACCGCGGTCAGACCTCCGAGGCGCTTGTTTTGCTCAAACAATTATTGGAGTCGAAATCACTAAACGGTTCGATGAGATGGCATGCCCGTGACCAATTTGCGATGCGATGGCTTGGTCTGGATTACTTTTACGAGGCGCTTTGGCTGATTCAAGAGGACATGATGGTGGCTGATGCTGCCAAGAATCGTGACGCTTACTTGAACGCCCTTGGGACAGCTGTTCGTTTGTACGATCATAAGGATCTGACCGATCGCGCGCTTGCTTTGTCGCAGCAGTATCTGGAAGCAAGGACGCCGGAAAAACCTGAGGTGTCTTACCGATCAGCGCTAGGCATGCATGTCGAAATGCTGTTGGCAGCCAACCGGATTGACGACGCCCGCGCTGGACTGGTCGAGCTCGAGGCGCTTTGTCCTGAGGGGTGTGGTGGCGATAATGTCGGCATGTTCAGCGCGGCATTCTGGGCCACTCCCCAAGGAGCCAGCGAATTCCAGGAGGAGATCCTTCAGAAGATCACGGTGCTCGCCGAAAACCGCGGAGGTGACTCGCTTGCGGCGCTTCGGGTTTACCAAGGGCTTCGAGCTTTGGGCGGCGATAATCTGGAAGAAGCCTTGATTGCATTTCTGGAGGCCGAACGTCTGTACGAGGGGCTTTCGTACTCCCAAGGTGTAGCCCGGGCTCGGTACTTCCGCATGATGACCGAGATGGCCCGAAAAGAACCCGATGCCGCGCTTGAGGCCGGCGCCGGAGCGATCGCTATCCAGCGAGAGTTGCAGGACTTCAGTGACGTGTCGGTGATTTACGAGCGGTTGGCTCAGCTCTATGCTTCGTTTGACCCCAGACAAGAGCCTGGGCCGTATCTGGCTGCTGCTGCCGAGGTTCTGGCCGAAAATGTACAGGGTGCGCTGTCGACGGGAAATTATGGGAAAGCCGCAGAGTCACTGTTTACGATGGCCTCGTTCCTTCACCGACTGGGTCAGACTGAGGAAGCCAAGATGCTGCTGCGTCGCGCGGTGGGATTCAGCCTGGATTCGGCCCGATTTGAAATGGCTGCGCTCTGCCATCTTTCGCT
Organism: Bradymonadaceae bacterium; assembly: GCA_037968515.1. Taxonomy (GTDB): domain Bacteria; phylum Myxococcota_A; class Bradymonadia; order Bradymonadales; family Bradymonadaceae; genus JBFFMO01. Next base: position 2,654 of record JBBKVQ010000243.1, read on the forward strand.
GGCGCACATTGCGCGTGAGCAGAATAATTTCGAGGAGTTTAAAGGCGAGATCGGCAATGCTCGCTTGATGGGCGAGATTTCCAAAGATAAGTCGGTGCTGGAGGCCATAGAACGAAGCCTCACGCCGCCCGAGCCAGAACCTGTCGACCCTACACGCCTGCTATAAACCATGATTTACAAGATGAAGCCGCTGTTGATGCCCCGCATTTGGGGCGGGCACCGCTTAGATAACCACTTTGCCAAACTTCTAACCGAACCCGTTGGTGAGGCGTGGTTGGTTGCCGATTTGGTGGAAGGCCATTCGTCGACTACGGACGGTCGGTCGTTAACTCGGGTCGTTTCGGAGTTGGGCTCCAGGATGCAAGGCGCATTTGGCGAGCGTTTTCCGCTCTTGGTTAAGATCATCGATGCCGACGAGGATCTCAGCATCCAAGTTCACCCAAGCAGTGAAGAAGCAAAACGGTTTCCGGGTGCGCGGTCTAAGGATGAAAGCTGGCTGATCCTCGATGCGCGGAAAAATGCCTACATTTATTTCGGGTTCAATCGGGAATGCTCAGAGGCCGAGGTCCGCGCCGCGCTGGCTCAAGGCACCATTACCGACCTGCTCGAGAAGATTTATGTGAAGGCCGGTGACGTTTTTCGAATCGGGCCAGGAACCGTGCACGCGATCGGAAAAGGGATCACCTTGTTGGAGGTTCAAGAGCCTTCCGACACAACCTTTCGGGTTTACGACTACAACCGGCCAGGACTGGACGGAAAACCAAGAGACCTTCATATCGAGGAGGCCATGTCCGTCGCGATTTTGAATCGTGCTGCTCGCACGCAGGCCGTCCAACAAGGCGGATGGACGATCCACGCGGTCGGCGAACATTACGCGATGATCGGTAAGGCCGTTGAGGGGAGCGCCCAAGTGCCAGGCAATGGGCCCAAGGTCGTGATTGCCTTGGAACCGTTACGTGTTCGATCGGGCGTGCAGGATTGTGAGCTGGGCCGCTGGGAAGCCGTCGTTATTCCCGCTGGTGCTGAGGCTGAGATTCATGGTTTTGGACAGGTGGTCGTAGCAACTACCGAGTTACCTCAAGATTTGTGAATCGCACTCGTACAACAAACATCTGACTTGATTCGTTGACCCTGCGGCTGGGCTGACCTAGTTTCCGCGCCGTTATGATGCTTTTGCGAGTTTGATATGTCTCGAGACCAGAAACTGGACGAATCGTACCTTACGGGGCGTGATCAATTGCTCGCCTATTTCGCCGCCGGAAGTAAGCCGGCTGCCGAACGTGGAATCGGCACAGAGCACGAGAAGTTCGCGTGGGATGCTCATACAGGGAAGCTCCTCGAATTCGACCGTATCGAAGACATTCTGAATAAGCTGGCGGATCGGTTTGGATGGGAGCGAGGTTTCGATGAAGATCGAACGGTCGCGCTCGTTCGCAACGACGAGGCGATATCGCTCGAACCAGGCGCACAGTTCGAACTGTCAGGTGGCGTGAAAAAGACGGTTTTCGAGACTGAGGAAGAACTCGATCGGCATTTTGATGAACTGGCGGAAATCGTTCAAGACGACGTGATCTTCACCTGCTGGGGGCTTAACCCGTTTGACGATATCTCCGATATCGGTTTTGTGCCGAAGTCACGCTACAAGATCATGCGTGATTATCTGCCCACTCGAGGGGACCGAGCGCACTGGATGATGAAGCTCACGTGTACGATTCAAGCCAACGTGGACTTCGTGTCGGAAGCCGACGCTGTGTCGATCATGAAGTTTGGTTACCTTGCATCGCCCTACATTCATGCTCTGTTTGCCAACAGCCCGTTGGATCACGGGCAGCCGAATGGGTTTCAGTCGTATCGTGGTCATATCTGGACGCGAATGGACGACGATCGCTCGGGTGTTCCAGATTTTGTCTTGAACGAAAACTGGGGTTTTTCCGAGTACCTCGAGTACGTGCTTGATGTGCCGATGTTTTTCATTCGGCGCGACGACCGTTACATCAACATGGCCGGTCACTCGTTCCGGGCGTTCATGGATGAAGGCTACGAAGGACACCGCGCAACGATGGGTGATTTTGAGTTGCACCTTTCGACGGCGTTCCCTGAAATGCGGATGAAGCGCTATATCGAAGTTCGCTGCGGAGACGGCGGGCCCCGGTCGCATATGTTGGCGTTTCCGGCCCTTTGGAAAGGGCTGGTCTACGATAATGCTGCGCGCGAAGCGGCGCTGGAGTTGGTCAAACTGACCGACATCGACGAGTTGCGTGGCCTTTACGCGATCGCCTCGAAAGAGGGCATCCACGCGCGAACCCCCCGGGGGTCGTTCATGGAGATTACGCGAGGTTTGGTAGCGATTGCCAAGAAAGGCCTCGACGACATCGCCGAGCGTGAGGGACATCCGTCTGAATCAACATTCCTCGCGCCCCTAGAAACGATTTTGGATCGGCAGGAATCCGAGGCAGACCGCTTACTTCAGGCTTTCGAAGCGCATCCTGCGCGATTTGCGCTGCTGAATTCGTTCGACCTGATGCGTTGACGAATCACGGCACGCAAACGGTCGGGAGACCATTGCCCGGTGATTCGCAGAAGTAGTCTGCCCGGCAGTCGTTGGCCGTGGCGCAAGCATCAAAGCAGAAGCTTCCGCTGGACAGTGGCACGCATACGTTGTTTCCGGGGCAACTGTTTGTGGTTCCGCAGTCTTGAACGCAGTATCCGCCTGGGAAATCGGGGTCGCTTGCGCACGCAGCGTTTTCTCGGCCAGCGCAGTCTTGAAACCCGTCGCAAGCCTTACCGATCGCTCGATTTCCTTCTGGAAGGCATTCCTTCACAGAGTCTCCGTCGAGGTCGAAACAACCGTAGCCTGCGCGGCATTCGGCGTCGGATAGGCATGAATCAATGCACGATCCTGATCCAGTCGTGGTGTTCACAAATCCGCAGTGCCCGCCCACACCGCATTCGGCATCTGAGATGCAATCGCTGGTCGCGCAGTAGCCGTCTGTCCAATCGATGCAGAAGCCAAGATTTCCGCCGGCACATTCCCAGGTGCCGTCACATGCTGCGCCGGGGATACCCACTCCCGTTCCCGCGGGTGCGCATTCGTTGACGTTGTCGTCGTCGAGATCGCGACAGCCATAGCCGTCGGCTCGACAATCTGCGCCATTCAGGCAGTTCTTGAGGCACACACCTGGCTGACCATCGTTGAGCGCGCAGTGGAAGAGGGCAATATCGCCGCAATCGGCATCGAGTGTGCAGTCATCGAGGGCACAGTAGCCCGCGCGCCATCCTTGGGCCTCGCTGATGCAAATCCCATCCGTGCCACCAGCGCAATCTGCGATCGTCGCGCAGGCTGTGCCGATCGTGCCGGTTCCAATCGCTGCAGGAGCGCATTCAGTCACGTTATCGTCGTCGAGGTCTACACAACCGTAACCGGCTCGGCAGTCGACCTGAGCCGCGCAGTCGTCCAAACAGATCCCTGAGCCATTATCGCTGAACCCACAGTGTGAGCCAGTGGCGCACTGAGCGTTGGAGGAGCAAGGTTGAGTTGTGCAGTAGCCATCCACCCAGTCATTGGCTTGAATACAGGTTCCAGTCTGAGCTCCGGCACAATCCTGAAGGACATCGCAGGCGGCTCCAACCGTGCCGGTTCCGCTTGCGATCGGGCCACACGTATTTCGGGGGTCGCCCAGATAGTCGTAACAAGCGTAGCCGTTGCGGCATTGATTATTATTCGAACAATTTGGCACGCACAGGGCGCCGTCGTCGGTGGGGGAACAATGCGACGCGCCAGGGCAGTCGGCGTCAAACTCGCAGCCTACCGTGCAGTATCCCGAAGCAAAGCCAGTCTCGGGCTGCAGGCAAATCGCGCCAAAATAAGAGGTGGCGCACTCATTATCCGCGACACAGGCGCTGCCGGGATCGAGCAGAGTGCTCGACGGCGCGCAAATCGTGGTGCCGTCATCAAAAAAGTCTCGGCATTCGTAACCAGTTCGGCAGTCGGTGTTTGAAGCGCAAGTGTCCATGCAGACTCGACCGTTACAGTGACCCGCAGGTCCACAATCGGCGTCGACCGAACAGGCTCCAGTGCAGTATCCGTCGACCCACCCGTTGGTTTGGATGCAATAATCGCCCAAACACTCAGAGTCATCGCTACAGCCATCGCCGGTGGGCAGTCGGCAATCGTTATCGTTGGACAAGTCGCAGCTGGCTGGACAACACCCGTCGTCGGAAACGCAAGAAGTCACGGGGGTGAGATCACACACCGCGTTGCACATCGTAGCCGACCCGGAATATGCGGCCTGCATGCACGCGTCGCCAGCAACACAATCTTGTGGCTTAGGGCAAGCGCCTGGCATTTGGCCCGAGAAAGCTGAGTCACAGGTTTCGTTTTCGTCGACCAGTAGGTTTCCGCAGGTGGGTGCGCAATCCGAATCGTTGGTATCGTCGCACGTTGCAGGGCAGCACCCATCGCCACCGGAGCATTGAGTCGTGGTGGTGGTTTCACACCTTGCATTGCAGGTCGCCGCAGACCCCAGAAGATCTGAAGCGTCGCAAGCGTCAGTCGGTCCACATTCGGTTGGGCAGTCGCCATCACATAATTCGTCCGCTTCAACGATGCCATTTCCACAGACAGCGCTCGTGGTGGAGTTGTTGGTGGAGTTATTCGTCGCGTTGTTGGAATTGTTGTTGGTTGAGTTGTTCGACGCTACACATCGCCCAGATGTCAGATCACATCGGCCGATCGAACATTCGGCATTTGAAAGGCACTCCGGATCGGATTCTTTCTTGCTGGAATTTTGGTCTTCGCCGCACGCTGCAGCAGATAGGCAGGCAAATGCCGCCAATAGGAAAAATCGCATCAGTGGTCCTGAGGTTCTCGAAAAACATAGTTAGAATGGGCGCTTGGTATCCAATTGATTGCCAAAGTTCAAGGGTTTTTGAGAATTAGGGCCCTTACGTGGTACTCTAGATTTATCGAAGGCAGCGGTGTGGAACTGGTTTGTACGAGCGAACTGGGCCTGCCTCTTGAATATCAAACTTGGCCTGCCTATAGTATGCGCTTGGCTGTAGGTATGTGTAGTGATTGCGCGGTCGCGCAACGGGAGATAATTAATGTTTTCGAACCGAATTTATTCGAGTGTGGCTGTGGTTATC
>JBBKVQ010000244.1:0-7042 GCA_037968515.1 Bradymonadaceae bacterium
GGCCATAGGGCCTGCGGACCAAACACAATGCAGGCCATAGGGCCTGCGGACCAAACACAAGCAGGCCATAGGGCCTGCGGACCAAACACAAACAGGCCATAGGGCCTGCGGACCAAGCGCAATGCAGGCCATAGGACCTGCGTACCAAGCGCAATGCAGGCCATAGGGCCTGCGGACCAATCACACCCTATTTTTTATCGAAACTAAATTTGCCCGGTCCCACAAAAAGCAGGCCTAAAAACGCGAAACCGACTTCCAGTGGATGCGAGATTTTCACAAAATCATGGTCGTTGGCGACATGCATGATGGTCGCTACAAACATGGTGAAAATGAGCGTCACGAGTGCAGGCCGAGTCATCAGACCAAGGACCAGCAGCAACCCGCCCAGAAGCTCTGAGACCGACGCGGCCAAACCAAAGGCGGTATGGCCAAATTCGATGCCGAACACTGCCATCGCCGAGCCAACTTTCTCCCATTTTTCGGCACCGCCGGCGAGTTTGGGCCAACCGTGGAACATGAAGGAAATGCCAAGGCCGGCTCGCATTAGCAGAAGGCCAAGGTCGCGATAGGTTTCCAAGAACTGAAGTTTTAATGCATTCATGCCGGTAAGATGCCACGAATTCCGACGAGATTCGAATCGAAATCACGGCCTCGCCGGGTCACGCTCATTGGACAGCACCTTGCAGAATCGTTAAGGTATCTAAAGGTATTACCTTTTGATATGGAGTCCTAATGACCACCGCCACATCGATTAAAATTGATGACGAGCTGAAGGCCCGCATCAAGGAACTGGCAGCAGCCCGACGACGATCCTCCCATTGGATCATGTGCGAAGCCATCGCTCAATACGTCGAACGTGAGGAAAAGCGCGAGTCTCTCAAACAAGACGTGTTGGAAGCATGGAACGAATATCAAGAGAACGGCCAGCACGTGACTTCTCAAGAAGCCGACTCCTGGATGGAGAAGCTTGAGAACGGAGAGGTGACGGAGGCGCCAGAGTGCCACAGTTAATCTGGACGCCACGAGCCCTCAGTGATGTTGGGCGCGTTTACCGCTTCCTTATGGCAAAGAGCCCCGATGCCGCTAAACACGCAGTGGGCGCGATCCGCAAGGGCGTTCAAGCGTTGGCACTCCAACCACAAATTGGTCGCATGATCGAAGATTTAGAGGTCGAGTTCCGAGAGTGGATCATCGACTTCGGAAACGACGGGTACGTTGTATGGTACCGACTCGACGCTGAACAGGTCACCATTCTGGCCGTGCGCCATCAGAAAGAAGCTGGGTACTGACACATCGCTATGAAATCTAAGCTAAATCTTCAGACCTACAAATTCATAGACAATTAACACGCCTTTCACACCGGCATCGAGACAACGGTGTAGGTTGGACTCATCGCAGACTGGTTATCCCTGAGTTCGAAGTGACGCCCATGAGATCCACCCTTATTTTTGTCCTCTTAGGAATGGCCGGTTGCTCTGCCGCGCGGCCAGCTGTTGCGCCACTCGCGCTTTCATCGAACGAACCGACGTACACGTGCTCCAGCCATGCCTGGCATCAGGAATGGTCCTCGGATAACGCCTGTGTATCTTGCGCACAGGTGGTGCAAACATGCGTGCGCAGGAGCGGGTTCGAGTTTTGTCAGGAGGACTGCAAATCCTGCCTCGGCGAAGAAATCTGCACCCTACCGTCCAACATCGATTTTGCCGTGGAGTCCAACGAGGCTTCTAAACGAAGGCCAGGGCAGATTCGCGCGTTCATTCGAGTCGACGCGAACGACTCTGATGTCGAGCCCACTTCCAACGGACTCGTTTTGATAGGCCTTCAAATCTTCGATAAAAACGGCCCACTTTGGGCCATGCCAAATGTCGAAGAATGCCGCCGTGCAAAGGTCACCGAGGACCTCATTTACCGACTATGCCATGGACGGATCCAGGCATTTGATGTCGCCACGGGATTCCGGTTTCCCGACCTGAAAGTCGCTCAGGAAATCGACGATTACACCGAGCTTGACGTCGATCCGTCACGGAAGACCTACCTCCTTGAGCTTAGGAGCCGTGCCGGTATCTTCGACGCACAAGGCAAACAACTGAAAATATACGAAAACATCGATGCCATCGCACGAGTCGGCAAAACTTGGACCGAACACGCCGTGCTCAAGTCTGGCCAAATTTCATTTTTTTGTGACGCAGAAAAAACTGGTTCCGAGCCTTCCGGCTTCGAGGAAGGCGGCAATCTGCAGGTGGACGGCGCTTTCATCAGCAAAAGCGGAAGTCCAGACACCGTCGTCTTTGATGCCATCTCACGCACATGGTTCACGGCAAGCGGACGCCTGCAAATCCAAGGTCGGAATGCCATCGAAATCAATGACGATGGAACACAAGTACGCCAGCTTTTTCCGCAACAAAAACAATGGACGCTCACAGGAGAATTGCCTCCGATCGTAGACCCTTACCGCCGTTGGCTCTCGAACTCTAAAACCGGGCATTACCGAGTCGTCGATGACGAGCTCTTCGCAACTGCCTTTTCGCCAGGGACGATCGCGGGATCCCCGGCTTTCATGCACCCTGCCGTGCAGGCTGATGGAGAAAAATTCCGCGGGACCTCGATCCGCCATGGCAACCTCATTTGGTCTGCGGCCATCGAAGGTGAAGATGCGATCTGGCTCGCCTCGGGCGACGGTTTGGTCAAACGCTGGAGCTTCGACACCGGCGAAGGTGTTCGTGCTGACATCCCTTTTGAGTTTGCAGTGGGCGGCGGCCACGCAACGCCGGATGGCGGCTTGGTCTTACTGTCACGCTCGTGGAACCCAGTGGAGTCCGAATATATGACAGGACCCCGCATTATGATTTGGCATCCTGACCGAAAAGCCAAAATACTTAGTTTTCCAGATACCGAGATTTTAGACGCGGCTTTGGTCGATGAAAACACGCTGGTTATTGTGGGAGATAAATCGACTTTTTGGTGGGATTTGGCTTCAAAAAAAGTCGTTCACACCGAGGTCGGCACAGGCCATTTAAGCGAAAACGGCAAGTCGATCGGCTTTTTTGAATCCTCGACTTTGTTCGACAAAAAGAACGGGCCAGCCCGATTCTTCCGCACCGACCGCAAAGGCAAAACCACGACGCTCGACTCCGTTCAATCGTGCGCATTTTCCCCAAATGGGGACAAATTTGTGTGTGTGATACCCCGGCGCAAACCCTACGAATTCACCCGGCGGCTGATGTCTATCGACGGTGGAAAAGTGCTCGACGAGCTTTCCATGTCTGGCAATTGGGTACCGGGGCGTCTCTCTCCGGAAGGAGACGCAGAGTTAGAAGATGGACGTCCTAGCCAGTTCCAAATCTGGACATCAAACGGTTCTCGCATGGTGGGGGAAGAAAGCGATTTCGCGCTTGGGTTTTCGTACAGCGGCCGGCTCATTATGGTCAAAGGCGACTACATAAGCCTCGAGGACTACTAGCGCACTCAGATTAGATCGCGAGCTGACAGGTTCCGCCCGCACAAACCGTAGGGACCGTCGGGTTGTCAGCACCACAACAGTCGTCGGAATTTTGACACGCGTTGCCGTTTGGAATGCAGCAAATCGTTTCACCTTGCTGGTTTCCGTTACCAAAACACGTCGCGTTGTCGTCGCAGCATCCGCTGGGACTATTCAGCGAATTGCACCCTGTTTTGTTCGTTTCGATGCAAGCGTCAGCTTCGCATTTGCCGGCGCTACAGGTCGCCATCGCGCCGCAGGCCTGAAGCTCAGTGGTGGTCGCTCCAGATGAATCGTCGCAGGTGGCTACCGAGTTGCCTTCACATTTCGGATAGCCAGCGCAATCGCCCGTTACGGTAGTAGTCCCGCCAAGGCCGCAGACGTTGTTTCCGTCAGGGTCGATAAACACCGCAGCCAATGCCTCGCACGACATGCCTTCCAAACATACAAGGTTGATTTGAGTTAAGCCCTTGGCGCAGCTGTCTGAACAAACGGCCGCTCCCTGTTCGCTTGGCGCACCGCACTTTGTAGCAACGACTTCACAGCGAGACTCACATTCCGCGGTCGACACAAACACCTGATTATTCTCGGTCGGCGAGGATTTGCCCGACTCATCGCTACAGGCCGCAGTAGAAAAAACCAACAAGACCATCATGCACATTTTCATTTTTGATTCCCTATTCGTGGTCGTGCGGTCGACTGCTTTGCACCCTCGCCCTTGCAAGTCAGCATCACGTCAGTTCTGAGTTGGAGTCAATATCTGCGACTTAATATTGTCTGACCGGAACTCTACAAAAAACGAATACACACTATCGCGACCGCTTGCCCGAAATGACTAGCGCGGCCGTCCGATCAAACCCAAGGTGGCAGTCTTGATACTGTCCAACTCTGTGGGGTCGATCGAAAACTTCTTGGCTACTTCGATGAGGGCGGATTCGTCGGGAACCCTGTCGTAATACTCGTCTTCCTGGTCCGGCGGCACCTCGGTCTCATTCAGCTCCACCGAGGTCAGCATATCAGCCGGATCAAACGCGCTGATCGCTCCAAAATTGGCGAAAGTTTGGCCGTCGGCGTCACTAAAATGCCGGAACACTTCGCCTTCTTTGGCCAACGCCCAAGACACGTAGGACGACACACGGTGGGTCGCAAAGAAGCCCGCCCGGCCTTTGGCACTTAACGGCTCCAAGACCTCATTTAAATCAGGTTTCGTTTCGTCGAGAGGCTGCCAATTTACGACAAAGACCCAGCCCTGAATTGGCGCCGAGATAAATACCTCGGGATTCAAAAATGACGCCCTAATTCGCGCGATGCCGGATTGCCAATTGCACGGCACAAAAGTCGTTTTCCTGTAGCGTTTATCGGCATGCGCAAGAATCTGAGCGACTTCAGTGGTGTCAAATCCTCGAACTGCCAGCCACGATGTTTTGTACCCAAACGCAACAGGCGAATCGGGTGTTATTTGAATGGGCGGTAGGCCTGACCTACCCGAGAGCTTTCTCCAGGCAAAAGTCAAGATTCCAACAACGACGATGATGGCAACAGCAAGCTCGGTAGACATTTTTGCAGTTCACCCAAGGCACCGAGTAAACGCAAGCCCAAAGCTACGTCACTGTTCGCCGCAAGAGCCTGTCCGGCATCAAGATCTCGACGTGCTCACCCGTGTTACTCAGCACCCATTCCCAATAGCGCTCGCCATATGCTGCAGCCCACGTGCGCCCGCGCTCACTTCGACGCGCGGTGTTCAAGGCCGCCAGCGGCACCCTCAAAACACTCAGTAATTTGGAGCGGCCGTTATCTGGAATACCCAATCCGTCTGCCATTTTGTCGTCCAGCAGATGACGCGTCAACGACTGGGCAAACGCCACTTGTTTTCGCGCCTGTTTCTTCGCCTTAGGCGTTTTTGCGAGTTCTAACGACGCGCCCAAGAAGGCGGCAGTCAAACGCCCGGCATCGGCATCGGGCGCGCCCTGAGTCAGGTTCACAAAAGCCATCAAGTACTTGGCATGACTGACGCTCGTCGGCAAAAGTTCGTCTGCGACGCCGAGCAGGTAACCGACATAACGCCATAGAGCGATATAGTCCTCGGATTCCTGCGCCGTGGCCTCGATCCCCAACATCGACAGCCCTTCTAACATCACCACGCTGAACAGTAGGACGGTCGCCATCATGTCGTGTTGGTTGATGGGAAGTCCCCAATCGTCATTCCACTCCGAGTGTTCTTGAATCATCCGTCGCACGTAGGCGTGAATCAGGCGGACTTTGGCCGCAGCGACTATCCCAGGCCCTTTGGGCATCAATCCGCCAGGACGGGTCACATCAAAAACAAATTGGGAATTTTCAGCCAAACGGCGGTTCATGATTGATTCTAACCTGCAGCTCAACATCAGGGGCTTGTTTCCCGCTGGCGATGCAAACCCCAAGACCAGCGAACGCGCACCAAGGACAAAGCCTCCGAAGGCATGCGTGCTCATGAAAAACTCGCCGCCCCGCACAAAAGCGCTGCGGTCAATCCAAGCCGGGACGCTTTTCAGATGCGCGACCAACGGCGCCAACTCTTGGGGAGCCACACGGTCAGTCGTCAGGCATTCTTCTAACGTCTGAAAAAGCTGGCGACGAGACCACCCACGGGTCGCCTCGATCGCTTCGTCGGCTAGCGTATCCGGTTTGGTAAGCCAGACGCCCATATCATCGACTAAGTCCCCGAACTCGAGCCGCGCTTCACCGATATTGACCATGCGATTTGGAATCATAAACACCTCGTATCCTACGATGCGAAACGTCCTAGATGGGTGTGCTTTGTTTGGGAATATTTCATCTCAATACGTGAAGTAGAGGCCGGCTCGCGCCCCGACCCTTGAGGTCGGGCCTGAATTCACCAGAGCCGTCGTTTCACGATCTGAATGTTCCAACCACGTGTTCGCAGAAAGCGTCCAAGACTCCGCGAGCGCCCAGTCTAAGCCGACTTCCGCTCGCCCCATAAAAAACGTCTGATTCGCCTGAATCGGTAGTGGAACGGCGAGCTCACTGACCAAGCTGCGTTTTGCTGCAATCGCCAAGACTTCGGTTCGCAGACGCCAGTCATTCGTCAATGGAATTCGCGCATAGGCCGCCGCCTGTGCACCAACATCAACCGCAAAGGCCGACCCATCCAACCTTTGGAATGAACCTAAGCCAAACCCAAAATCCGCGTCTCCTGGAATCGACTCAAAAATCACCGAGGGCATCGGTCGATAGTCGTTTTTACCCACATGATGAGCCGCAACCCAAAGATGCGGAGCGATCACAAATGCGCCGCCTTGGTAGTCCACCCCCATATTGCCAGAAGCGTCCGTTGTGGTGGTTCGTCGGACCTCAGCAATCGGAGATATGCCGGCCACACCAAGTGTCGCGTCCAGCTTCCACGGAGCGTCCCAAAACCGCAGGCCTTCGACATGACCGAAGTCAAACACAACGTTCATCGCTTCTTCGGTGACCTCGGTCCGCCCCTGTTGCGTGAGCGGCACCCCGTACAGGTCAACGGTCACCAGCCCCAGTCCAATGCGCTCAAACCAGGTCGTCCCCGGA
>JBBKVQ010000245.1:0-6400 GCA_037968515.1 Bradymonadaceae bacterium
GTTGACCCAGCAAAGAGCGCTCTTGATACCGGCGTTGCTCTTACCAGCGGCAAAATCGGCGGATACGTCAAGGTTACCGACATCATCGACGCGGTTAACGTGTTCGCTGGAACTTGCGACTGCGCAGGATTCACCGAAGAACTCGTGACCTACGATCCGGCCACCACCACGGCTGTCTGCAACGGCGACCTCGATGCTGCTAAGGTCGCTTGTGACGCCGCTAACGAATCTTCATGCTCAAGCATCATCTCGAACTGCGGTCTGCTCACACAGGGCCTTCCTTTGTTCACCGACATCGACTCGGACGGCGACGGAACACCTGACGCACTTTCGCTCGGTGCGACGTTCACGGCTGCTGGCGCCAAGATCAACGGCATCGCTGCTGCGATGTAAGACTTCTGTCTTCAATAAAAAAGGGCCTTCGGGCCCTTTTTTGTTTCTTGTCAGGTGATGTAAGCCTCCAAACACTCGACGAAGGTCTCGGCGCCAGATAGAGTTAGGGTCATGAAGAAACTACTTATTCTCAGCCTTTTTTTCGTAGCGTGTGGAGACTCCACCGTAATTGTCGACGCCCCTTCAGAAGAAGACGCGGAGATGCAGCAGGATCAAAACGATCAGAGCGACGATGGCACCACGCCATTGCCTGAGCTGCCCCTACCGGACTTGCCAGAGCCACCCGAGCCCGTCGAACCCGAGGTCCCAGATCCGGAAGACCCGGTCGTTGAGCCCGAGCCCATGCCACCCGTGGTTCAGCCTGCATACAAAGTCCAGCAGGCCGTCGACGAGCAATGCTCAACTGGCGCGGTCAAAGGGTTATCAATCCAGCTTTTGGACCAGATGAATTGTCTGTCACCAGGCATTATGAAGTCATTTGGTGGATCGGGATCGATCACCTACAGCGCGTCCGTTTTCCCTTTTCAGCAAGGGCCGGCAACCGACACGTTGATTACTGTAGTCGCCGGCGGCGGCACCTTGACCGTCAATTCTGCCCTGCGCACCGTGCCACAGCAGTACCTACTCTATCAGTGGTACGTGCGGGGCCTGTGCAACGCAAACCTCGCGGCAACGCCAGGACGAAGCAATCATAACGGCGGCCTCGCCCTCGATATCGCCAATTCTGGAGCTTGGCGCACCAAAATGCGCAACAAGTCGTATATCGATAATGTCAGCGGAGAAGCTTGGCATTTCTATTACTCAGGTGCGGGCGGCAAGGACGTCAGGTCGTTGTCAGTCCTAGCGTTCCAGCAGTTATGGAACAAGAACTACCCGGACGAGAAGCTCGACGAAGACGGCGCTTACGGTCCCAAGACCGAGGGCGCACTGAAGCGATCGCCGGCCGAAGGCTTCGCGATACCGCCTATGTGCAATGCAACGATGCAGTTTGTTGGCTATCCGTTTGACGTTCCGATCGAGGCCCTGATCGAAGAAGACCAGGCGGGAGACGCAGTGTTTCGGGTCACAACTACGAGCGGCATCGACGTCATAGAATACCGTGTTAACGGCGAAGTGATTCAGTCGGTGAGTCGACAAGAAGACCCGTTTTTCACAGCCACGCTGGCCCTTCCAAGCAACATAGATATCGAAGTAGTTGGTTACGACCGCGATGGCCGTGTGCGCGGTCTATCGACGGCGCTGTTTCGCAATGACTTCATCGCTCGACCGCTTGGCGATCACAATTACTCGGTGATGCCGCGCGACCCCGCCGCCTATCTTGATCCAGTTCGATTGCCCAACGCTGCTCATGTCGTGCCCGGCTGGCGAGAGATGCTTGTCACGATTCGTGACACCGAGGCCTTCGACGTGTCGCTGCTGAAGTAGTTGTGGGCCAACCGCTTACTTCCCGGCGCCTTGGCGTTTATGAAGAGGGTTAGCGGCCAAAGACTTGGCCAACTTTTCGAACGCCTTTTTGTCATTCGCAGCGACTTTGCCACGCGCCTCAACTGTGAGCGTCGTGATGTTCGGTGCGTCGACCACCAGCAAGGCCTTCCGGGCCTCCTGGCGAAGCTCAGGCTGAGCCAACCACATCCCTAACAAAGCTGACGCGGCACGCGCACGAACCGCATCACCCTCGCCGCTTTCGGCCACAATATCGGTGGTCCAAGCCCATGAGTTTCCAACTTCCCGCAGGGCGGCCAAAGTTCTTTCGGCCTCTGCACCTGTCGCGGTCAACGAACGGGTGGCAAGATGCTCTGCCATCACCAGTCGTCGACATTGTCCCATGCCCCGCAGAATCGCCAGGGAGCGAGGTGTCACACCAGCTGACGCGCTGATCAACACTTTGGCCGCGTCGGCATCCTGAAGCTTACCAAGCGCTTCTGAGGCACTTGTGAGGACCTCTACGTCGGTTTCAGTCGTCACGACGTGCTCGAGCACCGCACGAGCTGCGGGGTTGCGCTGTCTTCCGACCGCAAACAAGAGCCCAACTCGCCAGCCGCGTCGCACACTCGGACGTGCATCCGCAAAAGGCCGGTCTTCGAGAAGTTCCTGAAGCATCGGTAAAAGCCCGGCTGCCCCCAAGGTATCCATCGTGGTCCCGACGACCGCGATCGACCCTCGTTTACGTGAATCCAAGTCCACCATCTGCTTACGTAGGCCTTCCAAAGACTTGTAAACTGCCGCGTCTTTATCGCGGTCGGTTCGGATCTCGGCACGCGTGGCATCCAGCGAATCTGCCGCTGAAGCAACTTGTGTCCAACCCATCGAACCTACGATTGCTGCCAATATGAGTGTCTTTTTCATCGAATCATCTCCCACCACTGCGTTCCCGTTTTATTGACGTCGCGAACAACATTGGTCGCGCAGTGAATCTCGCCGGCAAGCCGGTGATACATGTCCCAATCTTCGACGAACAAGGCCTCGTATCCATTCATCGCCAAGATATTGTCCAGGGCGGCCTTAAACACATCGACACCGTCGATCTTAGGCCCATGAGGGTCTGGAGCCATGAATTGACGGTCGTTGACCACGATCCCGTTCACCATACCTGGCTGATGCGCAATCGACGCGCCATCGTAGTGCCAATGCGTGAATGGCACCGACACGATATCGGCATCGGTCAGGCCTGTGGCCACTTTTATCGTATCGACTTGGTCGCCGACCTCAATCACCGCATCCGCGGAAGCACTCATGACGTCGGGATCCTGCAGAATTTGAGACACCGTCGTTGCCGCGTTGTATGGGCGACCGTAGTCATCGACCCATGCTTCGCCCTGAAACACTGCCACGCCGCCATCGCCCTGCGTTTGAAGGTCTTGGAACAAGTTGATCGCCATGGTCGCGTCGTTAGCTAGCATCACCCAACCGCGGGCATTATCGGTTTTGAGGAAGCTCACCGTTTCGTCGACATGAGCGACCAACAACCAGCCGGTATTGATGAATAGTGGCGTCTGCACGCCCTGAGAATCCAACATCTTAAGCATGCCCTGATCGCCCCGAATCGAGCCAGCTTCGCCCTTCAAGATACGGCCCAGAGGCCATGTTTTCCCATCATGCGTAAACGGTGGAATCGTCTCGGTGTTTCCAAACGAATTCAGCGTGTCCCACTGCGCACTGTGCTGACCACCGTACGCCGTCATTCCCGCAGTATCGACGCCGTGGAACTTGGTGTAGACCACGCGGCCGCCTTCACGAAGACCGGTCGACCCCTGGAAGCTCTGCTCGATATTGGCCGACCGCAAGTACACATCGATGACCTTCAGCCCGTTGGCCGTCGGCATCGCCATATATCCCGTCTCCATATAATCCTGAGTCCACTGATCCTGAGCGCTAAGCTCGACATGCCCCATCGGCACACCTGCTGCGAGCACCGCTGCCTTAAGGGATTGAGTGAACGCGCCATCCCCACCAATCGCCAGCTCGGACGAATAGAGTTCGCGAGCCGGATCTAGGTGGTGGCGAAGCACCAGTGGCGCAACACGGAGCTCGACTGCATCGGTCAAAACCTCTGCATCCGGCGCGCCGTTCAAAGTCGCTTCAAGCCGCACCTTGCCGTCCCAGATGCCCGAGTCACGAACGATGTCGCGGCCTTCCAATCGAAACGCTACCCCGGCGCTAAGCTCTGCTGCGGTCGCAGTGAACTCTTGGGTCGCCGTCCAAGTCCCATCCACATTTACAAAAAACTGAGCGTATTCCTGACCGGTCGCAATCCGCACTGTCGCTGTCGCAGCGGCAGGAAGCACTCCTGTGGACCGCACGACGATCTGCGCCATGTCGTCCAAATCGGCTTCGCCATCGAGCTGGTCGTCGTTGCCGTCGAAGCACTTCGCGAGCGTCGCGTCGTTCCCAGCGTTTCGGCACGATTTGTCATCGTCATCCATATTTGCCAGGAAAACCGCGCCGTGATTGGCATCCCAACTGTCTTCGCCTTCATCGTCGGTGGCATCGAAATTTACAACGCCGTCCCGATTGGTATCGGCTTGAAGGTCGATTCCGACGACCACAGCAGCCGTGGTGCCGTTATTGGAGCCACCATTCGTCTGGTTATTCGTAGCTGCATTATTGGTTGCGTTGTTCGTCGCGTTGTTCGCTCCGATTTCAACGATCAGCGGCTCTTCTTTTTCCGACGAATCCGAGCATCCGATGAGCGCCACCGCGATAATGGCTGCGGCCCCAAATACTTTTCCGGATCTCATGCGTTCTCCAGCATGTAGGTTAATTGACCAACAAGATAGCGAGCACATGTAAGGAAATCGAACACAAGATCGCACATACGCGTTGCAGCACAACCTGTGCCACTACGCTCATTTCGCGAACATGCCCGTAAACGTTGGCTCTCAGTGGTGTGCGTGTTCCAAAAAAGACCGCATGTTTTTTTCGAATGTATGACGCAGATCATGTTCGGTCGTCGGCGTGAGAGTACAAAGGACAGCATATCGCCAAGAAGGTATCCCATGTCAGAATCCACAACTCGCCACGATGAGCAGCGCAAAAGCGTTTCCGAAGACTACGCTCGAGTCGTACAAAACGATGCGGCGAAGGAATGCTGCGGCAAACCCGTCCCCAAAGGCGTGGTCGCCAAACTCGCTGGTTATACAGATGCTGAGTTCGCAACGCTTCCAGCGGAGGCCGTCACGAACGCGTTCGGTTGCGGCAACCCAGTTGCGTTCTCGGCGGTTATGCCTGGAGACGTCGTGCTCGACCTGGGCTCGGGGGCTGGCATTGACCTCTTGCTGGCCGCCAAGAAAGTTGGCGCCGAAGGCAAAGTTATCGGCGTGGACATGACCGACGCGATGATCGAGCAAGCCCGTAAGAATGTGCTCGCGGCCGGCCTAACTAATGTCGAGGTTCGTAAGGGAATCATCGAAGACCTGCCTGTCGACAGCGGCAGCGTTGATTGGGTGATCTCGAACTGCGTGATCAATTTGTCCCCTGAAAAGACCAAAGTATTTGCCGAGATCGCGCGAGTGCTCAAGCCCGGCGGACGAATGCTGGTCTCCGACATCGTGGCCGAGGACCTGCCCCGCGTACTCTCGAGCAATGCGCAGCTGTATTCGTCCTGCCTTGCTGGCGCGATCAGCGAGCCAGCTTATCTAGACGGGCTGCGCCAAGCTGGCCTAGTGAACGTCGAAGTCAAAGGCCGCATCGTCTATGACGCCACACAGATCGAGGACTTCATCGGCTCCGAACTTGTCGAGACCCCTCCCGTAACTGACTGCTGTGGCGGCTGTGGAGGCGGGGGCCACAACAACAGCCTACAGACCCTCGCCAAACACTGGGCGCCAAAGCTCACTGGAAAGGTCGCTAGCGTTCAGGTCGCCGCGCAAAAACCGAACACCTGACGCCTCGATGCCCCAAAAATTCAGTGTCCAGCGGCCGAAACGACCCAAAAATCGCCGGCCTTCAAGTCCTGTAGCAGTTCGGCTGCTCGCGGGCTCTCGGTCGCCAAGTAATGGGCTTCGAGCACCGTTTTGATTTCGATAACATCTACCGGATCTGCCCGTCGTGCCGCGGCCATTTTGGGGTTCACGTGCAAAGGAAAAGCGTCGGTAGGGTCGTACACGATTGCGCGGCCCCCGCTCATTCCAGCGGCGAAGTTGTTCCCAACCTTGCCGAGCACCAAAACCGTGCCACCTGTCATGTATTCACAGCCGTGATCGCCGCAACCCTCGACCACAATCGTCGCGCCTGAGTTTCGCACACCAAGCCGCTCACCGGCCAATCCGGACACAAAGAGCGAGCCGCCCGTCGCGCCGTAGGCCACGGTATTTCCCATCAAGACGTCCTCACGCTCGTAGTGCGCAGGGCGAATGATGATCGTTCCGCCTGCCATACTCTTACCGACGTAATCTTGAGCTTCTCCGACGAGTTTCAGATTCATGCCCTTATGACAAAACGCTCCAAAACTCTGACCAGCCTGCCCTTCAAATCGAAGTTTAAGTGTGTCCGCTGGCAACCCTTCCTC
>JBBKVQ010000246.1:0-5409 GCA_037968515.1 Bradymonadaceae bacterium
AGCTTGGCGATTTTTTTCTTTTCGGCCTGTTCTTTATCGAACAAGAAATCAAGGAAACCCATTTGTCTACCTCATTACATCCTAGGTCGGCGTAACATAGGTACGTCTATGGGGGTAGGCAAGTACAAGCCGTGAAGTTGATGTTTAGGGGCAGGCTTGGCTGACCACTGGGCAAGCGGCGCTGCCCTCGGGAGCATTGAGGTCGTAGCCGTCCCCAATATTTCCACACACGCTTGGTTGGAACCAACATGTTCCGTCGGGACCGCTCGCATACCCCACGGCATTATTGGGGCATTCGGCCACCGCAAGGATGGCACAGGCCATCATTTCAGTTTCCGCCCCGTAACACATGGCGGTTTCGTCGATCTTACGGCCGTAAACCGCGAGGCATTTCGCCTCGGCAAGGCATTCTGTTTCGTTCAAAAGAGCGCAGTCGACCTCCTTGGAGCCGCATGCATTCGTCACCAGCGTGCATGTGTCTGGCAGGTCAGATCCGGCTTGAAACCCTGGGACGACTCCAAAACAAGCCCAGTCCTGCTGCCAACAACTACCATCCGCGCCGACCACGTAGCCTTGGATAGCATTATTGCATTCCGCGCTCGCCGCGCTTCCGCACGCAATCATCTCCTCGGCCCCAATACACATCGCCGTGGTGTCGATCCTGTTTCCGTAAAAGGCAGCGCACTCCGATTCGGCAAGGCAGTCGGTCTCGCTCAAGACCTTACAGTCCACAGCTCGATTGTCATCTGGCCCGCATTTAGGGTCATCGGAACAGGCAGAAATGGTGAAAGCAAGAATCAAACACGTCAATGATTTCATTCGGTTTCCTAAATTCAAAAATCCCCCCAGATTGAGGCTGTGGTCTTAAGTTCCAGCGGGTTTTTGACCCAACTGCATTGGCCCAATTTGTAGTGAAAAGCCGATTCTGATTCAAGCCCACCCAGCCGAATGCCTTGCGTCGCTGCACGTGCGGTTCTATAAGTGCGCCGGACTCAAGGAGGCAAAATGGCAATCCGAATCGAACACGACAGCATGGGCCCTGTGGAAGTACCCGCAGAGCGTTATTGGGGCGCGCAGACGCAACGTTCACTCGAAAACTTCAAGATCGGCGGGCACCGCATGGCGAGGCCTATGATCAAGGCTTTGGGTCTTGTGAAGTTCGCAGCCGCTGAGGCCAATTTTTCGGTCGGTGTGCTCTCGGAAGAAAAGAAGTCGGCCATTCAAGCCGCTGCCCGCGAAGTCATCGCTGGAAAGCTCGACGACGAGTTCCCATTGGTTGTTTGGCAGACCGGTTCGGGTACTCAGACCAACATGAATACCAATGAGGTCATCGCCAACCGCGCGGCCGAGATTCTTGGCGGAACACGGGGCGATAAGCTGATTCACCCCAACGACGACGTGAACAAGTCGCAGTCGACGAACGACAGTTTTCCCACGGCAATCCATGTGGCCGCGGTCGACCAGATTCAGGGTGTGCTGATTCCAGCCGTAAAAGGCATGCGTGACGCACTCGCGGTCAAGGCGAACGATTTTGACGGGATCGTCAAGATTGGTCGTACGCACTTGATGGATGCGACTCCTTTGACGCTCGGACAAGAGTTCGGCGGCTATGTTGCCCAATTGAACTACTCGATTCGTGCTCTCGAACAATCGCTTGAGCTGCTGTACGAGCTTGCGATCGGCGGAACTGCTGTGGGAACTGGCCTGAACACAAAGGCCGGTTATGCCGAAAAGGTTGCGGCCACGCTGCACGACGAAACAGGCTATCCATTCACTTCAGCGCCCAATAAATTTGCGTTGCTTGCGGGCAAAGAAGCGATTGTCGAAGCGCATTCGGCGATGAACACGCTGGCGACTTCGCTGTTTAAAATTGCGAATGATATTCGCTGGTTGGGCTCTGGCCCACGTTGCGGAATCGGCGAGATTCTTCTGCCTGAAAACGAGCCTGGTTCGTCGATCATGCCGGGTAAAGTCAACCCAACGCAGGCAGAAGCTATGACGATGGTGTGTTGCCAGATCTTTGGCAATAACGCAGGCGTTACCTTTGCTGGCGCGAGCGGAAATTTTGAGCTCAACGTCTATATGCCGATGTTGGCCCATAATCTGATGGAATCATCTCGATTATTGGCTGACTCGTGTGATTCGTTCACTGAAAACTGTGTGGTCGGCATCGAGCCTAACCTTGAACAGATCAAAATGAACTTGAATCGCTCGTTGATGTTGGTCACGGCGTTGAATCCTCATATCGGATACGACAACGCTGCCAAGGTCGCCAAAAAGGCGCACAAAGAAAATAAGACGTTGCGTGAAGTGACGGTGGAGCTCGGTTTCATGACGGGCGAAGCATTCGACAAAGCGGTCATCCCAGCGGACATGGTTCACCCAAAATAATGGATCCTACGTTTGAAAATCGCGTTATTAAACGCCTGAAGCACCTGCGGAAATTTGCGGCCAAATGGCCGACAAATGCGTACCGCGTTTATGGTTGGGACATCCCCGAATTTCCATGGAATGTGGACGTCTACGACGATCAAATTCACCTGCAGTACTTTCAGAAGAATCATACTGACGAGCAACTCGACTGGGTCCCCGAGCGGATTCAAGAGATTTTCGACGTCGAGCCAGAAGCCGTTCATTTCAAAGAACGGCATCGCCGGTTCGGCACCCAGTACGAAAAGCTCACCGATGACGGCTTGGAATATGTGGTGGACGAAGGTCCTCATAAATTCCTTGTGAACCTCGATGGTTACGTCGATACCGGGCTTTTTATGGATCACCGTAACCTTCGGCGTGCGGTCGCCAAAGAGGTCAAAGAACGTGGTCCTTGCAAAGTCTTGAATCTGTTTTCCTATACGGGTGCGTTCAGTGTTTGGGCCGCTGCAGCTGGGGCAACGGTCACGTCGGCCGACCTATCGAATACGTATCTTGATTGGGCAGTTCGGAATTTTATTTTAAATAAATTAAACGCCCAAAAACACGAATTCATTCGGACTGATATTCTTCGCTGGCTTCCTCAGCAGAATAAATCCGCCGTTTACGACATCATTATTTTGGACCCGCCGACCTGGAGTCGTTCCAAGAAAATGGAAGGCGAAATGGACGTTCAACGCGACCATGCCTTCATGTTGCGGCAGTGCTGGAATCTGCTTCGTCCCGGTGGCGTGATTTATTTTTCGACCAATTATACCGGGTTTGAACTCGATAAACACGCGCTCGAGGCCGAGATCAAAGAAATCACCAAATGGACGGTTCCTGATGATTTCAAAGCAGGCATTCACCGGGCATTCGAAATTCGGAAACCATGAAGCGACCCTCCGCTGAAATGCTTCTGAATGCGTACGCCCAGGGCATTTTTCCGATGGCGCACGAAGACGAGGATTGGGAGGTGTACTGGTACAGCCCTGATCCACGCACCATCTTTCCTCTGGATGAATTCCATATCCCGCGTCGACTCAAGCAAATTGTCAGGCAGGAAGTTTTTGATATTCGCATCAATACTGCGTTCCATGACGTGATGATGAAATGCGCAGAACCTCGCGATAAGTCCCCGGGAATATGGATTTCACCGCATCTCGTTGAAGCTTACACGGAGCTGCATGAATTGGGCTTCGCGCACTCGGTAGAGTGTTGGCAGGAGGGCGAGCTGGTGGGCGGCCTCTACGGGGTTTCGTTCCGTGGCCTTTTTGCCGGAGAGTCGATGTTTACCCGAGTCGACAACGCTTCGAAATTTGCGTTGGTTCATCTGGTTCAGCGGATGAAAGACCGCGGTTTGACGTTGTTAGATACTCAGTTTACCACCGACCATCTCAAGAAATTTGGAGCGCGGGAGATTCCGCGCAGCAACTACGAAGACTTGCTTCAGGCCGCATTAAAGGTCGAAGTCACGTTTGCGTAGTCGCCAAGGTAAGTGAGGCCTAAACATGAAATATTCGACTTTTCTGGGACTACTCCTGATCACCGCTGCTGCATGTGGCGACGACTCCGAAGCAGCCAAAGGCGTTTTCGTTCCCAACGATGCTGCGAATGCTCAAACGGATGCCGGGAACGCCGAGGTGAACTCAACAACGGATGCTGGGACCGACACGTCGGTGGACCCCTTGGCGTGTGAATTCACAGACAAAGCCTGTCTCTTGACGTGTGAAGTGCTCTTGGACCCAAGTTTTTGCTGGAACATCGCGCGTGCCGAAGCCAACGCTTGTGGGCAATCGACGACCCGCGGAGTCATGAGTGCCGACGGCCTCACGTGCACATCACCAACGACGGTGGTCAGATTTGACGCCCCGGTAAAGTTTGCAGAAGTCCCGGATCGCGAGGTCTGGGCAATCGAGATTTCTCGCAGCGGAAACATCTGCCTTGAGTTGGAAGACGGACCACTGTCGCTCTCGTTGGCAACCGCGAGCGGCAAGGTCGACGTTTCATTGAGTCGTGAGCCCGAACTTTATCGGATTGAGTGCCCCAATGGCAGCGCTTGGGAATCGAACGACTCGCTAGCGCTTCTGGCTTGCAACGACGCGGAAGGTTTAACGTCTTTGCCGGGTATCTCGACGACTACCGTTGGGGATGATTTCCAGTTCGGCCTCTTGCCGGGACCGGACAGCCTACTTTGGTGTGGTTTTTAGGCCCCCAAGGTCGCCTGTAACTCAATATCGATCGCGACGTCCTCGCCCACCAAGACACCGCCAGCTTCAAGCGCGGTGTTCCAGCCCAATCCGAAATCCTTTCGGTTGATGACGGTCTGTGCCGTGAAGCCGATTCGCTTATTACCCCACGGGTCAATTCCGGTGCCGTTCTCGGTGACGTGCAACTCGACCGCCTTTGTCACGCCGTGCAACGAGAGATTGCCTTGAACGAGGATCTTATCTCCGGTCTTTTTCCAGCTCTCGCTTTGGAAGGTCATGACTGGGAACTTTTCGACGTCAAAAAAGTCGGCCGACCGCAGGTGGCCGTCTCGCTGCTCGTTTGAGGTATCAATGCTCGCGATTTGAATCGTAGCCTCGACCGAGGCCGCGCCAATATTTTCTGGGTCGTACGATAATGAGCCGGACCAATCGGTGAATTGGCCTCGAACCTTTGCAAACATCATGTGTTTGATCGAAAAGCCGACCGCGGAGTGTGATTTGTCGAAATTCCATGTGTGCGTTGTCATCTTAGGACTCCTTTAAAGTGGTTTGTACTCTCTTGGTTCCAATCTAGTGTCTTCTGTCTGGATTGAAATGCACGGTTTGGCAAAGCACTGTTTCCCCATGTGAACAAATGACGGTGGAACAGAAGTCTCCACAACTATCGAGTGCCATGTTATACGGTCGATTCGGCTCAACTAAGGTGTGTCATGCCAGCACGAGGACGGGTCGGAGCAACTCCTCCAGACCTTCATAAAGTTCGCCCCTACGGTGACACGCTAAACGACGG
>JBBKVQ010000247.1:0-7473 GCA_037968515.1 Bradymonadaceae bacterium
CCCAAACGCCAAAATTTGAAGGTCGTCTCCCAAGACATGAGTGACCTCACCGAGCACCACAATCGCCTCGCGGGCGACGTCGAGCACGCGGTGATTATCCACCCACGAATCAGCCGACAGCGAGATATCGAGCAAGACGGTCGTGGCCAGACTGCGCGCCTGTCGTGACCGTCGCTCGTAAAGCCGAATATCACCACCGTGGCCCGCACGTTGGGCCGCGGTTTCCTGGATCAACGCCTCGATGTCCACGTCTTCGCCATCAAACTGCCTACGCTGGGGACGCAATTGCTGGCGGAAGCTCTTCAGGCGGCGTGTCAGGTGCGCAATCTGAGAGCGCCTTTCCATCGCGATATTGGCGGCGTAGTCGTTATGCAAAATCGGCAACATGGTCGGAAAAACCTGCACCCAATCTTTTTTATAGCGCCCTTTTCGGCCGTCCCATTCGTCGTAAAATACGGCGTTTTCATGGGGGGCAACCGAGCGCACGTCGGGGATATCCAAGCCCAAGCGGATGTCTGCCTTATATAATGAATCAGCGGGCGAGCCGCCGCGGTACATGGTGTTTAGATCGAGTTCTTCCAAGGCGTCTAAGTGTTCGTCGAGCTCGTCAGAACCATCGGGCTTTCGTTGTTCACCACGATAATCATCGGCCGTTTCGACCTTTTCGAAGATATGCGATGGCACCTCCATCTTCTTCTTTTCGTCGACGTGTACGACTTTGATGTCTTCGGGGTTCTTACCCTCGACCTCGGTTGAAATCTGCGATTTGTTTTGATTCAACGAATCCAGCGAGTCGCCACTTCCGAGCTGGGTAATTTCGAAAATCTGGCCCCATAAAAAGCTTCTAAGCGGACCCTTTTTACCCATTTTAATCGGTGGTTCCGGCAGCGGCTCACCCCGAAGTATAAGGCCGATCGCCTTTGACGCTTGGTCAGTCTCGGGGATTTTGGTGTTTGCAGCTTTGGCTGCCACCTCCCAAAATATCTGGAATTTTGGCCACTCATCCAGAAGCCGATCTCGGCAGATTTCAGCCAGCCTTAAATTGCCGTCAAAACTGCGAACATCGAATTTAATTTCTGAGTCGGTGAGCACAGACGCCATGGTCGCGCTCATCAGCGTTTGCACGATCAACCCAGCCAGGTTGACCTCGTGCGATTCTGAGATCTCAAAAACCTCCGGCACAAGGACGTCGAGATTTCGAAGCCCTCCCGTCCCTTTTGTGGTGGCGACATTCAGGGGCAGGCCCGAAACGACGCGAGCTAGGACCATAAGGCGCTCAAGATGTTCTTTTGACCAACAGCATCCGGCCGCGTGTGGGCTGGGCTTTAGCTTCTTGAACACCCCGAGCAACGCCGAAAATAGGTCTTCCTCCCAACCAAAATCAAGCGTCGGAGCTTTGGGTTCAGAAGACGAGCGCGACGACATCTTGTAATCCTTTTGCGAGGACCGGGTCGTC
Organism: Bradymonadaceae bacterium; assembly: GCA_037968515.1. Lineage (GTDB taxonomy): Bacteria > Myxococcota_A > Bradymonadia > Bradymonadales > Bradymonadaceae > JBFFMO01. The sequence continues at coordinate 1,457 of JBBKVQ010000247.1, forward strand.
CGTGAGGGGTTCCACGACGGCGACACGGCAGGCCGTGCGAGGATCCAGCCCAGCGTTCATCAGCCGGGCGGCATGGACCAGAAGGCGAGTTGAAGGGGCCTCGGCTAGGCCAAGGCTGTCGGCTTGGCGGATTTTTTTGGCGAGTTTGACCAAGCGTTTCGAAGCCGACTCGTCGATCTGCGTTTCACCGCAGACAATTTTTACTTCGACGGCTTCTTCCGGGTAATCTAGGCGTGACAAAACGCTGACGAGTGCTTGGCTTAACTTCCTTCAATGAGTGTTGGTAGCCAGGGTTATACGACGCCACCAACATGAAAGTGTCGGGTGCGGTGATTTCCTCGTCATGCCGGTCGATATAGAGCGTGCGGCGATGGTCTGACAGCGGATGCAGCACCACGACCACGTCGGCGCGAGCCTCAGCAAATTCGTCGACATAGAGCATGCCGCCTTGGCGCATGGCCCGTGTGACGGGGCCGTCTTGCCAGACAGTCTGTCCGCCTTCGATCAGATAACGCCCCACTAGATCCACAGCCGAAGTGTCCTCGTTTGCCGCAACACTAATCAGCGGGCGGTCGAGCTTGTGGGCCATATATTCGACCAATCGCGATTTTCCGCACCCGGTCGGGCCTTTCAGCAAAACGGGGAGCTTCTCGCGATAGGCCATCTCGAAAATGGAGCACTCGTCGTGCTGAGAGATATAGAAGGGCGTTGTCATGATTTACTCCGCGAGTGCGACTTCTTCTTCGGCTTGAGGAGCCATCGGTTGCACATCGAGTTTCAGGGCGTTTCCGTGACGAGCGAAGTTCCAGATGAACAGCGATACACCGATGGTGAACAGCGTTGCGGCCATGACCAGTCCGAAGAAGTGAACCTGCACGGCCTCTTGAACCAGCAGGAAGTCCATACCGACCTTTCGCTCCAAGTAGACCTGGGTGATGCCGGCAACCGCAAAGGCCCCCGTCATGCAAACCATGCCGATATTGGCGAGCCAGAAGGCCCATTCTCCGACCCACGAGTTGCTGAAATTACGTCCGGTGATTTCGGGCAGGACGTAGGCAATCATGCCAAAGATCAACATGCCGTACGCGCCCCAAAATGCCAGATGGCCGTGCATTGCTGTGACGAGCGTGCCGTGGGTCCAGATGTTGACCTGCGGCAGTGTGTGCGCAAATCCAAGGAAGCCGGCACCCACAAAAGACATGATGCCGGTTCCGACTGCCCAGTGAAGTGCGATGCGGTTTTCCGGGGTTTTTCCGCCTCGACGAGCCATCGTCACGGTGTAGAGGGCCATGCCAAGGAATGCCAAAGGTTCCAGGGCAGAAAAGAGTCCACCGACCATCAGCCAATATTTTGGGGCTCCGATCCAGTAATAATGGTGACCGGTCCCAAGGATGCCGCTCAAGAAGGTGAGGCCGACGATGACGTAGAGCCACTTTTCGATAAGCTCGCGATCGACGCCGGTAAGCTTGATGAGCAGGAAGGACAGAATGCCGCCCATGATCAATTCCCAGACGCCTTCGACCCACAAATGAACAACCCACCAGCGGAAATACGAGTCGAGGACCTGCGAGTCGAACCAAATCATCCCGGGCAGGTAGAGCAACGCCGCGGAAACTAGGCCGACAAAAAGCACCATCGAGGTGGTCGTGTAACGCTTGGCTTTGTAGAGCGTCATGCCGATGTTGAACACGAATGCCAACACATTGACGACAACCAGGTAGTCCAGTGGCCTTGGGATTTCCAAGAATTTGCGGCCTTCCCAGTAATTAAAGTGGAAGCCCACGACTGCGACAACACCAACGACAACAAGCGAAACCAACTGAACCCACGCCAATTTAATATTGTAGAGTTCAGTCTGCGTTTCAGTGGGAATGATGAAATACGCGGAACCCATGAATCCCGCGAGCATCCAGACGACGAGCAGATTTGTGTGGACGGCGCGCGCCGTATTGAACGGAATATAATCATGCAAACCGTCCAAACCCATATGGGCAAAACCCATGATGAATCCGTAAACAATCTGCAACACCAGTAACAACATACACGTGGCAAAAAAGGCCCACGCAACCTTATATGATTGGTATTTCATAGCGGACCTCCGTCTATTTTAGGGTTGAGAGCCATTTGGCCAACGCTTGTTTATCTGCATCTGACAGCGGCATCTTGGGCATTGCCGTGCCGGGCCGAACGGCGTTTGGATCGGTCAACCATTTTGCAAACCATGGTTCGTCGAATCGAGACCCGACGGTGTCGAGCGCTGGCCCAACCACGCCACCTTGTCCGCCAATGGCGTGACAAGCTTGGCATAGCTGTCCATAGATTGGCGGTGCTGCGGCAAGATGAGCTGCGCCACCTGCCACTTCGATGATCGCGGGGGCGAGGTCGGGTTTGGCAGGGAAACCGTTGGTATCGATATTTCCGTTCCACTCCAAAAACGCAATGATGTCGGTGATTTCGTCTTCGGTGAAATCGTACTGCACCATCTTTCGTTGACCCGGATACATCGCCTGAGTGTCTTTGATGAACATCCGAATCCAGGCTTTTCCTCGTCGTTCAACGACTTTGGTCAACTCGGGCGCATAATAAGCGCCTTCGCCTAGGAGCGTATGACAACCCATACAGTTGTTTTCCTCCCAGATTTCTTTTCCGCGGATCACATGCTCGTCAATTTTGTCGGCATGAGAACGTTCAGGAACCTGCATTAGGGTGTCCACTGTCAACCAGAGGAACACCCCAGAAAACCCGATCGTAAAGATCAGGAAAAACCATTTCGCTTGCGACTTCGATAACATCAGAACCTCCAGTTCGGAGTCGTTTTTAACGTTCTCTTTTTAGCCGGATTTTTTTGGGACCCAGATGATTTGGATCATGTAGCCGGGCGATTTTGCGATTTTTCAGACGTCGGAATTTGGCAGGGTCATATGGTGGGCACCAATAGACGTTCTGCGTGCCAACGCCGCATTGATGATCAATTCGGCCACCACGCGTTCATGACTTGTCGGCAGGCCGCTAAGTCGTCTCTTGGCGTCGGTTAAGCCCGCATGATTGCGCATTACGCCGACGTCACGCGTCATGATTGCGCGGATCTCGGCGAGGTCGGCCGCATCGGCTTCGTGGTCTTCAACCACGGCCAGTCCTGCGCGGCCTTTTGGCGGTGCAGCTGCCACGGCTGTTCGAATATTAATCGCCGCCCGCGGAGCCGTCACGGCGATCTCGAGCAAGGCGTTGCTGGCCAGTCGGTTCGCGCCGTGGAGTCCCGTGCGAGCAACTTCGCCAACGGCCCACAAACCGGGAAGGGTCGTGCGTCCAAACAGGTCGGTCTGGATTCCACCCATGTGAAAATGAGCACACGGTTTGATGGGCAGATGAGTTTCGAGTCCGAGTTCGCGGGTGAGTTCCGCCATTTTCGGAAACTCACGCTCGAGGTCTTGGACTGGCCGAAGGTCCAAAAACGCGCCACGGCCTAGTTTGCGCGCCGTAAACACTGCTCTGGCAACCACATCCCGTGGCGCGAGTTCTCCATCTGGATGATCCTCGAAGACAAACCGAACCCCAGCAGAGTCCACGATATGCGCGCCCGCACCCCTCAAGGCTTCGGTGAGCAACGGTGCTTGTCCGGGCCGATCGAGCCCTGTCGGGTGAAACTGCACAAACTCCAAATCACTGAGTTGAGCACCCGCAAGGCTGGCCATTGCCAGACCTGACCCCGTTGAAAAAAGTGGAACCGAGGTATCATCCCAAAGCCCGCACGGGCTGCCCGTGGCAAGAACCACTGCGGTAGCGGACAGCACACGGACCTCGTTAGCGTTGCGAATCACGACACCGCAAACACGGTCGCCGGTGGTGAGCAATTGGTCGGCCTTCCAACCCTCAAAAATCTGAAACGATTGTGCGTGGGTATGACGCAACATCACTTTCATGATTGCGGCGCCAGTTTGCGCTCCGTCCGCACTCGCGATTCGCGGCCGCCCGTGAGCGGCCTCGTGTTTGAGTTTCAGTGCTCCATTTTCCTGATCAAACGGGACTCCATAGGCGCGTAAGTTCCGAAGCGCCCGAGGGCCCTGCATGGCAATTCGCCAAACAACGTCGGCATCACATAAGCCGGCACCTGCCAAAAGTGTGTCGCGTGTGTGAAATTCCGCGTCGTCTCCGTCTCCGACCGCCGCCGCGATACCGCCTTGAGCAAGCGCACTGCTGGTTTGGTCGCCCAGCGAGGTCGGGTGAACGATCGCGACCCGCAGACCACTCAGATGCAGCGCCGTGAGGAGCCCAGCAAACCCACCACCGACGATGACCACATCAAATTCAGGCATGTTTAGACCCTCAGCATCGCGTCGATGGCGGCCTTCGCCCGCACGGCAACCTCGGGGGCGACCGTGACCTCGTGCTGGCCGTTCTGAAGGCTTCGCAGAATCTTATGTAGCGAAATCCTGCGCATGTGCGGACACAGGCTGCACGGCTGGATAAACTGGGTCTCTGGGCACTCCGCCGCGACGTTTGCGCTCATGGTGCATTCGGTGATCAGGGCCACGCGCTCGGGTTTATTCGTCCGTATATAATTGGCCAGCGCGCTCGTCGAACCGATGAAATCAGCTGCGTTCTGAACCTCTTTTTTGCACTCCGGATGAACCAAAATCTGGATATCCGGATGCAACCACCGCAGTTCGTTCATGGTCTGCACGTCGAACACATCATGGACATCGCATTGTCCCTGCCAGACATGGATTTTCTTGTCGGTAAGCTCCTGAACATACGAGGCGAGGTGGCGGTCCGGAATGAAGATGATCTCGTCTGAATCGCAGGAGTTCACGACGTCGACGGCGTTGGAGGACGTACAACAGATATCCGACTCGGCTTTCACTTCGGCGCTGGTGTTCACATAAGTCACCACCTTGGCATTCGGGTGCTCGAGCCGCATGTCTCGGACGTCTTGGGCGGTGATGGACTCGGCGAGCGAGCATCCCGCATCCAGCGAGGGCAACAGGACTCGTGTCGTCGGACTGATGATCTTGACCGTCTCGGCCATGAATGAAACCCCAGCCATCAGGACGTTCGGCAGGTGTTGCTCGGCCGCAATCTGGGCCAGTTGCAACGAATCCCCGGTGTAGTCAGCAACTCCCCAAAAGATCTCAACCGGCTGATAATTATGGGCCAGAATTACCGTGTTGGTTTCATTTTTGAGGCGCCGAATCTGAGAAATAATCGGATGGAAAATCTCCCATTCTGGTTCGGTCACAAAATGACAAATCTTGTCCCAGACTTGATCCAGAGCAAGCTCTGGTACGTCGTGATTTTGTACAGGCATGACAAACCTTAGGTTGATTATCCGGGCTTTCCGTCAGGTCGGACCAGCGCCAGGATGGGCAGGTATTTGATCAGATAGATGGCAAATGCCGCCGCCCAAACCGTAGAGGCCCAAGTGACGGTGTTTACATAAAATTGCGGCATGAAGATCGGCAGGACCCCACGGAAAACGACGGCGATATTAATCAGCACAAATGCCAAAATAATCGACGGTTTTGCTTCGATGGGTCGTCCAGTATGGCCAACGCCTACGCGCGCCATCATCCCCAAGCTAATCGTTGAGAGGCCGCCGACGGTGATGAGGTGGAGCCCCTGATTTGGCGACACGAACGAGAAGAACTCGCTGCTACCACGCGCGATCAAACCGATAGCCAACCAGATATGCCCAAGGTGCAAGATTGCGAGCATTGGGACGCGTAGTGACGGCAGAACTTGCCAGTTTTTCATGCGGATTAACGCGCCAATTCCCAAGATAATCATCCAGGCGCCCGTGAGCTTCGAAATGCCAAATGCCGGCAAAATTACGAGTCCTGCGGCACCGACCATCAAGGCCTTTTCGAGTTTCGGGTTGGACGAGGTTGGCTTTTGGATTCGGCTGCTTGTGAAAAACGGAATCACTCGCCCGCCAATCATCAGTACCAACGCGCTGACAAGATAGACGCCCATCAACAGAGCGGTCCGGCCCAGCTCGGGGTTTGAATTGTAGACCGCCA
>JBBKVQ010000248.1:0-22278 GCA_037968515.1 Bradymonadaceae bacterium
GCTGGCGGCCGCCGTTTGATTCAGGATGTGACCGGATATCGTATGACTTTAGTGGCCGGCCAAGTGATCATGGAAGACGGCAAACCGACGGACGCTCGACCGGGAACACTCGTTCGAGGTTTGCAAGTCGACCCCCACGTTTGAGATCCAATGCCGCAACCACGATTGAACTCTGATCCGATTTTAAAGGTGACGGTTTTTGCCATCGTCGGCGGCCGAGTTCTTGTTTTTGACCACCCCCTCGCTGGTACTCAGTTTCCAGCGGGGACGGTGGACCCAGGTGAAACTCCGGCCGATGCCGCAGTGCGAGAACTCCGCGAGGAGACTGGCGTTCGCGTGGACGATGTCGAGTTACTCGGCACAAGTCTGACGGCCCGTGAAGACGACCTTGCTTACACTTTACAAGCCATCATGGCGGACGACGGTTTGAGGATTCCGTCGGGATATCGCGTTCACGTTCTTGGAACCCACGGCGAAGCGGTTCGATTCACGCGCCGCGACTACGACTACTCAACCGTAGAGCCGGAGATATTAAGTGATTCACCCGGCACCACCTCCACTCAGAACCTCACTCGTTTCGTAGAGCGCCACTTCTATCGCACGCACGTCCAAGACGCGGTGGCGTGGTCGTGGGAGGGGGACGACGGCCATGTGTGGAGGTGTCACTTCGTCGAGATTGGCGAAGTTCTGGCATTTGGCGAACAGCAGGGGTGGATCGACCAATTTGCATCACAGTTGCTGCCGGCGAACTAAACATCAGGACTTGTGTAAAATCTTGAGCAAGTCCGCGGGGCGGTAGGGTTTTTGAAGGAAACCCGCCAGTCCTTTTCCGACAAAATAAGTGGTCGCATCTTGTTCGTTGTAGCCGCTCGAAAGGACAACCGGAACGGACGGATCGATGGTTTTCAGAATCCTGAAAGCTTCCTCGCCGGACATCACAGGCATCGACATGTCCAGAAGCACCAACACGATTTCTTCGTGTCGCTCACGGAAAATATCTACTGCCTGCTGGCCATCACCGGCTTCCAGAACCGAAAATCCAGCGCGCTCTGCGACCCGTTTGGCCACCCGCCTGACTGAGTGTTCGTCGTCGACGAGCAAGATAACGCCTGAACCACGTTTAACCTCAACTTCGAATTCGGGTGAGGAGTCGCTCGTAACCGCGGTATCGATTGCAGGCAGCAGGACCTTGAAACTCGTGCCCTTATCGAGTTCCGAATAGATACGAATCGCACCTCGGTGGCCACGAATGATGCCGCTGACAGCCGCCAAGCCTAGGCCGCGTCCTGTCGGCTTGGTCGTGAAAAACGGATCAAAAATGCGGTCGATCGTCTCGCTCGTCATGCCCTGGCCGCTATCTGAGACTTCGACAAACGCGTAATTTCCCGGTGTTAACTCGTCCGCGAGCTTAGAGTCTTCCAGATACGTAACGTCGCTTTTCGTGATGCCCGTTGTAATTGTGATTACCCCCGCTTCGCCGTTCAGGGCGTCCGAAGCATTGGTAATAAGGTTCATCAGAATCTGCCGAATCTGCGTGGCATCGGCCTCGATCATTGGACTGATAGGCGACAGCCGGGTCCGCAGCACAGCCTTTTTGGAAATCGAAATTTTGAGCAATGAGAGCAATTCTCGAACGACAGAATTAAGATCCAATTGCCGAACAACAAACCGACCTTTGCCCGAGTACGCCAGCATCTGCATGCACAGCTCAGCGGCTCGCTGCGCTGACAGCACCACGTCTTTGAGGTAGGTGCGCGCCCGAGAATCTGCAGGAATATCCATCAGTGCGAGTTCCGAGTTGCCCAACATGCCAACCAATAAATTATTGAAGTCGTGCGCGATGCCTCCGGCGAGCACGCCCAGGCTCTCGAGTTTCTGAGCGTGCAGAATGCTGGACTGCATCTTTTTGCGGGCTTCGTCCTCACGCCGTGTTTCGGTGACTTCAGTGAAGATTGTGCATCGCTGTTCCGGCTGGCCCGCAAGCCTGACGTGGAAATCTTCCGAGAGAAAGTGGCGGTTTCCTTCCGGGTGCTCGACGACAAATTCAGTCTCAGCCATCAGGGGAGGCGGGGAATCAAACCAAAGATCGAAGGTGCGATTGGTCATCGCTACTTTGTCGTCTTGAACGATCCGAAGAGCAACCGGAAGACCATCCATGATGGCCTGAAGCTTGAGCTCAGCGACCCTACGTTCCCTGTTTTCCGCGTTGAGATCGTTGAGTTCCCGTGTGAGCTTCAAGAATGCCGAATCGCAACCAGCCGGCTCTTCCATACGCAATAAAACGTTGTTTTCCGAGCCGGTTCGACCTGCGACACAAACCCACTTTGTCCCGTCCGCGTCACTTTGGAACTGAATCGTGCCCGGAATCGCCGACGTGGTTCGAAACGCTTGTTTTAGATAGGCTGTCACAGCTATGCGGTCAGCCACGAGGTCCAAGAATGAGGCTCCGCCGGGCAAATTTGCGATCAAAGGCTGGGCGACACGATTCGCATAGACGACGGTGAATTCGGAATTGATCACCAACATATGTTCGGGCAAACATTCCAGAATTCTGAACTCAGGGGCTTGTGAGGTCACTTGTAATACTCTCGACTCGAACTCAAATCATCAGTGTGATTTTGTGATAGGTACACGATAACTCGACACTCTTTGTCACCCTCGGCGATCGTGTCTTCGAGCACAATTCGGGCGTATCCAAAACTATCAGCGGCGATGGTGCCAAACACGTTGGAGGTCATCATGCATAGGGATGGGCGCCCCTGAACGTAGACGCCGAAGGGACATGCGCGATTCCCGAGGACAAGTCGATCTTCGTTTGCCTCGATCACGTAGAAATCACCCTGGATTCTGGTTTTGAAGTCGCAAAGAACGTCGCCGAGGCCAGCCAAAGTTGGGGTTTCGCCTAGGGTTTCGCGTGAATGATCAATTGCGATTTCGGCGATTCTCTGCCCGGTCAATGCCAAGAAACCTTTTGCAGATTCCAAGCCGATGACATCTTCGAGCGTGCCGGAGAGTTCCCTCAGCATCTGTCGTAGAAAAAGATCCCGATCTAACTCAGCAAATTTGGACGTTGTTTCCCCCTCAGATCCCATGGTTACCTCCGTATTTGGATCGGAATTATATCGGTCAACAACGAGAACAGCAAATTCTATCTGGAGTCAGATGGGCCGGCACAGGCCTCTATCCCTTTTTGGATTGGGCCGCTTCCATGGCGATTTCGAAACACTCGAAATTCGGATTTCCGGGCTGATGGTGTTTTTTGAGCAGGGGCAAGTCTCTGGACTCGAATTGCCTGAATGCGCCCACCATTTTTGCGCGATCTTGCGGGAGCTGTTCAAATGATTTTGCAACGACGCCTAACATCTCGTCGGTCCTTACTTTGAGTAAGAGCCAGTATCGGCGTGCATTTGAAGCGCCGAGTCGTGCAAACACCGATAATGCGGTTCGTTCGCGCTCGTCGGCCGTTAGACCATCAAGTGCACCCAACGCGCCCCCGATCAACACGTTATTCACCTCGAAAGTAAGTGCCCAATGAATCGAATCTTCCAGCCAGGGTTTTAAGAAATCAGCAACTTCTTGGCCGCGATTTGACAATGTATAAGCATGCCAAAGAATCGCCGAATGACGCGGGTATTCGCCCAAGCGTTCCTCGCGGATCAGTGTTTCAACCTGAGGCAGAAGTTCTTGAGGAAACTGATCCATCGCGTCCCAGACGTCTTCAATCACTCCGTCGCTCGCAATCTGAATCAGGCTCTCGAGCGCGTCTTCCGGGGTTGAACGTGAGGTTTCGGGTGGTTTTTCGCTAAAGCTCTTGAGCCATTTAAGCACGTGCAACTCCGGGGCGACGGCTGGGTCATCAGGTGATGGTTACCTGTTTTTGTCTGATTTTCGCAACATTTTGCTCGATTGACCGAGAACAAGCACAGACGATCCAAAGTCTAGACCAATAAATTCGGAGGGAAAAATGAGCGAGATGAACACAAATCAGTCACGAGAAGAGAAGTTTTTTCACGACACGTTTGAAATCGGGAGGCGCGAGGACTTCGAGGTCAACGACGAGTACTGCTACTTCGATTACTCCCACGAGGAACTTCTTGGCGCGGTGCTTTGCGGCCAAGAGGTGGCAGTTGGCACTCTGGTCACCGAACACGAGGTTACCGGAGGTGACGGCATGCAATTCGAAATGAGGGAAGCTGCAGCGATCGTGGACCCAAAAATCGGGGTGTGGATCGTAGCCAAGATGTTCAATGGATTCGATTTCGAAGCATGGGAACGGGCCAAGTCGTTTCGTGACGGCGTGCTTGCCAAGTTAGGTACCGAGTCCACGGAAGGTGGAGTACCAATTTGGATCGCCGCATTGGTTTTGGGTGCTAAACGTGAAGCCCTCATCTTCCCCGATGCCTATGCAAACGTGGTTTTTGGCGAGGATGAAATCACACAGGTCTACGATCGATTGTGCGCGCAACATGGCTCCGATCCAGTAGTTGCCGCGGACTTATGTCACAGACTTCTGGAAGTATCGGACTTCGTCGACGCAAAAGACGCCAGTGATATGCGCGAGATCCCGTCATGGCTTGCTGAGCGGCTGGGCTGAAAGCCTCGATTTTCGCCGATGAATGACGAGTTCGATGACGTAGAGAGCCACCCCAATCCAGATCGCTCCAAATCCGATAAGGCGTTGAAGGGTAAATGGCTCTTGATACAGAAAGACACCCAGTCCGAACTGAATCGAAGGCGCCAAATATTGCATGATGCCCAAAGACGTGAGGGTCAACCGGCGCGTTGCTGCAGCAAAAAATAGCAGCGGCAGCGCGGTTGCGACCCCAGAAAAAATCAGCAAGGCGTCGGTTCGAAAATCGGTGTGACCAAAGCTTGATTGCCCGTTGAACTCCAAGAAAGCCAAGTAGGCTAGAGCAGGCAGAAAGACCAGCCCGGTTTCAAGGACGAGCCCTTCAGCAGCCCGCAACTTGGTCTGTTTCTTGATGAGCCCGTAAACCCCAAAGCTGCCGGCAAGGAACAAAGCGATCCAAGGAGGCTTTCCGTGAGCAACACTTAGAAAGATGACTCCAGATGCCGCAGCCGCAATGGCTGCCCATTGGAGTCGACGCGGACGTTCTCCCAGAAAAAGGGCGCCCAAAACGACACTGACCAACGGATTGATGAAGTACCCAAGGGCGGTCTCGACGACATGGCCAGAATTCACCGCCCAGATATAGACAAACCAGTTGGCCGTAAGAAAAGTCGCGGCCACAAGGTTCAGCGACGCTACGCGAAAAGTCAGCGTTTTAATCCAAATCCATCGCCCCTGAACTCCGAGAACCACACAAAGAAACGCGAGAGACCAAACCATTCGATGGGCAAGAATCTGATCTGCAGGAACGTGCAGAAGCAGCTTCCAGTAAACCGGAAAGAAGCCCCAGAGGCTGAAGGCTGCAAGTGCGAATAAGAGACCAGCGTCGGGTCTCATCCGATCAGAGCTTCTTCATCAAAGCCCAGGTGAGCCATGAAGAGGTCTAGGACGCCGCCGTCAAACTCCGATCCCCGGCCCTTTTCAAGGTACTCCATGGCAGCTTGCGCCGCGGTGTTCTGATCTTGTCGGGTGCGAATCGTGAATTCGCGTTCGTAAAAGCTGCAGATTTTGAGGCACTGACAGGCGAGCCGAAGTTCGGAATCAGCCAGGTAGTCGCCATCCGCTGCGCGCAAGTAGTTGCCTACAATTCGCGACGCTTTTGCAAGTGCTGGAACGGGCTCCAAAACCATCTCGCCCAAAATAGGATGATATTCCCATGAGCCGAGGTCATCCGGACGCAGTTCATTGATTGGAGTCGAAACGGTTGCAGGTGGAGCGTTGAGCAATCCAAGCCAATGACAAAGACCCGCTTGCACCAAGGGTTCTAGCCACTCGTGAGTCACACCTGCGCGCAGTGCAAATCCTCTAAGTCGAGAAACAGTCCGCTTGGAGTGGTCCATGATACGCGAGTCTGCAAATCCCATGATGGTCGATAACACTTCGAGCGTGGCATTGAAGCTCTCCCGCAGCTCCTCATTGGCCACCGCAAGATTTTCAGCCTGTGCTCGAATCTGCGAGGTGCGTTCCTCGACGAGTTCAAGCAAATGGTCATTCATGTTCCGAAGCGTATGGTTCGTCTTGTCGAGCTCGGCAAGGAAAACGCCGCGTTCCGCAGCCCTGAGGTGGTGCTCAAGAGCGGAGGTGACGGCATTGCGAATGTCGTCTTGTGACCACGGTTTTGGCACGAATCGAAACACTTCACCGGTGTTGATTGCCCCGAGCGCCGTTTCCATTTCGACGTTGGCAGTAATCATGACTCGAACAACGTCCGGGTACTGGTCTTTGACCCATGATAGAAGGGCGGTTCCGGACATCCCAGGCATGCGTTGGTCGGTCACCATCACGCTGATCGGGTGCGTGTCCAGAAGTGCCTGAGCGTCCTCTCCGCTCGACGCAAAATGCAGCGTGACGCGTAAGTTCTTGAGCTGCCGCTCCAATGTCCATCGGACGCGATCATCGTCATCTACAATCAGAATGCTCTGGTCCTCTCGGACCTTCTGTACCAGCGCTTTCAGGTTGCCGGTTCCTTCAAATGGTTCATTCATTTTCAGTCTTTTCGATAGGCAGCGTGAAGGTAAAAGTCGTCCCGACATTGACTTCGGAAGTCACGTGAACGTCACCGCCGCATCGTTGCACATGACCCCATACAAGTGCGAGTCCAAGTCCAGTAGCTTGTTCGCCTTTTGTGGTGAAAAACGGCTCAAATACTCGGTCGATTATGTGATCTGGAATCCCGACTCCGCTATCCGTGACCTCGGTTTGCACTGTTGAATGTCTAGCGGTCACGCGAACCGTGACGGAGCTGTTGGGTGGTGAGCTGTCTTTGGCGTTGAGAAGCAGCTGCAACAAGACTTCCTCAAAATGAACAGGGCCCATGTGTGCGAGCGGGGTTTCTTCGAGTTCCCAAGTGATCTGAATGTCTGAGTCGAACAACTTTCGCGCCCGGCGTGACAGGTTTTTGGCCACTTCCGATGGAAAACAAGTTTCATGTTGGTCGCGTCGCTGCCGAGAAAATGTAGTGAGCGATCGCGCGGTTTCCGCAGCGGTGTTGGCGCTTTCACGCATCATCTCAAGAAGCTCCAGCTCTTCCGGCGGGACAACTTCCTCGAGCATGTCGATCCCGCCGCGAATCACCACCAGCGAATTATTGAAGTCGTGTGCAACTCCTCCTGCAAGTATTCGCAGGCTTTCTAACCGCTCGACTTGCATGGCGTGTTTCACGATGCGTTCTTTTTGCTTCTCGAGTTCGACCTCTCTACTGGCGACTTCATTGGCTGTTTCGAGTCCCAATTTGAGTTGTTCAAACATACGGACCAGCACCCATGACACCCCGACCAGGCCGAATGCCATACCGATGGCCATTCTTGACCATACCAGGAGCGGGAAATCCCACTCCGGTCCGACGGGGACATAGGCGTTGCGAATCGCGATCCCCAGAACCAGCAGATAAAAGGTAAAATTCGAAACGACCGCTCCCCGCCTGCCAAAAAAGAGCGATGTGATGATAACTGTTGCGATCATCAGGAATCCAACCCCGATGAAGGGTCCGACCTGGACCAATGCGAGCGCGACAATGCAGAACATCAAAACGCAAATCGAAAACTGCTGAAGCGGCATTCGACCCAGTTTGAGGATAATTGACAGAACTATCGACAGCACGGCCGCGGCCGTGACCAAATTTAGCGCCACTCCCGTGCGCAAATACTCAAGCCATGCGATTCCGCTGACTCCCACATTCAGCAACAGCACACCGTTGGTCACGAGGCGCATGAAATCAGTTTGGATATCTACCCAAGATTTTAGCGCATGCTGAGGTTCGCTCATATTCACAGGGGGACGGGGTGACGAGACCTAGGCGGTGCCGTTCTAGTGATTAAAACACCATACGCTAAGGGCGAGAGACCTCAAATAACGGTTTTACCGAGGCGTCCTCGGATGAGGAGCACCATGAGGCAAGCCGCCGCTGCTCCAGCACTGCCAAGAAGGATTGCAAAGACGAGACCCGTCGACCCGTCTTTGAGGATTGAGCCAAGAATGAGTTCCTGCAGGACTGCACCAAACGATCCCATGCCGTTGATGACGCCTGCCGCCATCGTGGCGCGTTTGGCTGAGCCTACGTCGATCGCTCCGGCGCCTGTCATGAGTGCGTCGGGCCCATACAGCGAGAATCCGATCAAACCCATGCTGATCGCAAAAAGCATCACGCTGATTTGCCCGACCACGAGGAGCAGTAGACAGGACGCCGCCATTCCTAAGATGAAGATGAACGATACGATCGCACGTCGACCTTTAAACACACGGTCGGAGAGCCACCCACAAACGATCACGCCCGCGACGCCTGCCAGGTCAAAAACGATCGACACGTAGCCGGCGTCGTCTCCTGCGAGGCCATAGTTCTTTTGTAGGAGATATGGGGCCCAAGACCAGATCGCGTATCGGATGAACTTCACGAAGAAATAGAAGACACCGACGATCAAAAGATTGATCACGACATCGCGCTCCCAGGTCACCGGTCCACCGGCCTCTTGGCCAGGTTCGTCTTCCTCAAGATTTGGCAGGCCGACGTCGGAAGGCTTATTTCGTTGATTAAGTAGAACAAAAAGCCACACAAAAACGACGACCACTGACCCTGCAAAAAAAGCGTACTCAAAGCCGAATTTGCCAAGCATGTAGGCGGCGAGCGTCGTGGCGAGCACTCCACCGATCTGGTAATTTGTGGCCCAAACGCCCATGACTTTGCCGCGCTCTTCACGGCGAAACCAGTGGCCCATTGTGCCCACAGTGTTTGACCAACCACTCGCCTGAGCGAGCCCGTTCAAACTTACTAAAACAGCGAACATTGCGTAGGTATTGGCGAAACCGCAGGCGGCATTGACCACAGCGCTCAATCCCAATCCACTAAGCAGCGCAATCCTAGGTCCCCATTTTTGTCCTGCGGCACCTGCCAGGAACTGGCCGACGGTGTAGGCTATCAGGTAGAATGCGCCCAACTGGCCTAGCTGAGCTGCGTCCCATCCAAAGGCGTCCCCGAGGGATGCTTTGACCACCGAAAACGGCTTTCGCGCAAAATATAAGCCGGCGTACGCGACGAAGGTCGCAGCAAAGATACGCCATCGCCAAATACGCATCTGCGTCGACATTTTTTCGATGCTCATGACTGCTCCGTTCGCACGTGAATATCATATTCTAGTTATGCTCGACGAATGAAGAACAGGTTGCAATTCGACCAAACTTCATGACCCGTTTGGTTTTAAGTCTTTGTTTTTATTGATGTGTGTTTGGTGGGGTTGTGGTTTCGCAACTTAAAAATCTTTTGTCCGATAACCCTGATGTCGCGACAGTTCAGAGGCGCTTGACGCCGCCAAGAATGTAGGACTATACATAAGTTCAGTAACCCAGTGGTTTGCTTCCAAGAAAAAGCCACCGAAGAGGAGTCGAAGATGGCAGTCGATAAAGACAAAAAGAAAGCGCTAGACCTTACAGTTCATGCGATCGAAAAGCAGTTTGGAAAAGGCGCGATTATGCGTCTCGGGACCGAAGAAGCGCTGATTGCTCCAAGTGATGCAATACCTTCTGGATCCATTTCCCTCGACATCGCCTTGGGCGTCGGAGGAATGGCTCGTGGGCGCATCGTCGAGATCTTTGGACCAGAATCGTCGGGTAAAACCACTTTGGCGCTTCATGTCCTTGCAAATGCACAGCGCGCCGGTGGTGTCGCTGCGATTGTGGACGCTGAGCACGCGTTGGATATCAAGTATGCAAAGTCACTTGGTGTTCAGGTCGACGAACTCCTAGTGAGTCAGCCAGATACCGGTGAGCAAGCGCTTGAAATCGTGGACATGCTCGTGCGCTCAAACGCCGTGGATGTGCTCGTGATTGACTCGGTTGCCGCATTGACCCCTCGTGCTGAAATCGAAGGTGAAATGGGCGATTCGCACATGGGGCTCCAGGCTCGCCTGATGAGTCAGGCATTGCGTAAGTTAACGGGGTCGATCAACAAGTCTCGAACCTGTGTGATTTTCATCAATCAGATCCGCATGAAGATCGGTGTGATGTTTGGCAACCCTGAGACAACGACGGGTGGAAACGCGCTGAAGTTCTACGCATCACAACGTCTTGATATTCGTCGAATCGGCGCCATCAAAGACGGTGACGAGATCACCGGCAGTCGTACCCGTGTGAAGGTCGTCAAGAATAAGCTGGCTGCTCCTTTCAAGCAGGCCGAGTTCGACATCATGTACGGCACTGGCATCAGTCTCGAGGGAGATATTCTCGACCTTGGTGCCGAGGCGAATATCGTCGACAAAGCCGGCTCTTGGTACAGCTACAACGAGGAACGGCTTGGCCAGGGACGTGAAAACGCCAAGCAGTACCTGCGGGAGCATCCGGAAGTGATGACTGCAGTTGAGCGACAAATCCGAGAGCATTTCGGTCTCGTCGTCGCACCGGCAGTGGCGATCGTCAAAGCTGAGGCAACAGCTACCAAGTAGCTGCTCGAACTCTTGAAATGAAAAAGGCGACACCCGATGGGTGTCGCCTTTTTTTTGTCCATGACGAAACCGGCTGCGATTGCCTGAGACTGTCGCGCCAGCTCCCGCCTTGCTTCCAAAGTGTGACTAGGGAGTCGCGCTAGAGCCCACCAGATCGAGCCCGCCGGGGTAAGCGTACGAAACCGCACTATCGTATCCAAACGCCACGATACCGAAGGGTTCAGCGCTTTCGACGGACTGCACGCCGGGAGTAACCGCCACCGAGCCGACTTCGAACTGTCCTGCTCCTACTGGTGTAAAAGGGCTCACGATCGCAGTTCCGTTCAATGTCACAACGGTGCCTGCACGGCGAATGATGTTGATATAGTTGGTTCTGTAACCGTCTGGCGTCAAAAGAACATAGTCCTTGCGAAATCGTGATGTGGGAACGTTCAACACAAATGCCGGGTCGCCCGTACCTTCCGAAGTTTGATCCTGAGAGACCAGAACCGGGGCCACCAAGATCTTGCCGGTCGCGTTCACTTCAAAATTCTGATCGCTAAAGAATTTCACGAACTGTCCGCGATTAAGGGTCACATTATTGGCGCCGGGTTGAGGCGGGTTGGTCGTAATGACAACCCCGTCTTCGCCAGCCAAGATTCTCCAGTGATCCTTCTTTATGCCTCGGCCTGGACTCAGAGCAGCGATGTAGTTTTTATCCCATGTATTCAAAGGATAAAGCTGCTGCTCAAGGTGATCGGCGCAGCAAGAACCGTCTCCAACATTAGGCTCCCCAATCACCGCTTCTTCGTGTCCGGCAAAAACAGCGACCTTTTTAGACGATCGAATGAACGTACCCGTTAGGTCGTTGGGTCCGGTTAACGACGCGTCACCTGCTTGTATGTTCAAGACCTCGCCGCGTCGCAGCTGAAAGGAACGCGTCACTCCGGGTGGAAATGTAGCGATGTTCTGTCCACTTGTGATGGTGGCTGTGGGCGTCACATTCACAAACGTGTCACCCGATTCGACCGCCAGAATAGTGACGTAGCTGTGCTGCCAAGCAGGGCAGGGCATGAACAAACAAGGCAAAGGCGCAGTGGGCCAATTCACAACGTAATAGTCGGTTCCTAGGGTATTCACCGGTAACAACAACGACGCGTCATTGCTGTAGACCGATTCGTTGTTGAGAGGGCTGAATTGGTGCATCGAAACTGGCAATGATGACACGATGTTAATCGCGTTTTTGGTGATCCCTGTCCCGCTGATGTCTAGGCGAGGCATCTGGAATGCCCGCGCTGATTGAGCCGGTACGGTGGGATCGGGGACATTCACGCTCGCTGCAGCGACTTGCGAATAAAACGCCAGAGTCACCGGGACGTTATTGGGGTTCGAAACGACCACGGCATGCGGCACTTCGTCTGGTTTCGGGTTGGTGGTTGGGTCGTGATATTGGTCGAGGTCGAGTGTCCAGTATTCACATCCGATGTACGAGGACTCGTACTTCCCGAGTTCACAAACCGGTCGGCAGGAACCGCCGTTGCACACCGTTCCTTCGGGACAGGCAGTCGTCAACTCAAATCCGGTGCCGGTGGCGTTGCATCGTTTGAAGGCCTCACCACCATCGCAGGCGATGGTGTCGGGGACACAGATCATGTCGGTGCATTCACCATTTAAACAATTCTGACCACCACATGACTCGATCTCTAATCCGGTGCCTTCGGCGTTGCAGACAAACCTTGAGGTTTCGTTAGCACACGCGGAGACCACACCTGGCTGGCAAGATCCTACCACTGGGATTGGAATATCGGCTTCAAACGCAGCGTCCGTTGAGGCGGTTGCGTCGTTTCCCGCATCGCTCTTCCCGTTATTTGGTTCGACTCGGATTTGCTCTTCGACTGCATTAGGCTTAGCAGTGTCGTCAGAGCAGGCGGGTATCCCGAGTGCTAGAATTAAGGTGATTAGTCGGTTCATCGTCGTCCTCAAGGTGTGTACGCCGTGAACCTACACCGATTGAGGCGCGTTTTCCAGACTTGGTTACTCGTCCAAGTTTAAAAGGGTTTTTAGATCAACCTTCGCCAAGCGCGAAGCGCTTAACTACTTTGTAAACTGGACCGTCCTTGGTGAGTTCCGAAGCCATCAGGACAAGGTCACGTACGTAGCTGGTGCCAAATTCAAGACTTTGAACCGGTGTCAGAAATTCGCCGATATCGACCGGGGTGTCTGAGCGAAGCCGGGCCAAAGTAATGTGGGGACGGTACTCGCGGTGATCTGGAACGATTCCGATGTCGTCCAATCCCCGCTCCAGGGTCTGATGCAACAGGCTCATTACCTCGGCGCCCTGAGCGTCGAGCCCCGCCCAGATGATCCGCGCGCTGGCAAGGTCAGGAAAAGCGCCACATGCCTGCGTGCGAAACTCGAACGGAAACAGCGGTCGGGTCATCTCGCCGATTGCAGTTTCGATCACCGAAACCATCGAAGCATCCACTTCGCCGATGAATTTGAGGGTTACATGAATGTTTTCTGGGGCAACCAGACGTGCGTTAACGTCTTTTGGTAGAACCCGGTCTAGCTCGTCTTGCAGCAGCACGAGCCGCTCTACGACTGGAATAGCGAGATCTAGGGCGACAAATAAGCGAATCATTCAGGTTCCGTAATTTCAATGCCATCAGGGCTAAAAACTTCGTCATGGTCGAAAGGACCATGGGCTCGAAAACGACCAAAATCGTCTTCGAGGACAGCCAACAGCAGTGCGAGCGAGGTATAAATGGTGGCGGTTCGCACCTGTTCGCGGGAGCGGAACGAAAACACGACGTGCTGATGCCATACGCCCGAAGGGGTCGCGAGTCCAAAATGGACGGTTCCAACCGGCTTTTCAGCCGTCCCGCCGCCCGGGCCAGCGATTCCGCTTACGGCTATCGCATAGTCAGCCCCCGCCTTTTGCCTGGCTCCTAGAGCCATCTGACATACTGTCTGAGCGCTCACCGCCCCAAATTTCTGCAAGATCCCAGATGTCACATTGACCAAGTCGATCTTTGCTTGGTTCGAATATGTGATGAATCCTCGCTCAAACCAGGCCGAGCTTCCCGCCACGTCTGTTATCGCCGCGGCAATTCCGCCAGCTGTACAGGATTCAGCCGTTGTCACCGTCGAGCTTTGAGCTTTGAGCAACCGGCCAACTCGATGGGGGAGATGCTCTTCGTTCTCTCCCACAAGGAATTTTGCCGATCTCGAAATCACGAATCTTCGCACGTCCGCGACCGCTTGCTCTGCTCCGCTGAGTTTGAGTTCGATGATTGGGAAAGCCGCGCGATAGCCGACCCGGACGTCGGTATTTTTCGCGAGTTCTTCGATGCCTATGAGGTCGTTCTCTAGCGCGGATTCGCCTCGGCCATAAAAATACAGACAGCTGCGATGGGAACGTGCGCCTGCGAGCAAAGGCAGCAGGTAGGTCTGGGCGAACCATCGGAATTCGCTGGGTACACCTGGGAAAAAGAAGTAGCGCCGCGCGTCTGCTTCGAGTTCAAATCCTGCGGCTGATCCCACTTCGGTGGGCAAAACGATTGCGCCAGCCGGAAAAACCGCCTGATGATAGTTATTCGCGGTGATCTTGATGTTGCGTGCGGCAAATCGCGCTTCGAGCCGGATTCGCGACTCGGCATCCTCGGTCAGTTCGACTTGTTTCCAACTCGCCGCCGCGTCACGTGTCCGATCGTCAGCGGTCGGCCCGAGGCCCCCGCAAATCACCACGACGGGCGCCCGTGCATATTCGATTGCACCGACGATTTCATCCAGTTCATCTGAGACTGTGGTTACTCGCGAGAGGCTTGCTCCGTTTTCGAACAGGAACGCTCCAAGCCAAGCCGCGTTTCCTTCGGCGACTCTCCCGTCGAGTAATTCATCCCCAATTGCTATGCATTCAAAGTTCATGGCCACTCCGGCGCAAGAACATACAGGCAGAACCGAGGGATTCCTAGACACTCTTTGGCCTAAGGTGTTACCCTGCACGCCAAAGTAATCACCGCCGAGCTGTGAGCATGACCGACGAGCTCAATAGAATTCTGCAGATCGCCTCTAAAGGCGGTGCAAGCGATATTCACGTTAAAGCTGGATTGCCACCGATCTTTCGAATCGATGGCTCGTTGCTGCCCCTGCGGGACGGCAAACGGCTTACCCCAGAAGAAATCGGAAAGATGGCTGCGAGCATCATGAATAAGATGCAGCGCGACGCTTTCCAAGAGACGCTGGACGTCGACCTTTCATACGGTGTTGCGGGTGTTGGGCGCTTTCGCGTGAACGTTTTTCAGCAGCGCGGCTCCATCGGCATGGTCTTCCGTGTGATTCCGTTCAAGGTCAAGTCGATCGAAGAATTGTATCTTCCCGATACGGTCAAGACGCTTGCCGAGGAACGACGCGGTCTGATTCTAGTCACGGGAGCAACGGGTAGCGGTAAATCAACCACACTCGCGGCCATGGTCGATTACATCAATAGCACTCGAACTGCGCATATCGTGACGATCGAAGATCCGATCGAGTTTTTGATTCGAGACAAAAAGAGCATCATCAATCAGCGCGAAGTGGGCAATGATACGACATCGTTTGCGCGCGCCCTGAAAGCTGCACTCCGCCAGGACCCCGACGTCATTCTGATGGGAGAAATGCGTGACCTCGAAACGATTGAGATCGCGATGACGGCTGCGGAAACCGGCCATCTTGTCATGTCGACGTTGCACACGACGGACGCGTCCGAATCGGTGAGCCGAATTCTGTCCGCCTTCCCTCCGCATCAACGAGACCAAGCACGCTATCAATTCGCCAATATGTTCAAAGGTGTTGTTTCACAACGTCTGGTTCCAAGGGCCGATGGGAAAGGGCGAGTCGCAGCGGTCGAGATCATGCTCTCCACGGCTCGAATTCGTGAGTTGATCATGGAGCATGCGACTGCAAGAACCATCACTGAAAATATCGCGAAAGGTTTTGTTGCCTATGGAATGCAGACCTTCGATCAATCGCTGCTGACCCTCCTACAAGGCGGGATGATTACCTACGAGGAAGCCTTGCATCAGTGCTCAAATCCCGACGATTTTGCGTTGCGCGTCAGCGGCGTCGCATCGGCAGAGAACGAATCTGCTTGGGCGAATTTCGAACCGAGCAAAGGGTCAAAATCATCTTCAGACGGTGATGACTTTAACCTCGATGAATTCGAGATCGAACGTTTTTGAGGACGGGGTCAAAATTGTTACGCACTTCTTTGCTGGCCCGGTGGTTTCAGCTTCTTTTTCTCATGTCTTTGCTATGGGTTTCTCCGGCTTTAGCGGCCGATGAAGCGCCGTCGTACCGTGTTGTTGTGCTCAACATTCCGGGTGGTGGTTCCGACGATTTGTTAGCCTTAGTCGCTGCCATTGACGGTGTCGAAGCGCTGGACCAGGGGTGGTTTGTTAAAGAGGTAAAGACCCGTTCGATCAAGACCAAGGGGCTGATGCGAAGGCCCAAAGACCTGAAGTGGGTCATGAAGGGCGGAAAGGTCGACCGAATCGTTTACGTCGAGGAAGAGGCGGGTCGTTACAAGGTCAATTTGATCGGGCCCGATGGAGAAATTCATCGAGAGTTCGCGCATGACATGGAACCCGGAGGTTTGTCTGATTCAGCCGGCAAGAAGATTATTTCTGAGCTGCGTGATGACCTGGGACTCGTTACGACAGCCCAAGTGGAGGTGGTCGCGCCGGCTGAAACGGCAGAAATAGTCATCGATCGGGATGACACAGTCGAGACTCCCGTCGATGAAACGTCGAAGCTGCGTGGTGCGGAAGGGCTATCGATTGAGATCGCCGCTCGCCTGTTGAAACGCGATCTGGGTGTGAATGGATCGAACGGCGCTGTGCTCACATATCCCTCACAATTCTATCCGGGAGGCTCTCTTAAACTCGGATATTTTTTCCACGGAGACGACAAAGCATCAACGGGTGTGGTTGTGGGATTGCAAGGGGCGATGGCCAGCGTTGCTGCCGCTGCTGACCCTGGTCAGGCTGTTGAAAGTAAACCGCTTATCCATTTGGAGGGCGAGCTCATGGTTGATCATCGAATCCTGATGATGACCCCCGAGCGTGGCGTTGGCGAGGCGGTGAGGTTCGACCTTCAAGGTGGAGCCCGTTACGTATCCTATTCGGTTGATCAGGGGGCTTTGCCTTCCACGGCCACTTTTGGCGTGTTTTTTGGCGGTTCGGTTGCCACCCGAGCGCTCACAGATGCGTTGCTGCTTCGTGCACGATTCCAGATTTCACCGTTTGGGATGTGGATTACGGGCGGCGAAAATTACGGCGAATCATCTTATGTGTACGGTTTTGGCGGGGGAGTCGGCGGCGAATACGCGCTGAGTGACAGCCTCGGCTTTGTCTTTGGATGGGATGTGCGAATTGAGCGAACTTCGTTTTCTGGCAATGGCACGCTAGACTACATCGATGCGGAAGCCTTCGAACTTGTTCAAGGGCTAACTGTTGGCGTAGTCTACTCGGACTAATGCCTGAGCGAGATCGTGCGATTTCGCTGTCAATCGCTCAAAATCGCACAAATTATTGCTTGAAGGCATCGTGAGCCTACACTCGGGGTAGCCTCGCGTTCCTGTTTTTTGTGTGAGGACATTGGTGAGCGACCAGAACTTCTCGGCCATTCGTGCACGCCTTCGATACGAAACTATTGAAGATTTCGTTGACGGATACGCGCGTTTTATCTCAGCCGGCGGCATGTTTATCCCGATGAAACCGGGAAAACTAAAGCCGATCGGTACGACTATTCGGTTCCAATTCTTACTGGGCGACGGTTCCACCGCGCTTCTTGGGGAGGGAGTCGTCCTACAGGTACGTGCGCCTGACGATGCATCACCCCAATCTCCGGTTGGGATGCTCATCAAGTTCAGCAAGCTGGCCCAGGAGTCGAAAGCTCTTGTGGACCGCATCGTTGCTGAAAAGTCCGTGCATTCAACGGCGACCGACGAAGCCGAAGAAGCCGACGACGACATTCACAACGATCGAACGCCGCTGCCTGAGGACAAAGAAAGCTACGAGCGCAAGACACGCGAGTCGTTCGACATCCGTGCTGCGAATCAGGCGTTAGCCGCTGAGGCGAGCGCTGCCGCAGACGTCCACTCCAAAACAACGGATGCTGGAACCGACCGCAGTAAATGGGAAGAAACTACTCGCGAGCAACGTCTGGTGCCCGATGACGAGCCGACAAGCGACGAGGAAGAGGCGGGTTCGCCGGTAAACGATTCGTTTGGCAGCGACGAAGAGGCCAACGATGCTCTCGTTGCGGCGGCGTTGGCCGTGTCCAGCGAAGTCGCTGAAGAAGCGCTCGAGTCAGAATCTGAGGACATTAGTCTGGAAGAGATCGATCCTGAGACTGCGGAAGCCCCTGAAGTGGCTGAGCCAGAAACGCGCGAAGCCCCAGAAATGATCGACGAACTCGTTGAACAGGTCGCTCCGAAGGGCCCCACTCAACTCGGCGAGACAACTGGTGGGTTGAAGATTCTCGCGTTCGAAGAAGACATGGACGCGGCTGCGCTGCAAGCCTTGGAAGAGTTCTCGTTTGGCGCCGATGAGGCCGATATCGACGACATGTTCGACGGTCTTTTCGGTGACGGTGGCGGTGGATTCTTCGGCGGTGAAAGCGAGCCAGAGGCACAGTCTGCAGTAGAACCCGAGGCACAGCCCTCGATGGAGTTTGAAGTTTCCGGGCTGACACAAGAGGTCAGCGACGAATTGGTTGAAGAAGCAGTCGCTGTGGGCGTTGAAGATTCTTCCGCCGAAGAAATTGTTGAAGAACCCTCAGAAGAAAAGCCGGTGTTCTCGTTGGAAGATCTGATGGACGACGAGGAACCGGAGGCACAGCTTGCTCCCGAAGAGTCCGAGGTCATTGCCGAAAGTGCGCCCGAAGAGGTCGCTTCAGCCGAGCCACCGTCTGTTTTCTCACTTGAAGACCTGATGGACGACGAGGAATCGGAACCTGTTCACGCCGATCTTGTGCCCTCGGAATCCGATGACGATTCCAGCGAGAGCGAACTGGCATTCAGCCTGAGTGATATTGTTGACGACGCTGACTCGGCGGATCTTGCCGATGAGGAGTCGGCGCCGGTACTTTCGCTCGACGATGCTTTGGAAGATTCCGAGCCTGAGTTGATGCTCGAGACGTCTGAGGAAGAAAGCTTTCTTGCAGAGCCATCCTCTGAGCCGAAGTTCAGTCATGGACACGAGGATATCGGCAGTCTGCTCGACAACTTGGATGATGACTCTCGAATGTCGCCGGACGCGTTGCACCTAGGTACTTCACGTCGCGAAGAACCCGTCGCTGAGGACGAACCTGCCGTGGAAGATGGGGAAAGCTTGGAATTCTTGCTCGCGTCTGCGCGACGAGAGATCGAAGAGCGATCGACCGAAGAACCTCGTGATTCCGGAGATATTCTGGACCAACTTCTGGGAGACGACCTGCCACCTCCGCCAGGTGAGGGGCCAGTATTCGGAATGCCACAGCCCGAAAAGAAGAAGAAAGGTTTCCTTTCGAAGTTCTTCGATAAGGGCTGATTTCCCCGTCCCGTTTCATTTCATTTTTTACGCAAGACTCGCCCGATTCTTATGGGGTGGGGCGTGCTCGCGTCGCCTTGCAAACGCAGAGGCCGATCGTTAGTGTACGTGCACTTTTTCGGACTCAGGAGATCTTCGATGACAGGAAAGCTACTACTCACATTCATCACCGGACTTGTTGCGACTGTCTTTGCAGCTTCATGTAGCGACGACGGCAATTTGCAGCGGGCCGAAGTTTCAGAGCTGACGATTGAAGGCTCGGACGGTAATTTCAATATCAAGCTTCCAGTGGTCGACGATAAGCCCGAGAAGCAGGTGGCCCCACTTATTCTGCGGAATACTGGGAAAAAGAACCTGGTCATCACTCGGTTCGAATGGGTCGCAAAACCTGATCGCTTTGATGCTCTCTCTACGCCAGGTGGTTCGTGCAGCGACGGTTGTTCAGCCGAAGAAATTTGCCTCAGCTCAAACTGCGTTGCACTTGGCTTGCCCGCGACTCCATTTGAGATTGAACCTGCGTTTCAAAAACAAATCGAGTTTGTCGTGACGCAAGGTGGTGGGGAACTCACCTGTCCAACGCCAGGCGCTGAAGTGCCTGCAAACTACTTGAACTCTTACTGTGGCGAACTCGTCATCGAAACCAATGCGCTGAATTCCGCAGGTGTGGTTCAAGACGGTAAAGCGACGATCTACTTCCTCAAGCCCGCACTTTCTGGGCAAATCGAAGTTCAGCCGGAGTTCATGGAGTTCCAGAACGTTCAACCAGGGTCACAGCAGTCTCAGGATTTCAGTATTCGGAACACGGGCACCCAGCTGCTCACGATCGATCAGTTTAATTTCTCGTCGCTCGGTAATTTCCTGAAAATCACCGCCGGCGAGCAGCTTCCGTTGGATATCGATCCAGGCACCAGCGCTTCGTGGACACTTGCGGTTGAAGTCCCGTCGACCGCGACAGCAGCCGACTACGAAGGGTTTGCTCAGCTTCAAATCGAATCTTCGGCTGTGAATAATAACGAGGGTAATATTTCCATCCAGGTGTCCGAGGGATCAGGCAGTGCTCCCTCCATCGACGTCAGTGCGACCAGCCTTCTGTTTACGGCTGAGGCAGAACAAACCTTAACTCTCGATAATGTCGGAGAGGCAACGCTTCAGGTCACAAGCTTGAGCGTGACGCCGGCTTCCGCCCGACCATTTTACAAGTTCTTCATCGGCGGAACGGATGTCACAGCGGCTTTTGCTACGCAGAACGTCCCGAAGAGCTCGTCGGTGGAAATCGTTGTGAAATTTGAGCGACCCGTCGGAAATACGGATTCTTCAGTCGCTACTTTGCAACTGCGACACAACGACCGAAACGCAAACAACCTGAGCGAAGTCACCCTTCTTGGTGACGAAGGCGACGTGCCCATTGCGCGCGTCTTTCCACAAAGCTTCACGTTCCTTGCGGCCGACGGAAACAACGCGACCCGTTCGTTTGTGGTGCGAAATGTAGGCACGGCCGACCTTGTTTTGACCGGTTCGTCCTACACGTTCTCGACCGGATCTGACGCTGAGTTTTCGGTGTCCAATATTGCGGGAACGGTCCCACCAGGCGGAATGAAGATCGGCACTGTGAGTTTTGTGGGCGCCAACGCATCACCTGACGTTGGGTTGGTCGTGATCGAAAGCAACGACGCTTCGTCTCAGGCAGACATCGCCGTCAAGGCCATTGATTCGCCCGCTGAGGCGGTGACTGCTGTGATTACACCCGGCACAACCAACGACGTGCGAGTCGGCTCTACGGCGTTGTTCAACGCGTCAGCTTCGACGCCCGCTGGTGTGGCGACCTCGGGTCTTTGGACTTTGTTGGAGCGTCCTGCTGGAAGCACGGTGTTTTTCTCGCTCACGGGCGAGGAACTTCGGTTTGTCCCTGACGTCGCGGGCAACTACAAGATTGCCCTTTTGACCTCGGCCAATCAGCGCGAAGCACAAGTCACCCACGATCTTACCGTCGTTCCTTGAGACCTCTCAAGTTGACGCCACAGCGGAGACCTAGCTAGGTTCTCAACCACTTGCACAAGGTGGTTTTTGTGGCATCGGTATCCTTCTCGAATATCAAGAAGTCGTACGGCGATGTGGACATCATTCGTGGTGTCTCGTTGACCGTTGAGTCCGGCGAGTTTCTCGTTCTGGTCGGGCCCTCTGGGTGTGGGAAGTCCACGCTCTTGAGGATCGTGGCTGGTCTGGAAGAGATCACATCTGGCGACGTCAGTATCGGGGCGAGGGTCGTGAACGACGTGCCGCCGCGTGAGCGGGGCGTCGCGATGGTCTTCCAGTCGTATGCGCTCTATCCCCACATGAGTGTCCGCGAGAATTTGGAGTTCGGCCTGAAGATTCGCAAGGAATCTGCCGAGTTGATCAAAGACCGCGTTGAGACCGCTGCCAAGATGTTGGGCATTACAGACTATCTTGACCGCCTGCCCAAGCAGTTGTCGGGCGGCCAGCGTCAACGTGTGGCTATTGGCCGCGCGATCGTGCGCCAGCCTGACGTGATGCTTTTTGACGAGCCGCTCTCGAATCTGGACGCTTCGCTAAGGACTCAGATGCGAGTCGAGCTCAAGAAGCTCCACCACGAGTTAGGGGCGACCATGATCTATGTCACCCACGACCAAGTCGAGGCGATGACTTTGGCAGACCGCATCGTTGTTCTGAACCAAGGTTTAGTGCAGCAGATCGGCAGCCCAACCGAGCTGTTTGACCACCCTAAAAACCGCTTCGTCGCGGCTTTCATTGGTTCTCCCTCGATGAACTTCCTCACCGGGACGGTCGCCGACGGCCGTTTTTCCGCCGAAGGTGTCGATGTACCGGTCTCGGCGACCGTGATTCACGAGATTGGGATTCGCCCTCAACACTTGGAAGTAACCCAGGACGAGGCCGCCGCCATCACGATGACGGTCGAGGTGGTGGAGCCGATGGGTTGGGAAGCGCATGTGCACGGAAAGTGCGGTGAGCAGATTGTTGTGGCCCATGTACGGCACGAGACGATCGCCCATATCAAGTCTGGCGATACGCTAAGATTCAACGTCGAGGACCGGTACGTCCACGCGTTCGATATCGACGGCAAAGTGCTCTAGTTGTTTGGTCGCGTAGGCTGAAGCCTGCGCCGATTTCACCGCAAAAAAAAAGGCGCCTC
>JBBKVQ010000249.1:0-4422 GCA_037968515.1 Bradymonadaceae bacterium
CTCCAGCCGCGCTGCGATTCTGTCCGCGAGGCTCCAGCCGCGCTGCGATTCTGTCCGCGTGGATCCAGCCGCGCTGCGATTCTGTCCGCGTGGCTTCAGCCGCGCTGTGATTCGGTCCGCGTGGCTCCAGCCGCGCTGCGATTCTGCGCCTGATTGTGTGCCTGGTACGCGTGGCTTATGGAGGCTGTCGCATAAGGGGTCGATGACGAGGCTGATGTTGTGATTGGTCCGCGAGCCCTATGGCTCGCATGTGTTTGGTCCGCGAGCCCTATGGCTCGCATGTGTCTGAATAATCGCAGGAATCATATGCAGGCCATAGGGCCTGCGCACCCGGTGCATGTGTCTGAATAATCGCAGGAATCACATGCAGGCCATAGGGCCTGCGCACCAGGTGCATGTGTCTGAATAATCGCAGGAATCACGTGCAGGCCATAGGGCCTGCGCACCAGGTGCAGAATCACAGAAATTGCAGATAGTGTTTGGTCCGCGTGGCTCCAGCCGCGCTGCGATTCTGCGCCTGGTGCGCGGGAGGTTCCGAACTCGTCTTGCGCACCCAAACACACCAAGCCACACTGGCGCGATGAAAACCACGTACAAAATCTGCAAACGTGCGATCGACCTTGCGGGAGCAAGCGTGGGCCTCGCGCTGACCGCGCCCTTGACCATTCCGGCGGCCGTGGCTTTGGCAGCGACGATGGGGACTCCCGTCCTGTTCGTCCAAGAACGGCCGGGCCTAAATGGAAAGCCTTTTAAGCTCAAAAAATTTAGGACGATGCGTGCTCCGCGATCGGGTGAAGACATGCTTAAGAGCGACAACGAGCGTTTGACACCCGTGGGCAGATTCCTTCGCCAGACCAGCATCGATGAGCTGCCAACCCTGCTGAACGTGCTTGCCGGCGATATGAGTCTTGTCGGACCTCGCCCATTATTGATGCGCTATTTGGACCGCTACACAGACGAGCAATCTCGGCGTCACGAGGCTAAACCAGGCGTGACCGGGTGGGCGCAAATCAACGGACGAAACTCGCTGACTTGGGAAAAGAAATTCTCCCTCGATGTCTGGTATGTCGACCACGCGAGCCTAGCACTGGACCTCAAGATATTGTTCATGACCGTTGGTAAAGTACTGGTCCGAGACGGCATCAGCGCTGAAGGTCAGGCGACGATGACCGAGTTTATGGGCACCGAAAGAGGAACGACATGAGCGATATTCTGGTTTTTGGATCGAACGGCCAGCTGGGTTTCGAAATCTGCGCTCAGGCCGATGCCGTCGGGGTGGACCGACTGACGTGCGACACCACGGATCACAAAGGCCTTCGCACGATCCTTTACGCGCAACGCCCCAAAATCGTCTTCAATTGCACAGCGTATAATGGGGTGGATAAGGCCGAGGAAGAAACCGACGCGGCAATCCAGATCAACGGCGTCGCTCCTGGGGTGATGGCCCGTTATTGCCGTGAAATCGGCGCCCGTTTTATCCATTTTTCGACCGACTACGTTTTTGGCGACGGCCACAAACACCCAATCGACGAATCTCATTCGCCAGAGCCGCTTTCTGCCTACGCCCGCAGCAAACGTATGGGTGAAGAAGCAGTGCTTCATAATCATCCCGATGCCGTGGTGATTCGGACGACCGGACTTTACAGCGATCGACGCCATAATTTTGTGCACACCATGCTCAAATACGGGCGCGAACGCGGCGAACTCACGGTCGTTGCCGACCAACACATCTCACCGACCTGGGTCCGGCCGCTGGCAAAAACCGCCCTCAACTTAGCCCGCCACGATTTTGGCGGAATTGTACACGCTGTCAGCCAAGGCGGCGTAACGTGGCATGCTTTTGCCCAACGGATTTTTGAACTGTCGAACGTTGAAGTGAAGTTGCACGCCACGACTCAAGACGAGTGGGGCGCCGCCGCCCGCCGCCCCTTCTATTCGGTCTTGGATAATGCTGTTCTTCGCGGGCTTGGCTTGGATGATTTTGAGCCGTGGGATTTCATGCTCGAACAGTTCTTGCGCGTGAACGTCCCTGATCCAGGGCTCTAAATGAAAACGATTCCTAAAGTGGAAATCGAAGACCAAGCGTCATCTCTGCGCCTGCATAAATCCCGTCTGACACCTTGTAGCCGTCATCGGTCTCGAGCCCTTTAAAAGGCCCGCCCATGATCGCAGCATCCAGATAGACCCAAACAGGTTCCCAGTTGATCTGGACGCCTACACCGGCCTTCGCAGCCACCCCTACCGCGCGATACAGGCGCCCTTCGTCGATATCAGGTAACGGCACATCGCACTCACTGCTCCACGCGCAAGGTGTTCCATAAGTCAGCATCGGCGTCATTTGGGCCTGCAAATAGACACCAGAACTGCGCCATCCAAACGGGTGAAAACGTGCGCTCAGCGGAATGCTCAGACTGGGCCCAGCCTTGGACGGAATTCCTACCCCAAAACCCAGGCGCAGGTGGTCGCTCACGTCAAAATCGACCAAAAAAGCCAAGCCGATCGACGCCAACATATTGGCCGTGCCGGGAAACCGGTTTTTGAACATCACACCAAGATCCGTCCCGCCGCCAATCGTCCACACTCGGTCTGCAGGCGGAGCGTCCTGAGCAAACGCGGGTATCGAAAACATCATCAGAACCACCAACACTACACAACGCATCACAGCTCCGGGCCAAAAAATTACACAATTGGGTGGTCGGCTAACTATTCATCCATTTTGATGACCACAAACGCATAAAAAGCAATCAGTGTGCCACGTTCGGCAACGTGGATCGTGAATTGCGTTTCGACACGGTACTGCTAGAAGTTCTGTGTTAGCGATCGATGGCTGGCATGGCTGAGGAATATTTACTGGTGTAGACACACCCCACGTTTGGATAAAGAGGACGACTCCATGGCGAAACACTTCATTTTGATTTTGTTCCTCTTTTTGACCCCTCCAAGCGTATTTGCTCAAGAAACGAATAACGCTTTGATCGACGAAGCCGCGGCCACCGCAGGTGCGACCGCAAACGCAGTTTCGGCTGCCAACGATGCCACCAACATCGCTACCGAAACCGTCGAAGCCTTGATTCCGCCCCCACCTGAGGTCCTGGACTCAGGTCAGAAACTCAACAAGATATTCCCTCATATAACCGGCCTAAAGCAGGTGAAAGCCTCCTATATCGAAGGGGTGGTGACATTAACCGGAGAAACGCTCGAGGACGCCGCCCGTGCCCAAGCCGAAGACATCGCAGGGAAGATGGACGGGGTGATTTATGTCGATAACCAAATCACACATAATGTGGCGATTTCTGAGCGCGTCGAGCCGATTTACGAAAAAACGACTCAACTGCTAACAAGCATCAAAGGGGCGCTTCCGCTGTATGGGGTTGCCTTGTTGATCATGATTCTGGCGTGGTGGCTGGGAAATCTCGTTCGTCGTCGCCTACCGCTCAAACGCATGAATGATGCACCGCTTTCGCAAGGGTTTGTTCGCGAAGCGTTGCGTTGGGTCGTGGTGCTCTTGGGCATATTTATGGCTCTCGAAACCGTCGGTGTGACCTCGTTGGTCACTGCGATGATGGGCGGGGCCGGCATCCTTGGTGTCGGCCTCGGCTTTGCCTTCCAAGACATCATCGAAAACTACCTCGCCGGCATCTTGTTGGGCACTCGGCAACCTTTTCGCAAAAACGATCTCGTCCGCATTGGCGAATATGAAGGCAAGGTGGTGCGCCTCTCCAGCCGCGAGACCGTCTTGATGACGCTGTCGGGAAACCACCTGACGATCCCGAACGCGACCGTGTTTAAAGGCGTTCTGTACAACTTCACCAAGAACCCGCTTCGTCGTTTCGAGTTTTTGATGGGAGTGGCCACAAACCAAAGTTTCGCCAAGGTCATGGAAATTGGCGTTGAGACTCTGCTTGGGACACCAGGTGTCGTGGCGACTCCTCCACCCAATGCCCTGATTTTTGAGGTTGGATCGTACACGTTGGATGTCCGATTCACCGGCTGGTTCGACCAAACCACGAGCGACTTTTTTGCTGTGCGAAGCGAAGCCATTCGTCGTGTGAATCGCGCCTTGATGAATGCCGGCGTAGACATGCCTGAACCGATGGTTCGCTCGAACCCAGCCCCCAAACCCATCGTCTACGAGCCTGAGCCGGAGCATGCAGCTGTGGACGTCACGGCCGATAAGGACATCGATAAACAAATCGCCGCCGATCGCGAAGCAACCGACGACAAAGATCTGTTGG
This sequence comes from Bradymonadaceae bacterium, assembly GCA_037968515.1. Taxonomy (GTDB): domain Bacteria; phylum Myxococcota_A; class Bradymonadia; order Bradymonadales; family Bradymonadaceae; genus JBFFMO01. The sequence continues at coordinate 4,236 of JBBKVQ010000249.1, forward strand.
GTAAATAATCAAGGGTTGTAGGCGAGCGTCCGATGCAGAATCGCTGGAGGCTGAATCCTTTCGTCGCGAAATGCCTGCATCACTCGTAGGTTCACGTCGGTTTCGAACGCTTTTTCGTACCGAGTGTCCAACACATAGGCCTTCAGTCGGACACGAATCGAAATCATGTTCGGTTGCATGATTTCGT
>JBBKVQ010000250.1:0-7542 GCA_037968515.1 Bradymonadaceae bacterium
ACCCTGAACAGATGCGGGCCTTTCTAGGCCGGCAGCGTCCAAAACCGTGGGACGGATATCCACCACTTCGACGTCTTGAGTCACGACCTTGCCGGTGCCTGTCCACGGCTTGTAACCAATGATGAATGGAACATCGACGAGCTCCTGATTGACGCTGATACCATGGCCATACTTGCCGTATTCGCCAAACTCCTCGCCGTGGTCCGACGTGACGATGATCATCGTCTGGTCACGAATTCCCATGGCATCCAAAGATGCCAACATCTTACCAAACCACACGTCATTATAGGTGATTTCACCTTTGTAGAGGGCATGCATGTATTTGGCTTCTTCGGCATTTAAGCTGATTTTTCCGCCTGCCATATCGTGAAGCAGCTGGCCTGTTCCGCGGGGCGAGACCTTGCCGACCGGGCCACCCTTATAATATTCGGCAAGCACATCAGCTGGCGGATCGTAGGGGACATGAGGATCGACCGTATTGATGTACAAAAGGGCGGGTTTGGCTGGGTTTTCTGTGACCTGTTTTTTCAGCCATGCCTCTGCTTCGGGCCAAAGGTATTCGGTGTCCGAAGGTCTGTTTTCGCGAATCGGATTCACCTCGACATCAAAGCCGCGGGCAAATCCCCACGAATTCGAAACATAGCCGTTCGACGAAAATAGCGCGGTAGCCCAGCCCCCCTTTTTAAACGCTTCGCCAAAAGTGGTGTGGTCGGCCGGCAGTTTGGCTTTCTCGGTAATCATTCCGTGATTAGGCGCATATGCGGCGCTGAAAATACTTGCGGAGGTCGGAAGCGAGCTGTTGCCTTGAACTGTTCCGCTCTGGAAGACGTCGGCTGTTTTGGCAAACTCAACAAGATGGGGAGTTTTGACGTCGGTCTTGGGATTATAAAGCGACAAGTGGTCGGCGCGCAGCGTATCGATAAGCCATACCAACACGTATTTAGGACCTGCGGCGCGAGCGATTTTTTCGGCCTGAACAGCGCGCAGAGCCGGGCTTAGGAACTCCGCTGGCGCACTTGAAGCGTTTACAAATTCGATGCGAACGGGTTTACCGGCGAATTGGGCGAAGTCCATCTTGATGGCGCCGCCTTCTGGGCTGGCCAAAACGGTGGCCCCATCATGCGGAGTGACTTCAATGGTTGGTGTTCCCTGGATTTTCGACGCAAACGACTGGCCCTTGCCTGGCATCGTGTACCAGGAAAAGCGTTGTCCGGGCGCCAAAGTGATGGATTTTTTAGCAGGGTCGAACGCAGCCGCGATACGGGCAGGCTCTTTGTCCGTCGAGCCTTTGCCGATTCGAATCCAGTCGATTGCCGCCGCGGATTTGCGGCCACCAGCGATGGGCTGGCTTCGGGCAAAATGCACTCGCAGCATGTGTTCTTGGCCAATGGTGTAACCCGTCGGGATTTTCACCGAATAGGTTGCCCAGCCGTCAGCCATTTCATTGATCGAACCAATCTTCTTTTCTTCGCCGTTGCTGGCTCGAAAAAAGATGTCTGCTTTTTGTTTGCCTTCGGGTTTCAGCCGCAACACAGCGGTCCATGAATCGTCTGTGACGCCGGTCACACCAGGCGCAATCAAAGGAAAGCGCAAAGAGCCGCCCACGCCTTTAGGATACACGTACGAAAACGCAGCTTCTTTTGTGCCTTCGTACCACGGGCTATTCCACGATCCCTGAATATACTTGAGCGAGCTGGCCGCCCCAAAATCGATCAAAAGCCCATCATCGTAGTTGTGAGCGAGGTGGCGATTATCGACAAAATCAAACGAGACTGCGCCGTCGAATGTGGCGGATTCAGCAGCCTTGGGCGCCTCGGCAGCCACCGCTGGCTTATCCGTTGGCGCGTGATCCACTGCTGGAATTGCGCTATTCGTAGTTGCCGCGGGCGGTTGGGTTGGACCAGACTCGCAGGCAAAAAGGAGAGTGATGGATATCAAAATGGCTATTTTCATGGGGCCTCGCCGCCTCGTTGGGCGCTCAAGCTTGCACGAAACTTTTCGGTCGAAAAGCCTCGCAGGTACGATTGCGCTTTTGGTGAGTGGTTGCGGGATGCGCCATACGTCAGAACGCCCCGTTGCGCAGGCACCGCTGGTGGCTCCCGTCGTCGCTTTAGGCCAAGATCCGGCACCAACAGATCTCGGCGATGGCACCCATGTTGTGGTTGCTCGAGGCACTGTCCTTTTCGCCGACATGGAGCGAAAAAAGCCCGTCTTTTCGGTTGCAAGGCGCGAGAACGTCGTCTTTCGCCGTGGCCAGACCCTACGAGGCTCGGTCGAAATCACCACTGCAAACGCGGAGTCTGGGACCTGCCACAGAGACCTTGATGGCTTTGACCAACAAGACCTGCGCTTCTGGGTCTCACCTGAGGACCTCGTGGCCATAACCACACAAGATACAGACCTTGGCATGAATGGAAAATGGCAAGTCGTCGCCCATCCCGGCGCTGAAATCGTCGAGGGGTTTGTCGTCTATAACACCTACCGTGCAGCCGCCCCGCAGACACCGACGGCGCTATCTTTCACCCCTCGCACGCCGCAGGGCTCGTGGGGTACATTTCCAGAAATGGAACTCGAAACACCCATGAGAGTTTCTAAGACCTATGAAACTTGGGACGCAAAGAACGTCAAATCGACCTACGTGACGTTGGATCACGCCACGTTCAGCGAGACCTCAATGGTCATCGATCACGCCTGTTTCACTTTGGCACGAACGCTTGATTCGGCCTCGCCCGCGGACCAAAAGATGGCGAACGTATTGGGCTCCGGAGGGCTGGGCATGCTCGACTCATTGATGGGCACCGACAGCTCGAAACCCGTTCATGTATCAAAGGGAGCGGCCATCACTTGGCAAGACCGAACGGTCGCTGGGCGTTCCATCTCTGACATTTGGATTTATGACGGGTGGCGGGATGAGGGCCGTGTTTGCGGCGAGGATAAACTGCCTGCTGACGCGAACGTCGCCGCGGACTCCGTCGTGCTTTGTTATGACGACTCAGCCGTCATCCCCTAAATCTTTTCCTAGATCCAAAATTCAGCTCGACCGTATTCACTGACATCACAACGATTCACTCGGAGATTTCAGATGATTACCAAACAAAGAGCCTCACTATTCCTTGCCTTGATGATGACCGCCGGCTGCGCATCGGACATGGCCACCCCTTCCACATCGGTCGAACGCGAAGAGTCGAGCATTTCGGCTTCTAGGTCCGAGGGTTCTAGGGATTACGATGGTCGTCGGCAGAAGGAAGAAGCCAACGACGAGGTTGCAGCCGAGCCCGTCACGGCAGCCGCCCCGCTTGCAATGAGCGAATCTTCCGAGAAAAAGCAAGGAGATCGTAAACCGATGGCGAAAATGGTTGCCAAGGGCGAAGCCCTGGCCATGGCTCCACCGATGGACGCCCCTGCCGAAAATGCTCCCGACGTCACTACGGGGGAGGATTACACAGATTATGGCATCAATAAAACGACCAAAACGGCCGAAGATAAATTTTCTACTTTTTCGATCGACGTCGATACCGGCGCCTACACCATCGCACGGCGTAAACTGAACGAGGGTGCAAAACCAAACGCCGCTGGCGTACGCGTCGAAGAATTCGTGAACTACTTTCGCTACGATTATCCGTCGCCTGACAAAGGCGCCTTTGGCGTACACCTTGAAGCCGCGCCTAGCCCGTTTACCACGCGAAAGGACACGTTTCTGTTGCGAGTTGGCGTGCAAGGAAAGCGCATCGCGGCGGCGGATCGTCAACCTGTACATCTGACGTTCCTTGTCGATGTGTCAGGCTCGATGAGCGCGCCGGATAAACTTCCGCTGGCCCAGGAGTCACTGAAAATCCTGACCAATAATTTGAAGGAAGGCGACACCGTCGCTCTTGCCACTTACGCAGGCCGTGTTGCCCAAATCTTGCCCCCCACCGGAGTGGAAAAGAAATCCGAAATCATGCGCGCTATCGATAACCTTCAATCCGGCGGCGGAACCGGCATGAATTCCGGAATGGAGCTCGCCTACAAGCTCGCCCTGACCAACTACAAAAAAGACCACGTGAACCGCGTGATCGTGATGTCGGACGGCGACGCCAACATCGGCCCTATGTCCCATCAGGATATTATTGCGGGAATTAAAAACTACGTCGAAGAAGGCGTAACCCTGTCGACTATCGGTTTTGGAATGGGTAATTACAAAGACACGATGATGGAGCAGTTGGCCAACAAGGGGAACGGAAACTACTACTACGTCGACTCCAAAAAAGAAGCGCTGCGAGTGTTCGGTGAACAAGTTGACGGAACCCTTCAGGTCATCGCAAAAGACGTGAAAATCCAGGTCGAATTTGATGCCGAAGCGATTCCAGAATACCGACTCATCGGCTACGAAAACCGCGATATCGCTGACAAGGACTTCCGTGACGACAAGGTCGATGCAGGCGAAATCGGAGCCGGCCACACCGTGACCGCACTCTACGAAATCCGATTGAACAAAAACGTCAAAGGAAAGCTCGCCACGGTCCGAGTGCGCGCAAAATCACCACAAGGTTACAAGGCAGAAGAACAAGCATTTGAGCTCTTTGACGCGGATGTCCGACCTAAACTCTCGGACGCCTCAAAGGACTTCCAGTTCGCTGCATCAGTGGCTGCCTTCGCTGAAATCCTGCGTGAATCGCCCTACGCCAAGAACCTGTCGCTCGATTTGGTCGAGGAAATCGCTCAGTCGGCGACTGGCAAACAGGAAGACCGACGCGAATTTCTGGGCCTGATTAAAAAAGCCCGCCGCGTGATGTAATCATCGGCCTGTAGAGATAAAAAAACGCCGGCTGAATCAGCCGGCGTTTTTTGTTTCTTGCGCTCAACATGGCCAAGACGACTACTTTTTCACAGTCTTTTCACATCAGGCTCCTCACTCTTTCACGCCGGTCAGCGATTATCGACTTCTAAACAAAGGAGAAACGATGATCAGCAATAAAACCGGAATCAACATCATAGTAGCCCTCGCGACTGTGCTTCTCTTCGGGATTGGCACCATCAAGCTTTTCGGAACGACGGTGTCTTCAAAGTTCCACCGCGCCAATGACTCGGTCATGAGTGAGGTGAGTTTTGGTGATAGCGGAGGCTCGCGCAACTATCGGAACTCAGCCGTTGACGCCCAGGTTCAATTTGATGCCCCCGAGCGCGTGCCAACAATAAAACGGCACGTAGATTATGGCACACATCCCGAAGTCAAAACGGCAGTCGACAGCGTGTCAACGTTTGCCATTGATGTGGACACTGCAAGTTACGCGTACGCTCGCCGCGCACTGCAAAATAATATGTTGCCTTCGCCTCACGGTGTGCGAGTCGAAGAGTTTGTGAACGCTTTTACGTATCGCGACAAAGCCCCAACCGAGGAAGCGCTCACGGCCTATCTGGAAGCCGCGCCCAGTCCTGTCTCGGCCGAGTCAGACACCTATATTTTACGAATTGCGGTTAAGGCAGCGGATCTAGAAACCGTCGGTCGAAAACCTTGGAACCTGACCTTCCTTGTGGATGTGTCCGGCTCGATGGGTGGAGACGACCGAATTGGCTTGCTGAAGGCGGCCATGCTTGAGTCGGTCGAACACATGAAACCCGACGACACAGTGTCAGTCGTGACCTACGCCGGCCGCACCGAGGTCGCCCTGGCGCCCACCCTAGTCAAAGACCGGTCAACAATCTTGCGGGCCATCGACGAGCTGAACACAGGCGGCGGAACGGACATGGGAACTGGGCTGGAGCTCGCATACGATTTGGCTTCGAAGTCCCACGACGAAGGCGCGGTATCCAGAGTCGTGGTGATGTCAGACGGTGACACCAATATCGGAGCGATGGGCCAGGACGCGCTATTGGCCCAAATCGCCGAATACGCAGGCAAAGGAATCAAGATGACGACCGTGGGTGTAGGCGACCAATTCAACGACGCCGACATGGAGCAATTGGCCAATCGCGGGGACGGTTCGTACGTGTATTTGGACGGAAAAGCGCAGGTCAGAAAAGTGTTTGGTGACGAGCTCGCCATGTGGATGCAAGACGTCGCATCCGACGTGAAAATCCAAGTGGAGTTTGACCCCATGGCAGTCTCGAATTGGCGCCAGATTGGGTACGAAAACCGCGCGATGGCCGACTCAGAATTTCGCAACGACGCAAAGGATGCCGGTGAAATGGGAGTCGGTCATACTGTAACCGCACTCTACGAGATTAAATTGACCGGCGAGCCAAGCTCGAACCTTGCGACCGTGCGACTTCGTTACCGCCCGGAAGGCGCAAAAAGCCATATCGAACGCGAACTGTATCTGGGTACAGAAGGCGTAAAGCGACAGCTGAGTGCCGCCTCGGACGACCTGAAGTTCAGCGTCGCCGTCGCAAGTTTTGCTTTGATGTTGAAGCATGCCCCAGAAGCAAAAAATGTGACCCCAGAGCTTATCGAAGAACTCGTAAGCGCGGGTCACGGAGAAAGAGCGGTAGAGTTTGCTCAGCTGGTTCGCCGCACCAAATCACTTTGGGCGGGACGCCTTTAATCCGTGGATTATTTTAAGTTGGTGCTAAGGAAAGCCAGTGTTTTTGCCCAGGCGTCTTCGGCAGCTTCTGCCTGATAATTATTTCCTGATGGGTTAGCAAACGCGTGGTCGGCACCTGGATATATTTTGATTTCGGCATTGGCTCCGACATCGATAAGAGCTGACTCAAACGCTTTTACGCCATCAACCGGAATTCCTTTATCTGCGCCGCCGAAGAATCCGATGATAGGCATTTTCAAGGTCGACAATTTTGTTTTGTCGGTGTCGACCTGACCATAATAAATCACCATCGCGTCGATTTTATCGGGTGCAAGCAACCCAGTTTGCAGCGACCAAGCGCCGCCGAAACACCAACCCAGTACACCGATCTTCTGAGTTCCTTTAGCCTCAAGGAACCCGATAGCTTGCTTGAGGTTGGCCTGAGCAAGTTCTGGCTTGGCCATCACGGATTTCATCGTGGTCATGGCGTCTTCAGGTGTGGTGGCCGAAACGCCGCCATAGAGGTCCACCGCGAGGACTCGGTAACCCGTGGCTGCGAGCTTATCAGCCATAGCCTTGATGTTGTCGTTGAGACCCCACCACTCGTGAATCACGACGATCATTGGCGCGTCAGCCTTATCGGTAGGCGACACGAAGTATCCAGAAACTGGCTTGGCGTCGACGGTCGCGTATTGGACCATTTCTCCCGAGATATTTGCTGGCTTTTCGCCTTCGCTCATCGGGTTGGCGACCGGCGCGTCGTGGTTATGCTCTTCGGCCATGGCTTCGACGTACTGGCCGTCAGTCTGGGTTTTTGTAGGTGCTCCGCCGCAGGCGACAAGAAGGGAAATGGCAATAAGTAGAGTCGTTTTCATAAAAATCTCCTCGGTTGAAATAAATCGCCCCATAGATGCGACGATTTAGGAATGGGTGCAAGAAGCGAAGCGGACCGAATCGCAGGGCGCGGCTGGAGCCACGCGGACCGCATCGCAGGCGCGGCTGGAGCCACGCGGACCGAATCGCAGGGCGCGGCTGGAGC
>JBBKVQ010000251.1:0-2863 GCA_037968515.1 Bradymonadaceae bacterium
ATGCTGCCGAGGTCGCGAGCAGCGCGGCTATCGATGGTGCTGAAGGTCTGAATGAGTTTCTGCATCGCATCAAAGTGGCGCTGCAGGGTGATGAGTTCGGTCATGGATTCGACAGGATTTACGTTGGCGCGTTCGATGTAGCCCTGACGGACCATCGCTGAAGAAGCCTCGGTCCCGCCCTTGTCTACCTTGAACGTCGACGGTCCCATCGGGCTCAGAGTCGAGCCTTCGGTCAGATTCACGATATTAAGTTGATCGACAATGCCGATATCGTCCCAGACGTTGCCGGTATCATCGACGTAGAAGTCTGCGTTTGGCGGCACCATCACGGGCTGGCCGCTGGGGTTCAAGACTTTGTAGCCTTCGAGCGTCACCAGCTGACCCTCGTCGTTGGCCCTAAAACGGCCGGCACGGGTCAGGCCAACGCCTGCCCCAGTTTCGACGGTGAAAAAGCCGTCGCCCTCGATGGCGACATCAAACGGATTCTCGGTGGCCTCGGTGATGCCAGGCGCCAAGTTGATATCGTCGTTTCTTACCGAGACATGGCTCAGACCGGTTGCGCGGTCGACCAGAAGTTCTTCGAATCGAACCGAACGCGCCCGGTAGCCGGGGGTTTCAACGTTTGCAAGGTTATGACTTACGGTGTCGAGGTGGACCTGTCGGGCGACTGCGCCGCTGACTGCTGTTAATATTCCGTCGCTCATGATGACCTCTCTTGCACAAAGAGTAGAGCAAACGGTGTGCCACGATCTCAGATCGAGGTTTTATGCGGGTCTCAGCGATTTAGAATGGGGGCGACAGAAAGATCTTCCTGTACGACCGGAACTATTTTCCGGTTATTCGATGACGCGGCGAGTGTAGAGGCCGACTGTGGTCGAACACAGGATGTCGTCCTTGCTGCGTAACCGGCGAACCGTGACGGTGCCGTTTGTGTTGCCGATGCTCTGGGTAAGAACGCCGCCATCGCCGGTGCGGGGTTCGCCTTGGCATTCAGGGCGTTCGTTGAAGTCGCTCAAGGCAATCGTGCCGGCGGCCTGCATGTCGATGGGGCCGGTGATTGCGGTGGGCTCTACACGCAGCGTCAGTTCCTCCCCGCTCACATCCACCTTGTACAACACGCCGTACGCCACACCCTCGCCGTAATCAGCCTTGAAATCGACGGACGACTCTTCCTTTTCTGTTCGGAAGACCAGTCCCACGATTGCAGGGTTGCCGGGCGTGAATTTTTCGAGCGTGATTTGGACGCCATTGGGGCCGATATGAGTTCGGCCTTCGGTCAAGATGGTCATCTCGACAGTGGGGCCATCTTCTACCGGCTCCGCACCGTCTTGTGAGGCAGGTGGCGCCGGCTTAACGGGGCCTGGGATCTCGTGATCGGCATCGGTCAGCATGCTGCGACCCAGCAGTTCTGGTTCGTCGGCAGGCGGTGCTGTCTCGCAACCAACCAAAACGAAAAGAGCGATTAAAATTCGTGATTGTGTGAACCGTAATGCCGGCAAGATGCCGACACACCGAACACTGTTATTTTGAAGGGGCATCGCGTTGGTCCAGCAGACGATCAAGAGACTCGATGGACTCAATCAAACCACCGACGATTTGGGCGCGGTGGCTTGGAGTCAGAATCATTTTGCCTTCGGTGGGATGCGATACAAAGCCGCTTTCGACCACAATCGCCGGCATTTGTGCGCCACGAAGCACGCCAAAGTTGGCCTGTTTTACACCGCGATTGACGCCCGTAAGTTTACGGTCGAGGCCCTCGTTGGCCAGCTTCGCAAAAAGCGCGCTGTCCTGATGCTGGCGTTGGCGAGCGAGGTCGGCCTGGATATCAACAACCACTTCATTGAAGGTCGTTGCGCGTGGGGCGGTCGACAGGTTCTTCGGAATACCTGTGACCTCCATCGACGCTGTGGCGATCGGCTGACCCTTGACTTGTTCTTGGCCCGGAGTGGCTTCGGCAGACGCTAAAAAATAGGTCTCGAATCCGGCGGCCTTGTCGTGGCTGGCAGCGTTGTAGTGCAGCGACACAAACAGGTCCGCGTTTTGAGCGTTGGCAAACGCGATGCGGTCCGAAAGGCTCACAGACATATCCCAATAGCGGGTCATGACGATGCGAGCACCGGGGTATTTCCGCTGAAGTTCCTCGCGCATCGCGTATGCGAGCTCAAGCGTGATGAATTTTTCGTGGATGCCTGCGACACCGAGCGCTCCCTGATTGACCCCGCCATGACCTGGATCGATCACGATGGTGTTCAGTCGGCTCAGTGTTCGGGGTTCGGCACCCAAAATTTCGAGTTGGATTTTGCGCGCCTGGTCGCAGATCCCAAGGATCGCTGTCAGGTCCAATCCTCGGACCTGGGCGGGCGGCACAGCTTGAGCTGGTGCGGCAACCGCGCACAAACAAGCAGCAATTAAGCCTGGTAGTAGTTTCTTCAAAACACGACTCCCGGTCATTAACCGTCCTTGGTTTTATGACCTATGCCCGCAGGTTAACACCGCATTCATGGATATCAAATATTCTTGTGCGGGTCGGATGCCTCCGAATCGCATGCGACCGGTACGCGAGTCTCCGGAGGCTGTCGCATAAGGTTGTTTTGTGATTGGTCCGCGAGCCCTATGGCTCGCTTTTGATTGGTCCGGGAGCCTTATGGTTTGTATGTGTCTGAATAATCCCAGGAATCGAATGCAGGCCATAGGGCCTGCGCACCAAGCGCAGAATCACAAACGACTCGCCCATTCTGCGCCGAAACCTTGACCTTCGGCACGTGTTGGTTAGTTTCCGACCCGCGTGAATCGTCGCGCAAGGAGTACAGATAATGTTCGAAGTCCCTCGTTGGAAAATTTTCAAGCTTCATGGACACCCGGT
>JBBKVQ010000252.1:0-10852 GCA_037968515.1 Bradymonadaceae bacterium
TACAAGGGATTCTTCCCTGACGGCGGACATTCGCCTGAAAAGTTTATGTCTTACGACGGCGAACAAGATATCGAGGGCATCAAACTTCCCAAGACATTCCGCACGTTCAAATGGGATGGAACCAAAACAGGCGAACACGTCACCAACGTGACTCTGTCTGATGTCATCTTTGAACCGGCATTTTCGGATTTTGAAGTCCCAAATGATGGTCGCGTGGTAGAAGGATACTAAGAAGTGCCCTTAGCGACCTGTTCTGTGAGCTGCCGATGCTGACGTTAGACGTCATGAAAAGAATCCAACTGACCACACGCCCCAAGGGGCAGATGCTGGCTGGTTGGATTTTGCGCACCAATTATCGCCTGCCCCAAACACGGACCAAGATCCGGGTCGAGAACTTGGATCGCCTCCCAGACGCCAAAGAACGTGTCTTCATCGCGATGAACCACACGGATAAATTCAATTATTGGCCGCTTCAAGTCGAGCTATGGCGCAAGCGCAACGAGTTCACGGCTACTTGGGCCAAGGGAAAATACTATAACCACGGATTTTCACGTGGGTTCCTGACGTCGACCAATAATATTCCAACCCCGTCACGCGGTTATTTGATCACGACCGATGTTGTTGGCGTGCTGAATCGCCCCCCAAGCGACGAGCTCTACCGCCTGTTGCGCCATGCAACCCAAGACGGATGGGAAGACACAAAACTGATCGCGGATGCCAAGGCCATCGGCCTTGAGAGCGACGTGATGCAGCTGATCAAAACGCCTCGCGACATTCTTGGCCTCGACTACGATCCCTTCAAACACGGGTTTGTCGAACGTCATCGCGAGCTTTTTCGCCAGATGATGGACCTCTTTGTCGACCTAAACATGCAAGCCTTTGAACTGGGTCTTCGGATCGTGGTTTTCCCAGAAGGCACACGTTCCATCACGCTCGGATCCGGTAAACCGGGGCTGGCGCAAATGGCTCTACGCACGCAATCAATCATCGCTCCCATCGGCAGCAACGGCTGCGAAGGAGCGTATCCCGGCAACAATCCGTTCTCACGCGGTGGCAGTGTTCTGTACCGCGTTGGCGAGCCCATGCTGCCGGATGCCGATCTCGCGCCGTATCAAATCGACGCGCCTTACCGCCCTTTTACCGACGAAGCCAACGAGTACTCGGACAAGTTTGATGCGGTGACCGACCTTGTCATGCAACGCATCGCTAGCCTGGTCGATCCCAAATATCTGCAGGGGACGTCGAGTGCAGTTGAAGGATCGGAGCGTTTTGTCTAGGTTCGCGCCCAACCCAAGAGCGGAACCAAACCATGCGTATTTTTGTGACAGGCGGGAACGGATTTATCGGATCAAATGTGGTCCGCCAACTGATCGACGAAGGCCATCAAGTACGCTGCCTGGTACGCGAGACCTCTAAAACTGAACGAATCGACGGGTTGGACTGGGAACGCTTTGTGGGCGATGTCCGCAACGCGGACACCATGGTCAAAGGCATTGAGGGCTGCGACGCTGTGATCCACCTTGCCAGCCCTTCCTCTTGGAACGACATCGACTCTCCAGATATGGCCGATATCGTCGAAGGTGGAACCACCAATATTTTGGAAGCGGCACTCAAAGCCGGAAGCCCACGCGTGGTTTACTGCTCAAGCGTGATCGCGATCAACGGCACCACCACAAACACGATTCAGGACGAGACAGCCACTTTCACACTGAACGACCCCAAGATGGTCTATGCGATGAGCAAACACCGCGCGGAAGAAATCTGTGACCGTTACGTGCGCGACCACGGCATGGACATCGTCACGGTCAACCCCGCCGAGGTTTACGGCCCCGAAGACACTGGGATGGTGACCTCCGGTACCTTGATTGATTTCATCAAAAGCACCCCTGTGATGGTCTCGAAAGGTGGCACAGCCGTGACTCATGTTTTGGATGTGGCCAACGGCATTATTCGCGCGCTGGAAAAGGGCAAATCAGGCGAACGATACGTGCTGGGAGGCGACAACCTGACCATCTACGAACTTGCCGCACTGACCCTTGATGTCGCGGGAAAAAAATCACCGATCATGACCGTTCCGAACTCTGTTTTGCGTGGACTGACCGCAACAGGGGTGGCGCTCGGACTCCCGCTGCCCTACAACCCCTTGGTCGTGCCCTACGCAACGCTTTATTGGTTGTTCGACAACTCAAAAGCTCGCAACGAACTTGGCGCTACATTTCGCCCCGCCCGCGAAACCCTCGAGTCCACCGTGACGTGGCTCAAGGAAGCAAAGCATATCTAGTATGAAGTTCCCGAGCGCAGTCGTGCGGTTTGTCCGCAGATTCCTTGGTCAGGCCTTCGAGCGTAGCCTCGCTGGCCTCAGCCATTTTGACCCTCATGAACGTCGTCTTGTTTTTCAGGCTGTGGTCGTGGGCGTGGTGGTTTGGGCTATGGTTTATCCCTTGAAAGTCGCAGTCCATAGCGGCTTTTCGGGTCTGGTTACTGCGTTCGAGGGAATGCCGTCCATTATTTTCATTCTCTTGCCCTTGGTTATCGGGGCGGCACTCGTCTACGCGATCTCAAATTATCATCCGACTTTTGTCGCTTACGAAGACCACGACGGAGTGCACCAACTGAACGCCGTCGAAGGTGATGGACTTGAGCGGGCCATCACACTCTATTTTTCGTCCGAGCCACGCCTCGAAGAAATGCACGAGGGTGTGGCCGCGCGCTGGAAACTTCCCACGTTTTCTCTCGCTTTTCGTAAAATGGGTGCGACCCTTGCGACCCTTTGTACGGGCGGCAGTGGCGGACTTGAAGCCAGCGTGACCTTGATTGGCGAAAGCATCGCTGCGGGCATTTTCAAGCCGCGTCGACGCGACAGGAGCAATCGCACCAGCGTGATCGATCGCCTCAATCATTGGTGGCAAGCCACTGAACACGAAGACCTGCAAACGGCGCAGCTTTGCGGCATTGCGGCAGCGGTTTCCACTCTGATGGGCACCCCGTTTGGCGCGGCGTTTTTTGCGATCGAAGTCATGTATAGGCGCCAGCCCATCATCAATCGGTTGATCTACGCGCTGTTATCCTCGTTGATCGCATTCTTCCTGACTCATGTGGCAGGCGGTCATCACACGCTGTTTTCGGAAGCCCCGAAAACCATCCCCGCTGTTTATTCTGCAAAATATTATTTTGCTCTATTTGCGGTGTGCGCCAGCATTGCTGTGGTGGGCATCTATTTCAGGCTCGCCCGAACCGCGCTCGACCAGTTTTTTGTAGAGAAGTTCAAAAACCCGCTGACTCGCCATATTGTTGGCGCAGTGGGCGTCGGTGTCGTGGTCATCGCCACGTATTATGTTTTGGAGTTTCTGGGGATGCCTACTGACCAACTCGCCAAAGGTCCAGGAGGCGTCATCGAGCTTGTCCTAGGACCCGGTGAGGGGGTCTTAGAGCTGGCCGTGGTCGGCAAATTAACAGTCGGGTTGGCCGTTGTCGCCCTATTCGCAAAACTCGTCGCCACGCTTATGACCATTACATCAGGCGGGTCTGCCGGACTCTTGTTCCCAACCATCTTTTTTGGAACGACGATCGCGGTTGCTTGGGCGGGGGTTTTTGACCTTGAGCCTCTGGTCCTGATCGCCCCGGCCATGACGGCAAGTTTGGTCTCGATCGTCAACGTGCCACTGGCGGCTATTTTGATGGTGATCGAACTCTTTGGCGCGCAGTTTGTTGTGCCGGCGCTTTTTGCCCTAGTTGCCACCGCGATCCTGACGCACCACAATAATATCTACCGAACCCAGCAAGAGTCGTTCGATGTCCGACGCGTGTTTCCGGGCGTTTCGATCCATCGTCTGATCATTCCAGATGAATGGGATGGGCGATCGCTGGTCGAGTTGGACGTTCGCAAACGCTTTGGACTGACCGTGCTTGGGCTGGTTGATCGACAGGATGATGACAAAGATTTCAAGGGAGATGTGGCTGTAAATCCCGACCCCGAATCCGCCATGCAGCGAGGCGACGTGATCGTGGTTTTGGGCAAAGACACTGACCTGAAGCGCTTCACCGACGAACTGACCCGCATACACGGCAAACCACCCGAACCCTAATCACCCTGCCCCATTTCAAGGTCGCCGATGTCTGAAAACCCCTTAGAATCCATGGTGAGCAACAGCCTCGGCTTCAAGGTCGAAGACAAGCAAGACTTCCGCCAAAAACTCGTGGAACGTGTGCGTTGGATTTTGGACCATCAGATGGCACGGCTGCCGCAATACCTCTACCAACTTGACGTTCCGGAACACCGAGTCAACGAAGCTTTCGCCAATGCCCAATCCTCGGACGAAGTCCCCGAACTTCTTGCAGACGTGATTCTAGAACGTGTGGCTCAAGTCGTGGCCAAAAGGACCAAACCATGCGACGACTGATGTTGATTCGACACGCAAAAAGTTCCTGGAAAACCGACGCTCCCACGGACCATGCCCGCCCGCTCAATAAGCGGGGACGAGGCGCTGCGCCCAAAGTCGCCGAATATTTGGCGGCTCAAGGATGGACCCCTGATCTGGCCTATTCTTCGGATGCCCTGCGCGCCATCCAGACCTGGAATCTGATGTCCGAGCCGTTCAAAAAACCACCCATGGAAACCCACGCTAACCTCTACCATGCAGGCTGGGAGCCGTTCTTGGAGGTCGTGCTGAACACTCCTGTGACCGTCAATACACTGGCTGTGGTCGGCCATAACCCTGGCTGGGAAGCCGTTTTGGAGCACCTCACAGGCGAATTCATAGAACTGAAGACCGCAGACGTGGCACTCTTGGAATCCGACGATAACGAATGGCCTGGTTCAAATTGGCGAGTCGTCGATATTGTTCGGGCGCGGCAGATTCATTAATCGTTGTTGTGCTGAGCCTGCCGAGTTTGCTTATGGTACAACATGGTCAAGAGCAGAGGTTATGATTTGGTGACCGTCCGTCCAGTTTTGACCCATGCAGATTCCCGCATATTCTTGCGAGCCTGCTCCACGTTTTATGCGCCGCCGATGGTCTGGCGTCCGCGAGATATCCGTCCATTCTTGGCCAATTCGGATTACGTCAAGGGTGGCGAGGTCGCGCACTATGTGGCCGAATCAGAGGGCAAGACGGTCGGAAGAATCTCGGTCCACGTCCATCCCGACCGACCCCAAGGCTATTTCGGGCTCTTCGAATGCCAACCCGATGACGGCGCGGCGACCCACCTGTTGAGCGCCGCCGAAGACTGGCTGCGCTCCAAGGGCTGCACTCATGCCATCGGCCCGCTCGACCCCTCGGCCGTGGTCAGCGGCGGTGTTTTGGTCGAAGGCCAGGGTCCAAATACCGAACAGATGCCCTTTACTGCAGCTTGGCATGCCGACTTACTAAAAGACCACGGATGGAGCCAGTTTCGCGCGTTTCAAACCTGGGGATTTGAGCCCAAAATCCCGAAACTCGTGAAACAAATGTCGAGCGCGGTCGCGCAAAAACCAGGCCTTGAGGTCATACCCTTGGCGGATCTGAAACGAGGCGACACGCTCGAGATTCTAACCGGCCTTTACAACGACGCGTACGATGGGACGTTTGGGTTTGTTCGGACATCGTCGTCGGATTTTAGTGCTTGGCTAGGGTTCCCAGACCGGGTAGACGCGACAACCTCACTGATCGCGTTTGTCGACGATCAACCGGCCGCATTTGCCATCACAATGATCGAACGAACCGTACTGGCAAACACCGATTGGTCGCTGAGCGAGACTGTTCACCGAATCATCACCGAACGCAGATTCACGCCGAACCGGCTTCGCGTCGCCCTGTTTGGAGTGGTTCCCGAGTTTCGAGGCTCTGCGCTTGGCGGTTTATCGCTTCATATGTTCGTGATGCTGACTCACGCGATGAAAGCCCAACGCATCACTTCGGGCGTCCTGACGTGGACTGCCGCTCATGACGAGGTCACGGCCGCCGGCTTGTCGTTGATCGGCGCCGTCCCAGAACACACCTACGAGATGTTCCAGAAAGACCTGTGAGCACGCAGGTCATCTAGGTTTTATATTTTGCACTATTACGAACTATTCCCCCAAGTTTCCAGATGAACTTTCTGATTAAGTATCCGTGGCTCATTTTAATTTTTTGTTTGTTTAGCTGCAGTGATTCCGACGCCCCGAGCCCTCCCACAACCGAGCAAAACACCAATAACGTTGCGATCACGGACCGATGTGAGGTCGACAACGGAGGCTGCGTCGCCAAATACACGCTGTGTGAAGACACTGGCGGTAAACGCTTGATTTGTAATGATATTGACGAATGCAAAGTTGAAAATGGTGGCTGCGGGGATCCAAAATTCTTCGGATGTGAAAATTTCTACGGTTCGCCCCCTAGCTGCCACAGGATTGACCAATGTACGAAGAATAACGGCGGATGCGGCAACAGTGACCTCTTCAAGTGCATTGATAATGTAGGCGCCTCGCCGACCTGCGAAGAGTTCCGCGATTGCTTGATCGATAACGGACGATGCGGCGACCCGCGATATTTTGAGTGCACAAACCAACGCGATGCGCCGCCATTATGCGAAGTCATCGACCTATGCCAAATCGATCACGGGGATTGTGGCGACCCGACGTTTTACGCCTGCACCAATCAGATTGGTGACGAACCCACTTGCGAAGACATCGACGAGTGCCAAATCAATAATGGAGGTTGCGGAGACCCGACATTCTTCACGTGCACCAACCAAATTGGCGGCGTGCACCGCTGTGAAGACATCGACGAGTGTGAAAACAATAATGGAAATTGCGGAGACGTAATCACCAATCTTTGTATCAATAACGTCGGCTCACCACCCACGTGCGACGTGAATGAATGCGCGACCGCGCTTGGCGGTTGCGCTGCGAACACAGGATGCGTGAACCAGATAAACCAGCCCCATTACTGCCGTTCATGTCCTGCAGACACATTTAATATCGCCGGTGACGGAAGCCGCTGCATCGAACCATTGACCCAGATTGCCGTGGGCAGCACTCACACTTGCGGCCTGAAGACCGACGGATCGATTGTCTGTTGGGGACGCGACCAAGATGGTCAAGTCAGCTTGCCGATGGCAGCTGGCCCGGGCTTTACCTACATCAGCGCGGACGGTTCTAGAACATGTGCTTTGGATGCAGCAGGAAAACGCCATTGCTGGGGCTATTTGTTTTCGGCGACCCAAACTACTGGGCCCGAATTGTATTCGGAGATTGACATGCAGTTGCACGATTGTGGCCTCTTGCTCAACGGATCTGTTGTGTGCTGGAGCAGAGTATTGGTCACGCGACCACTGCCACCCCGTGGGGCCGTTTTCACGACGTTTGCCACCGGAACCAATCACATGTGCGGCATCCAAACAGACGGCCGAATCTTGTGTTGGGGCAACGCCCAAAACGCCCAGGTTGTGGGACCAAACGTGGACTATTCAACAAACTTCGTACAAGTCGATTTGGGCGTAGAACATACGTGCGCGATGCGCTCCGATGGCTCGATCACATGCTGGGGACAAGATACTTACGGCCAAGTCTCGGGTCCAAATTCGGATACAGCGAATGACTTTATTGAGATTAAGGCACATAAAAACCACACCTGTGGCTTACGCACGAATGGAACAATTCAATGCTGGGGACAAGACACATACGGCGAAGTTAGTGCTGCCAATAGCGCCGGCAATACGGACGTTCAGACGATGGCCGTTGGCGATGACCACATCTGCGTACTAAATGGCAACGGAACTTTGGACTGCTGGGGAAGCGACAGATATTTCCAGACCTCTGCACCCCAGTTCGCGTCATATCCCATGCCCAAGATGAAATCGGTGGATGTCACCCAAACTCACGCCTGCATGGTCCAAGAGAACCAGCGGCTCTTCTGTTGGGGCGCGCAGAACACTTTCGATGTGTACCCAAGCATCACTCCCGGGGCTTTTACGCAGGTTACCGTGGGCCCTTATCGAACCTGCGCTCTCAAGGACTCCGGCGAACCGATGTGTTGGGGTTACGAGGACCTTGGAGAACTGTCAGGTCCCAATGCTGCCACCTTCGCGAGCCCGCTCAAGCAAGTTTCTACGTACAGGCATACATGTGGATTGAAAGGCGACGGCAATCTGCAGTGCTGGGGCCTTGATGATTGGGGACAGACCAGTGGCCCCAATGCTTATGCGGGCGGAGACATCGCGCAAATTACGACGGGTTACGCGGCAACATGTGCCGTTCGCACAAACGGGACGATCATTTGTTGGGGCTCGAGCCCATACGGCGCAGCCACTGACCCAAATGCCGAAACAGGTGCGGATTTTGCCCAAATCTCCACCGAATTTTTACACACGTGCGCTGTCCGCACCGACGGCACCGTGAAATGTTGGGGACTCGATAATGATAATCAGGTCTCTAGCGTACCGTCATTGGATTTCGTCCAAGTTGGCGTGGGAAAAGGGCACAGCTGCGGTTTGACTGTGGGCGGAAGCCTCGCGTGTTGGGGAGATTTCATTTTCAATCAGACCAAAGTGCTTGGTGGCAACGATTGGAAAGACATCGCGGTCAACGACGACTACGGCTGCGGCGTCCGCACAGACGGTTCGTTCGGCTGTTGGGGGAGACGTCGGTTCGACTCACGATCGCTCGAAGCGCCTCCGATCATCAGCCAGCCATAGTGCAGGAGGCACTGGGCTAATGCGCGACAACGATGAGGTCACGGTTTGTTTTTGCGCAGTCCTGATACCACTTCAAAAACTCCGCGATAAAGAACGTCGGATTATCCTCTTCTTCGCCCGTCAAATCTCTTGCAACTGCCGCAAGCGCCGCCGCTTTTTTACGACATTGATCGGCTGAATAGGTCACCACACAAGGCCAGTCTTCCATGCGGGGAATTGGAACAAACCATTCCGCGTCTGCTTCGGGAAACAGGCCTGGATCGCCCCCGGCTTCGACAATTACTTGTATAACTTCGTCCATGGCTCCGTAACCGGCCGCAGCTTCTCCTAGGTTCTCGGCGAGCTGAAAACAAACCGCTTCCATTGCGTAGCCGTAACGATGCGGGGAGTAAGTTTCACATTTTGCTCCATCCACTATCTCACGCAGCGCCCCTTGAGTTTCGGTGGCGTCGATACCCGGGTCATCAAGCCCCAATAATGACCGAACAAAAAAATGGTCGCTGTTCATCAGCGCGTCGTAACGGCCATTATCACGCGATCCAAAAATGCTGGTAATTTCCTTTAAGTCGCCGGCCAGTCCCATAAATCCTAATCCCATTTCACACCACCTAGAAACACGCGTCATTTGCAGCGCCCGGAGTCCCCAGGTCGCCCACACCAAAACTGCTCGTCCCAACACACCAGTTGCTGCCTAAGTCGTTCTGCGTCGTACTCACACGGGCCGGGTTAAGCGAGATGCTGGCGCCAGTCGGGTCAGGAAATGTCGCGCCGTTATCGTAGGCAACATGGTCGACCATATTGGTGCTCATGCCATCGTCGCAGAACAGTGCCAGTGAATCGGTCGTGTTATTCAGGTTGATGCCAGCGTTGTAGATGTAATCCGCGAAGAACGGCACGTTGATATTGCGGGCAAAGGTCACGAAAGCGCCGGGCCCAACGGTCAGGCTCGAGATCGTGAACGACTCCATGCCCGTCGAGGTGCTGCTCTCGATAATGCAACCGCTCAGGTCGATAACGCGTGAAGTCAGGTTCCGCATTTCGAACCACTCACCGTCGTTATCTGTACTGATGTTCGGGTCTGCCATGATTTCCGTGAACGCCAACTCACCAGTCGTCGGCATCATCGTGCACATCGCGGCCATGGTGCAGTTCGAGTTACAACTGACAGTGCCACGACCCCGACCGAGTGAAGTGCAGGACGTGCCGGGAACCACTGTCCCATCGCATTGTTCCTGAGCTTGTTTAATACCATCACCGCAGAACTCGCCCTGAGCGTCGCAGGTGGCGTTGCAGTGGCCGTAGGTTCCATTGGCCGCGCCGTCGTCACAGACTTCGTCCTCGCCCACAATGCCGTCGCCACAGGTGGAACAGCCCGACGTGTCGAAACCGCAAGCTCCACAGGCCAGCTCGCCGCGTTCGAAACCGAGCGACTGGCAGGTTTTGCCGCCCAGGTTATTGCCGTCACACGTTTCTTCGGCGTTGATGATCGCATCGCCACAAAACTCCGTCGCGCCTGAGCAATTTGAATTGCACTGGCCCGGCTGACCGTTCAAATCACCGTCATCACATGATTCTTCGCCCTGCAGGATTCCATCTCCACACGAGTATCGAACGCATCCGCTCGAGTTCACGTTGCAGCTGACCGAACAGGTGACTTCACCGTCATCAAACCCCAGCTCCTCACACGACGGGGTGACTGTGCCATCACAAGACTCCGAAGGATCTACGATGCCGTCGCCACAATTATCCGTCGCGTTATTGGTCGCGTTATTGGTCGAGATAATATTCGTATTATTAAACTGATTATTAATACCGGGCTTGTCCGCAGGAGAATCAACCTGCGCGCTGCTCTTTTTCGAGTTCTTCGACAGGCCATCGCCGCACGCAGCAGCGGTGCAGATGGTCGAGGCGATTAGGATCAGTTTGGCAAGTCGTTTCATGGATGTCTCCGAGTTCGTATGAATGATTAGTACTCGGCGAATTGACGGGGCTCCAGTGTTTCAGGCGAGGTTTCAGGATGTTTCAGACCGTCTCAGTCGGTGACGCGACGGGTACGCCGCCTGCGATCGGTCCGCGTGGCTCCAGCCGCGCCTGTGATGGGTGCGCATGGCTCCAGCCGCGCCTGTGATGGGTCCGCGTGGCTCCAGCCGCGCCTGTGATGGGTCCGCGTGGCTCCAGCCGCGCCTGCGACCGGTACGCG
>JBBKVQ010000253.1:0-6399 GCA_037968515.1 Bradymonadaceae bacterium
AGCTGTTCGATCGTAGATGGTCAGGTGGTGCACGCCAGAGGATTCATGGTGCAGTTGCTGCCCAATCCCCGTGCTGACGAGCTGGAGGCCGTGACCCTTGCGCTTGAGAACCTGCAGCCCGATTGGCAGAAGCTCGACGACACGTTTCTGGGCCTTGCGATCCTGGGTGATGCGTTTCGGTTGTTGAGTAATGAAGAGCTTGAGTTTGGCTGCACGTGTTCCGAATCAGGCATTGAGCGCGCGATGATCGCGGCGGGCAAAGACGAAGTCGAGGATATGCTTCAGGCCGGTGAGCCCGTGGAGGTCGTGTGCGAGTTTTGCCGAACGAAGTACATTGTTTCGATGGACCAGCTTACGAAAGTTGCCGCTTCGTTCTGATCGCAGGACTTTCCAGAATCGGCATTTAGATGAGCACGACGCCCATAGACATTCTATCCGTCGACGCCAGCGCGTTTGAGCGGATTGGAGAGCAAGCCCAGGTGCTCCGTCTGGCTTGGAATGCACAAATCGTGAATCGACAAGACCTCGTCACCTGGGCTGATTCTTGGATTCCGCGTCAAGTCACAACCCGCGAACTCAGCGTTCTTGCTGACCTAGCGGTGCCCACTTTTGGAGACGACGTAAGGTATCTTCTTGATGAGATCGCCGTCGCCTGCACCGACGTTCATGTTTTAGCTTTCGTGGGCGTCGTGGCACAGGCTCACAGGGCCGGGCGCATCACGGAAGACGAGGCGGCACGTCGGTTGTACTATCTGGCAATCGCGAATGACTTTCTTTACCCAGAGTTTTACAGCTTCTGGGACGAACTCGACCTCGCGCGAGATCAACACATTGGGGACCTGCAGGAAGTCCGCTCTCGATTCGAAAAGTGTCTGACCAAGCACGCGAGACTGGCGGACTGGCTCCAATTTAAGAGCATGTGATGATCCGAGCCCGTTGGATTGTTTTGGTGCAAAGGGCGCCTATGCGAGCCATGCCGAACCAAGTAACGTGTGACGCTGGAAAATCTGAGACAAGTCGCTGAGTCGTTTTAAGGAGTAGGCCCATGACATCGAATTCCATCCCCATTGTTGATCTTGCAGACCTTTCTAGTTCGAACCTTGCACGGCAAAATCGCGCGGTGGCGTCGATCGTCGAGGGATTTGGCCACTATGGGCTTGTCTATATCTGTAATCACGGAATCGAAGACGCAGACCTCACGGGTTTTTACGATGCGTTTCGGAGTTTTGTGGGCCAATCGCTTGAAGAAAAGCAAAAGATGTCCAAACCAGAAATCTGGTACCAGCGTGGATGGACGCCTCCAGAGACCGAGCAAGCGGTGGTTTCGGGTGGCCAGCCCGATTTCAAGGAATGTTATTTCATGGCGCCCGAGCCGCTGGACCCAATCGCCGCCCTCGAGTATCCCGAAATCTATGCGGAGAACGTTTGGCCGGAAGACGCGCCTGACTTTCGCGAGAAATACGAACTCATCGCTCATCAGATGCACGAGATCGGCCTCGCGCTTTTGCGGGGCGCCGCTCGTGCGCTTGGATTAGAGCCGTTTCGATTCGAGGCTGCTGTTTACGGGGGGCCACACGTCACGCGCGCTCTAAATTATCTGCCATTGAAGCCAAATCAGGTGAATACTGGTATCTTATGGGGCGAAGAACACACGGATTTCAACCTGTTAACGTTGTTGCCTGGTGGTCGTTTCTTGGATCCCGAGTCGAACTACTGTGGCAAGCCCGACGGACAGTGCGGTCTATACCTAAGAACCCGACCGACGCCTGAAAATCCCAATGGGACGATGGTGGCAGGGTCCGCTCCGGCAGGATGCATCGTGGCGCAAGTGGGGCAAGAGCTTGAAATTCTGACGGCGGGCCGATTCCTTGCCACGCCGCATGTCATCAAGGCCCCCGAAACGCCGGGTTATTCGCGAATGGCGATGGCGCATTTCATTCACCTTCATGCCCATCAGCTTTTGTCGCCGTTGCCGCCGTTTAGAACCGAAGAGTCGGTCAAGGCTTATAGTCCACCCGTATTGGCCGGGACGTATGGCACGAAGACCCTTGTCGATATTGGTTTGGCACCGGTGAAAGCGCTGCAACAGCTTGGTTATCGCCATTACGACCGGCTTGGCGAGATTCGGAAAGAAGAGGATAATCCGAGGACATGACGCAGAATTCGACCATAGACACCGACGAGAGACTCGCCGAAGGCACAATCATCGACGGTCGTTACGAGATCGTTGGCCATCTTGGTCGGGGCGGTTTTGCCCACGTTTATAAGGCTCGGCACGTTCATCTGGATCGTGAGATCGCGCTTAAGATTCTGGAAATCCCGCGTGGGCCGGGAACCGAAAAATTTCAAGCTAGGTTTCTCCAAGAGGCGAAAATCGCGGCCAAAATCAAACATCCAAACGTTGTTGATGTTTTCGACTTTGGTGTGGCCAATGACTTGGAACAGCCTTATCTGGCGATGGATTATCTGGTCGGACATGACCTCGAGGAAGAGCTCGTCCGCAACGGCCCGATGGAGCCAAAGCGTGCGATGGGGCTTTTCATCGACACCATGAGCGCGCTCGGCGAAGGACATCGTTTGGGGATCGTCCACAAGGATCTGAAGCCGTCGAATCTCTATCTGAGCCACCCTGGTCAAGCTGACGAGCGTCTCATCATTTTGGATTTTGGAATCGCCCGGGTTTTCGGCGAATCGTCGAGTCAGATGACGCAATCGGGGAGTTTCACCGGCACCCCCGCATACCTGGCTCCGGAGTACATCGAGAGTCAGATCGTGACGCCAGCGTTGGATGTCTACCAGATGGGCCTGATTTTTATCGAGACCCTAACGGCGATTCCGGCTGTGAGCGCTGGGAATTCTATGGCCTATCTGATGGCGCACTGCCAGGGCCATCTGAATATTCCGCAAGAACTCGAGGCGACTGAACTGGGCAGGATTCTCAAGAAAGCGACACTTCTAAATCCCAAGAATCGCTTCGCAAACGCCACCGAGTTTTGCTCGGCATTGCAGCAGGCGAAGGTACCTCGATTGCCCTTTGTAGGCAGTCGAACCATGCCGCTGGGCTTCGGAAATCGTGGGCGTTTGGACTCCGGCAATGTGCTCAGCGACACCTCTGAACACACACCAGCAATGCAGTTTGAGTCGGCGGTGATGGTCGTTCAACCGCCAGCGCCTGCTCTTGAACCAGTTGCACAGGGGGTTCAGCAGGCGCAGTCCAACCTCCGGGGTTTGCTCATTGGATTGGCCTTGTTGGTTGCCTCAGGGGTTGGGTTGGTTGCTACCCTTCATTTTACATTGAACTCGAACGACGCGGTCGAACTTAAGCCTCAGCCGCCAGTCGACTCGGTTAAACCGACTTTTGTCGAAACGGTCGAACCCGTCGAATCGCCGATTTTAGTCGTGGCCGCGGACACAGGCGTGGATGTGACCGAACCGACAGTTGATCACGTTGACGTCGTAAAAGTAGAACCGCCGATTCAAGTTCAGGTTGTGAAAAAACGGGTGGTACCGAAGGTCGACAAACCATTGCCGAAGGTCTCAGAGGTCCCAGCGAAGCCGGAAGAGAAGAAAAGTGTCCTCCTGATCGCTCCCTGAGAGGTCTGAATTGACGCGGGACTGAGAACCGTTTATCAATTCGCGCCGGGACTCTCATGCATGACCAATCCTACATATTGCCGCTCGTAGGCATTTTCGCGCTACTCGTCGGCCCATTGGTCTACGCGCTGGCGCGTCAAACCCGCTGGGCGCTCGACGGAATCGACGGTTTTGTCCTGACGAGTGTTGGCGGCTTGGTCGTCCTCTTTGTGTTGCCGCCCGCAATGGCAGCCACGGGCGGATGGGCAGTCATCGCGATGCTCGCGGGGATGACCCTGCCGATTATCATGGAACGGATGATGGGCATTGCTTCAAGAACGGCGCATAGCATCGTCCTTGTTTCAGCCCTGGTCGGTTTAGTTTTGCACACGATGTTGGACGGGGCCGCTCTTTTTGAAGGCGGTCGGTCCGCCGAATCTACAGCTCTTGCGATTGCGGTCATCCTTCATCAGATTCCGGTCTCGATCGCGATTTGGAATATCGTTCGTCCACGTTATGGCCGCAGAGGCGCTGCGTTTGTGCTTTTTTTGGTGGCACTGGGAACGCTGGCTGGAGCCGCATTAGGTCATGAGCTTCATGATTTTGGCACGGGCGCTTCGTTTCAACTGTTTCAGGCGCTGGTTGCCGGCTCGCTCTTGCATGTTGTTGTGCATCGTCACGCTGAACATGGCGGTTCAAAACTGCCCGAGGTGGTCGGGGGTTTGCTGGGTGTGGCGTTGCTCTTGATCGTGCCGGTCTTAGTCGATCATGGTCACGATCACGGCGAATCGAGCATCCTTGGTCGATTGCTTGATATCTCGCTCGAGACAGCACCTGCGCTGCTTTTGGGTTTCTTCCTTGCGTCGCTGCTCGGAAGCCGGTTCAAGCGGCCTCCTACCCGCTGGTTGAGCCGTGGCGGGGCTGTATCGCAGTCGATGCGGGGAGTCGCCGTCGGTTTGCCACTTCCGATTTGCAGTTGTGGTGTGGTGCCCCTTTATCATGGGTTGATTCGGGCTGGAGTGCCGGCTAGTGCGGCCCTCGCATTTCTTGTGGCGACGCCCGAAATCGGTATTGAATCGTTGATTCTATCGGTGCCGCTGCTCGGCGTTGAAGTCACGACCTGGCGACTGGTCACCGCAGCGCTCATCGCATTGATCACCGGCGTGGTGATTGGCCGTATGGTGAAACCTGACGCCATGCCCACGGTAGACGAACCGAACAGCGAACCAGCGTCGATGGCGGCATTTTGGCGTTCGTTGAGAGCCATTGTGGACGATACGGCGCCGTGGTTAATGGCCGGGCTGATTTTGGCCGCGATCGTTGACCCTCAAGTGGTTCAGGGATTGATCGGTCTGCCTGAGCCCGTCGAGGTCTTGTTTTTTGCGTTGGCTGGAATTCCCATTTACGTCTGTGCATCCGGAGCCACACCACTTGGCGCTGCGTTTATCTGGGCGGGGGTATCGCCCGGCGCCGCGCTGGCTTTCCTGATGGCGGGACCAGCCACAAACGTCACGACGTTCGCGACCTTGACCCAGCTTCACGGTCGAAAGATCGCCGTCGCGTTTGCCGCGGTGGTGCTTGGTCTTTCCGTCGCGTCTGGGATGCTGCTGAATGGTTTTTCTATCGGCTTAGACGGTGCCGCCATGGCACCGACACACGCCCACTCATGGTGGGCATGGGCCTCGCTGGCGATTATGGGTCTGGTATTCTTGGAGTCATTTGTTCGGAAAGGTCCGCAGGATTGGGTCTCATCAGTTCTGAACTTCGGGCATGATGACCACGATCACGACCACGAAGGGCATGACCACGATCATGAGAATAGTCACGAAGGGCACGGCCATAATCATGCTCATGGCCACCATCATGCACATGGGCATGATGAGAAGGGCGCATCAAAATCGGCTTTCAAGGTAATTACCGGCAAAGACAAGCCGAGCGCGGATTGCGGCTGCGACCACTAGGGTGTTGAGCAGTCTGCGCACACGCCAAAAAGCAAGACTTCGTGTCTGTCGACCACAAAGCCATCGGGCGCGAGTGCCTCGACGTTGTGGGCACACCCGGGGACATCAAAAACACGCTCGCACGCGTCGCATTTGAAGTGATGGTGGTGCGCAATCGATGCCAGTTCGAATCGAGTGCCTTCGCCTGGCAATTCCACACATACCAGCCAACCGTCTTCGTTGAGTGACTTCAGATGCCGGTAAACTGTGGCGATGCCCATGCCCGGCATCACGATCGCCGCACGTTCGAGGACCTCTTGTGGATTCAGCGGCCGTCTGGCCGTTTTCATCACTTGCCTGACGGCATCTTTTTGTCCGGTGTTTCGAGTCATAACGCACAAAAAAAAGGCGCCGCCTTCGCGCCGCCTGTTGAACCATGAAACAGGGGGAATTAGAGCCGTCGGCTCTTACCCATTTCGCGCTCAAGCTGCTCTTTGTACTCGATGCTGTACCGAGTCCAAGGACGTACTTCGAGTCGTTTGCGCGAAATCGGTTCACCCGTTCCCTCGCAAAGCCCGAACTCGCCTGACTCGAATTTTTCGAGCGCGCGATCGATTTGTTTGATGAGCTTCTGCTCTTTGTCCGCAAGTCGCATCAGATAAGCCTGATCCGAGATTCGGCCAGCTTGGTCAAGCTCATCCGCGGGGCGATCGTCGTCGACCATTGCCTCGTTAAGGTGCTTATTAAGCTTGGTGAGTATCGTCGCGCGTTCAGCGAGCAATCGTTCCCGAAAATGACTTCGGTCAACTTCGGTAAGCTCGTCGTTATCCCATTCTTTTTTTGCCATTGCACTTCCTCACATGCTGCAGGGGACGCCGACCAATTT
>JBBKVQ010000254.1:0-8553 GCA_037968515.1 Bradymonadaceae bacterium
GTGGACATGGATCCTAAATTCTTGGATCGCAGCGTCAATGTTGGGTTTTCGGGTGGAGAGAAAAAGCGAAACGAGATCCTTCAGATGGCGGTGCTGGAGCCCAAGCTAGCGTTGCTTGATGAAACCGACTCAGGGTTGGACATCGACGCACTGCGCGTGGTTGCCGACGGCATCAATAAGCTGCGTTCGCCAGACCGTGCGATCGTCATGATCACGCACTATCAGCGGCTTTTGAACTACATCGAACCTGATTTTGTCCACGTGATGGTCGACGGTCGTGTGGTGAAATCTGGCGGCAGAGAACTCGCGCTTGAGCTTGAAGAACGCGGCTATGAATGGATTCAGGGGGCGGCATGAGCGCTTTAGAACATCCATTTGTGCATTCGATTCTGGCGGGCGCGTCTGACGCAGCCCAGCTGTTTGGCGAGACCGAGTTACCCATTGCACGTGATGAAGACTGGCGTTTTTCGAACACACGTGACCTCTATGGCATGCGTTTCCAAGGGCGTTCAGCTGAGGCGGAATTTGGAATGGCCGTGATTGCGGAGAGTCAGAATAGCCACCTGACGACCTCGAACGGAAAGATTCTTTCGTTTGTCGGGGAGGGTTTTGAGATTGGCCCTTTGAGCTCGTTATCCGAAGCTTCTCAAGCCATGGTTAAAGACCATATTGGCAATGTGGCGCCTTGGGATGACGCATTTTCGCGATTGAACTCCTGGCTGACTTCCGACGTTCTTTGCGTGGTGATCCCGCCAAAGACTGTGGTCGAACACCCTATTCACTTAGCCCATTGGGCCTCGGGAACAGGAGCTTCGGGCCTACGCACGATCATCGTCGCCGGCCGTGAATCTCAGTTCACAGTCGTCGAGGATTTCCGTGGCGAGGGTGCCTATTTTCGTAATGCAGTCACGGAGTGCGTGATCGGGGCGAACGCCCATGTGACGCATATTCGGGCTCAGGAAGAGTCCCCCAAAGCAGCGCATATCCTTCGGACGGGTGTTCGACTTACCGAAGCCGCGCATTACGACAGCTACACCGTGTCCGTGGGCGCAATTTGGTCACGTCACGACCTGATGGCTCGCCACGAAGGGGTTGGTGCGTTTTGTCGAATCGATGGGCTTGTGCTCGCCTCGGGCGACCAGACCAGCGACACACACTCGACGATCGACAACACCAAAGAACATTGCGAGAGCCACCAGCTGCACAAATCAATCGTGGGCGGCAAAGGACACAGCATCTTCAACGGTAAGATCTTGGTCCAGAAGGGCGCCCAAAAAATCGATGCCTATCAGCTGAATCGTTCGCTGTTGCTATCCCGCACAGCGCGCGTCGATACCAAGCCTCAGCTCGAGATTTTGGCAGATGATGTTCGCTGCACCCACGGGGCAACGATCGGTCAGCTCGACGACGACCAGCTGTTCTACTTGCGCTCGCGCGGTTTCGACGCAGATGCCGCCCGGGGAATGCTGACTTATGCGTTTGCGGGCGAGATCCTTGAACAAATCAAGGTGCCCGAGCTACGCGCACGGCTAGAAGCCGTGGCTCATTCTCATATCCATTAAGGTCCGTCATGAGCGCACAACCGATACATTCGGCTAAAACCGACTGGCAGAAGATTCGACGCGATTTCCCGATCCTTGATCAGAAAGCGCATGGGAAGCCGTTGGCGTTTCTGGATTCAGCGGCGTCCGGGCAAATGCCTGAGGCAGTGCTGAATCGAATTGTTGAGTATCAACACACCGAACACGCGAATATTCATCGTGGTGTCCATCTGTTGTCGCAGCGTGCGACAGATGCGTTTGAAGACGCTCGACACGTGGTTGCTGAACATCTCGGGTGCGAGGACCGCGAGGTCATCTTTGTTCGCGGCGCGACCGAGGGCATCAACTTGGTGGCCCATGGTTACGGGCGTAAGTTCCTGAAGGCCGGCGATGAGGTGATCATCACGACGATGGAGCACCATGCCAATATCGTTCCGTGGCAGATGTTGCGCGACGAAATTGGGGTTGTGTTGCGCATCGTGCCCATCACCGACGACGGCCTGATCGAACTCGACGCGTTTGAGGCAGCGTTTTCCGACAAGACCAAGTTTGTGTCGGTGATTCATGTCTCGAACACATTGGGCACGATCAATCCCATCAAAAAGATGTGCGAAATCGCGCACAGCAAAGGCGTGCCTGTGCTGGTCGACGGATGCCAGGCTGCTCCCCATATGCTCTTGAACATGAAAGAGATCGGTGCCGATTTTTACGTGTTTTCTGGGCATAAAATGTGCGCCCCGACGGGATCTGGCGTTCTCTTCGGCAAGGCCGAACATCTGAAGCGGATGAATCCGTTCATGGGTGGCGGCGACATGATTTTGTCCGTCACTTTTGAAAAGACGACCTTCAACGATATTCCGCATAAATTTGAAGCAGGAACCCCAGCGATCATGCCGGTTGTTGGACTTGCTGCAGCGATTCGTTACCTGAACGAGATTGGGCTGAACGCGATTGCCGAGCGTGAACATGAGCTTGTTGAATACGCGCTCAAGCGCTTACGAGCGATGAAGGGCATCAAGATATTTGGGCCGCAAGGTGAGCGTGCACCGCTGATTTCGTTTGGAATCGACGATGTGCATCCTCACGATATCGGCACGATTTTGGACCAAAATGGTGTCGCGATTCGTGCCGGACATCATTGCACTCAACCGCTCATGAAGCGGCTAGGCGTGCCGGCGACCGCTCGTGCGTCTTTTGCATTCTACAATACCGAAGCCGACGTGGATGCGTTGGTGAACGGCATCCAAGCCGTTCAGGAGATTTTCGGATGACCGATATGCGCGACCTCTACCAGGACGTGATCCTGGCTCATAATAAAAAACCCAAGAATTTCGGACGGCTGAACCCCTGCACGCACGAGGCGCACGGCCATAATCCGCTTTGCGGCGACGATTACGAAATCATGGCAGTCGTCGAAAATGGCGTCGTAAGCGACCTCGCCTTTGACGGTTCAGGATGTGCAATTTCAAAAGCAGCAGCGTCAATGATGACCGCGCGTGTCAAAGGAAAGCCCGTCGACGAGGCGTTGGGCCTGATCGAAGATTTTCGAAACATGATGGTTGGCCAAGCCAGTGACGAAACCAAAGAACAGCTCGGGCATCTACGAGTCTTTGAAGGGGTAGCGCAGCTGCCCAATCGAATTAAATGCGCTGTGCTGCCATGGCACACGCTGAACGCAGCGCTCTTGGGGTCCGAAGGGGCTTCAACCGAGGGCGAAAATGACGAGTGGGAGGGTGCATGAAAATCAAAGAAATCGAGTACACACCTAACCCAAACGCCGTGAAGTTCATCTTGGATGAACCGCTCACTCCATTTGGTGTCGCAGGCGAGTTTCATAATGCCGAACAGGCAGCCCATGTGCCGCTGGCTAGCCGCCTGTTCGAAGTCGAACATGTGATTTCGGTCTACTACACCGACCGTTGGCTGACTGTGACGCAGGACGGTGATGCCAGTTGGCATGAGCTACTGCGCGCAGTGGCAGTGCCGATTCGCGAGGCAACATCGGAAGATGCATCTTTGGGCGACACGATCATCGCCCACGGCGGAAGTTCGTCCGAAGGCGACGGAGTCGGTCTGGATGATCCGCGGATGCCCCTGATTCGTGAAATCCTGGAAGACCAGATCATGCCCTTTCTGCAAGGAGATGGCGGTGGTCTGGAAATCAAGGGGTTGGTCGATAACCGCCTCTTGATCCGCTACCAAGGCGCTTGCGGAACCTGTCCGTCTTCGACGATGGGAACCCTGATGGCGATCGAGAATCTGGTGCAGATGGAAGTCGACGACGATATCGAAGTGGTCGCGATCTAAGTCCGGCATTGGGTTTTCTAACCTTGAGTCAACGGGCCTGCTCACCGGCGGATGGTGCTGTGAACGGCAACAAGTCCCCCAGACCTGTCAGACCGACAGGAGCTTCGGCCACTAGCAAAAACAAAATCACGTAGAATGTTTGGGTGGTGGCTTGAGGTTTTTCGGCGTCGATGCGGGCGAATCTTGGAGCGCGGTTGCGTGGACACCAGCTATTTGCTTAGACTCGCGCGCGTGAGCGATTTTGTTGAAAGGTGTGAAAATGGCCGTCTCTTTGAAGGATGCCTACGCGGCATCAATCCCGACCGAATTATCGAACCCCATACGGTTCGTGACCGCAGCCAGCCTGTTAGATGGGCACGACGCTGCCATCAACGTGATGCGCCGAATTTTGCAGGCATCGGGCGCCGAGGTGATTCACCTTGGGCATAACCGCTCGGTGCAAGACATAGTGGACGCTGCGGTCGAAGAAGACGTCCAAGGCATCGCCATCTCGTCCTATCAGGGCGGCCACATGGAATTTTTCAAATACATGTACGACCTGCTCAACGAGCGGGGCGCAGGCCATGTGAAGATTTATGGTGGTGGTGGCGGAGTCATCGTTGCTGAAGAGATCGAAGAGCTTCACGCCTACGGTATTTCTAGGATTTTCAGCCCAGAAGACGGTCGCAGCATGGGCCTGCAAGGGATGATTAACCTGATGCTCCGCGAGACCGACTATAATATCGTCAATCAGGGCGGACGGCCTGATGCGGACCAGATTGCGCGCCGAAACCCGAGCGCCATCGCCCGCGCCATCACGTGGTCCGAGCTGGGACGTTATCAAGAAGTCGAATTGCCGCCGTGCGCTGCCCGCGCGCCTGTCGTTGGTTTTACAGGCACGGGTGGAGCAGGGAAGTCGTCACTTACCGACGAGTTTCTGCGCCGTTTCTTGATGGATTATCCCGATAAAACCGTCGCTGTGCTCAGCGTCGATCCATCGCGTAAAAAGAAGGGTGGGGCGCTGTTGGGTGACCGAATTCGCATGAACTCCCTCAACTCGCCTCGAATCTACATGCGCTCGCTCGCCACACGCGGGGCCAAGGGCGAACTGTCGGCGGCGATCGATGACGCGATTTCGGTGACTCAGGCTGCCGGATTTGACCTGATTATCCTCGAGACCAGTGGCATCGGTCAGGGCGACGCAGATGTAGCCGACCATTGCGACGTGCCGGTTTACGTGATGACGGCGGAGTTTGGGGCAAGTTCTCAGCTCGAGAAGATCGACATGCTCGATTTTGCGCAGTTTGTGGTTCTCAATAAATTCGAAAAACCGGGCAGCTTGGATGCTATTCGAGCCGTTCGCAAACAATTCAGACGCAACCATAATATTGCCTACGATATCGTCGACGAGAAGCTCCCAGTATACGGCACGATTGCCTCGCAGTTTAATGACAGCGGCGTGAACGCGTTTTTTGTGGGGCTGATGGGCAAGCTTGGATTTGATGTCAGCCAGACGCAGTTCAAGTTCGAAGGCCCAGTGTCTGCGAAGCAGTACACGATTTTGCCTGGCGACCGGCAGCGGTATTTGGCCGAAATTGCCGAAACTTGCCGCGCCTGGCGAGCCCACGCTGAGGCTCAAGCAGATATCGCGACCAAGCTTTATCAGTTGGATGGCGCGCAAAACCTCGTCGAGGGAGTTTCGTTTGACGCGAAAATACACGAACTAAAGCAAATGCTTGATCGCGATGCTGAAGTGTCGCTTCAAGAGTGGCCTGCGCTGAAAGAACAGTACTCCGGCGATGAATATGTTCAGGTCGTTCGCAATCGCGAGATTCGAGTAGAGCTAAAAACGAAGTCCCAGTCTGGCACGCCCGTCTCGAAGGTTGCGGTCCCACGCTTTCGCGACTGGGGTGATATCGTTCGCTGGCAAATGCTCGAAAATCTGCCCGGGCGGTTTCCCTACACCGCTGGCGTATTTGAATTCAAGCGCCAAGGCGAAGATCCGAAACGTATGTTCGCCGGCGAAGGCACGCCTGATCGCACAAACACACGTTTCCATTTCTTATGCGAGGGTGAGCCCGCAAATCGCCTGAGTACCGCCTTTGATTCGGTGACGCTCTACGGCGAGGATCCCGATCCACGGCCAGACATCTATGGGAAGGTCGGAAATTCGGGCGTAAGCGTGTGTTCGCTCGACGACATGAAACGCCTGTATTCGGGGTTCGACCTCAGCGATCCCAAGACCAGTGTTTCGATGACGATCAATGGGCCCGCGCCCATCATTCTGGCCATGTACCTAAACACAGCGATCGACCAGCAGGTTGACCTGTTTGTGGCAAAACACGGCAAGGCGCCTTCGGCTGAAGAACACGCCGCTATCTTTGATAAGACCCTTAAAGTGGTGCGCGGCACGGTTCAGGCCGACATCCTGAAAGAAGATCAGGCCCAGAATACCTGCATTTTTTCGACTGATTTTGCCCTGAAAATGATGGGCGATATTCAGCAATATTTCGTCGAAAAAGAGGTTCGCAATTATTACTCGGTTTCGATCTCCGGCTACCATATCGCCGAAGCCGGTGCGAACCCCATCACCCAGACTGCGTTCACGCTGGCCAACGGATTTACGTTCGTCGAGTACTACCTCGCTCGCGGCATGAATATTGACGATTTTGCCCCGAACCTCTCGTTCTTCTTTAGCAATGGCATGGACCCAGAATATGCGGTCCTTGGGCGCGTTGCGCGTCGTATTTGGGCCGTCGCGATGCGTAAGCGCTACGCAGCAAGCGAGCGTTCGCAAAAGTTAAAGTATCATATTCAGACTTCAGGTCGGTCGCTGCATGCGCAGGAGGTCGACTTCAACGATATCCGTACCACCCTGCAGGCCTTGCTGGCGTTCTATGACAACTGCAACAGCCTCCACACCAACGCCTACGACGAAGCCGTCACCACGCCTACCGAAGAAAGCGTCCGGCGTGCAATGGCGATTCAGCTGATTCTGACGCGTGAATTCGGAATGATGAAAAACGAAAACCCACAGCAGGGAGCGTTCATCATCGACGAGCTTACCGACTTGATGGAGGAAGCCGTCCTGGCGGAATTTGAAGCGATTTCGTCGCGCGGAGGTGTGCTTGGAGCGATGGAACGACAGTATCAGCGCAGCAAGATTCAGGATGAGTCGATTCTATACGAGATGCAGAAGCACTCGGGCGAAATCCCAATTGTCGGCGTGAATACTTACTTGCCCAAAGATGGCGCGGCCAACGTACCGGTCAAACTTGATCTGATTCGGTCGTCGGAAGATGAAAAACAGACCCAGTTGAAACATCTGGCCGAGTTTCAGGACGCGCATCGCGAGGAGGCTGCTCAGGCCATGCAGCGACTTCGCCAGGTGGCGCTGGCCAACGGAAACGTGTTTGCCGAACTGATGAATGCCGTCAGGCATTGCAGTCTTGGCCAGATTACGCATCTATTATACGAGGTTGGCGGTCAATATCGTCGGTCGATGTAAGAATTCGATATTATTTTTTTGGCTGGATCCAACGCGACCGGGGCGTGTCTGGCTGCCCTCTCATGACGTCCACCTCGCGTCCAATGATACGGATGCGCGTATTCGCGACGTTAGCTAGTGGACTTTCTGGGTAGGATTTGAGAAACGACTCGTACCTGTCGAGGGCCGTTTGATAGTCACCACTTCGAAAGTGGACTTCGGCATCTTCGAAGAGGGCCGTTTCGGTTTTCCCGGGCGCCTCACACGCGACAAGCAGTACGGTCGCAAGAATCATCCAGCGTACAGCAGGCAGGTTATTAAGATGGAAGAAACGCATCACGATTTTCACTCTGGCTTCGTAGCGCTCGTCGGAGCACCGAATGCAGGGAAGTCGACTTTGATGAATCACGTGCTTGGGGTCAAGGTCGCGATTACGTCGCCAAAACCACAAACGACACGAAATAGAATCCTTGGCGTGCGAACGTACCCTAATAAGGGTCAGCTTTGTTTTGTGGACACCCCAGGGCTCCACGAATCCTCGAAACGACTGAACAAGGCCATCATCAAGATGGCTTTGGATGCGCTTCAGGAAGTTGATTTGATTGTGCACGTTGTCGACGTCGCTTCTTGGATCGCGGCTTCATACGGCGGCAAAGAGCGGCTTTGGGCGCAGGAAGAATTTGTCGCCGAAAAACTCGCGAATGTGGAAGTCCCAGTGATTCTTGCGCTGAACAAGGTTGACCTTGTTGCGAATAAAGAAGATCTGCTTCCCGCTCTGCAGAAGTTTTCGTCGCTACGAGAATTCGCGCAAGTGATTCCGCTGAGCGCCCGCGATGGTGCCAACGTGGAATCAATCATAGAAGTGCTGCTGGCGGCGCTGCCTGAACAAGAGGCACTGTTTCCGGAAGACATGGTCACGGACCAAGCCGAAAAATTCATCGCGGCTGAGTTCGTCCGTCAGGAGATCATGAAAGCGACCCAAAAGGAGATTCCTTACAGTGTCGCCGTAGAGATCGAACGTTTTGCAGATGGTGAGACCGGTACACTTGAAATTTCTGCGGTGGTTCATGTTGAACGTTCATCGCAGAAAGGAATCATTATCGGGCAGGGCGGCGCGCGGATGAAGGTTATTGCCACCGCGGCGCGTCTTGAGATGGAACGGTTTTTTGGCCGCAAGGTCTTTTTAGAAACTTTTGTGCGAGTTGAGTCCAATTGGAGTGAAAATCCAAGGGCGCTGAA
>JBBKVQ010000255.1:0-5421 GCA_037968515.1 Bradymonadaceae bacterium
TGTTCATGCGCCTAGCCATCATCTTGGGCATGACGTTTGGTCCCGTCGCAGATGCGCTGGACTCGAGGCGCTTGGCCTTGTTGCTTGTCGTAGGATTTTTTGCGATCGGCGGGGTGATGTTGTGGCGAGTGCCGATCACTGAAGCGATTCAAGCGAATCGCGACGCACGAGAAGTCTGAGCTAGAATCGGCCGAAGACGCCAATTCCCGCGCCTGTCGGCACAACGGTCGGCGCAACTTTGACAGAGTTCGGATTCGAATCGCCCGCCAAATTCTCCCAAATCAGCAAGACGACACCGGTGGTCAGAAGCGCGGTTCCGGCGAAGGTCGTCACGAAGGCTAAGCCGTCCGTGTCGTAGATCTCGGGACAATCCGCGAGCTTTCCTTCGCACATGGGCTCTCCGTCGATCGCGTTCAAGTAAAGGCTGCCCATCAACAGCACTGCCCCCGAGCCGACTCCAACCCAACCGAAATATTCCCGGCTATCCCACTTATCTATCGGACCGCGCGTTGAAACCTCGACCGCCTTGGCAGCCGCGTCTTTCTTGGGCAAATGAACCCGAAGGGACATCGATTCAGAGTTGTCTCCCTCGACGACCACCAGCTCTTTGATGATTCGGTGGTCGGGTGCTTCGAACGTGAATTCGTGATTGCCCGGACCGACTTCGGCCGTTGCTCGCCCCCGCCCAATCACGGCATCACGAAAAGTGATGGTGGCGTCCGGCGGCTCCACCGAAATCTCGATCTTGACGAGTTGGACGTCGCCAGTATTCGTTGGACGGACGACCTCTACAGGCTTTGTGGTTTCGACTTTGGGTTCTGTCTTGGGTTTAGTTACCGCTTTCGCGGACCCCAACGAGGTCGCGTTTAATATATCAGCGACGGTGACCTTGAAGGTTCGGACGACCTCGCTTCGGCCGCACAGTTCACAAGCGCCTTTGCGGGATTCAAGCAACGCGCCGCTTCGAAGGTCGTAGGTTTCGAGGGTCCAATCATAGATCTGCGCCTCGCCCGTGAAGCGAAGCCGAATTCCAGCTTCAGCGTTGAGCTCTTTGCCGGCCTTCATCAAACAATCGTTGGTGAAACAGTCGCGAACGATCGGATTCATCTTCGAGCGAGCACTCTCAAGGTCGATCAACGACCATTTAGAGTTCGACTTCACGCCGTCAACGATTGCGGATTCAACGTCGCCGCGCACGGCTGTATCCACGCCTTTGCCGATATCATACTGCAGCGCAGCGATATTGGCGGCGGCCGCATCGAGCGATACGAGGGTCAGGGCGGCGAATACGATGGAACTTAGTCTTTTCATTTCAACACTCGTCTGGAATCTGACACGTCGAGAATATCGACGTGTTCAACGCCGTCCAATTCACCGCCAAAAAATCTTCGTGCGGTTCGCGAGAACGTCACGGGGTCGTCAGTGGCAAGAAACTCAAGGCGACGCGGTCCTTTGCCGGTTCGAAGAATATTTAGCGATGCCAATCGTTTTTGCAGCGCGCTAGCCGTCGCCGTTCCTGAATCAAGAAGCGTAACCTGATGACCGCTGATCTCGTTGACTACTCGCTGAATCGAGCTGGAAATCAACGGATAATGGGTGCAACCCAAAATCAAAGTGTCGACATCTGTGTCGGCAAAAACCTGCAGATATTCGCGAGCCACAGCCGTCGTAACGTCCCCTTCGAGCCAACCTTCTTCGGCCAAGGGCACAAAGAGCGGACACGGGGTCGAGGTCACACGCACCCTTGGGGCTTCCAAGGCGCGATCGTAACACTGGCTCGCGATTGTTCCACGCGTGCCTATCACGCCAATATGGCGCGACGTCGACGACAAGATCGCTAAATCGGCAACTGGCTTCACAACGCCGATAATCGGCATCTCAGGATAATGTTCGATCAACGCGTCGAGCGCATAGGCTGTGGCTGTATTACAAGCCACCACCAACGCCTTTATGCCCCGGCCACGAAGAAAATCTGCGGCGTTCAGCGCGTAACGGCGGACGGTATCCGCGCCGCGATTCCCGTAGGGAACGCGGGCGGTATCACCAAGATACATCAGGTGTTCATCCGGCAGCGCATCCGCGAGGGCATGCATTACCGTAAGGCCGCCGACTCCACTGTCGAATACGCCAATCGGTAGATCGGATGGCATGATAGGCTACTCGTCAGCTGCTTCAGCGTCATCGAGCTCTTCGTCGAGTTCGGCGCGAAGCTGGTCTTCGGTCGGGATTTCGCCACGCTCACGACGGTCAAGTCGTTCACGTGCCCATTCACGAAGGCTCTTCGCTTTGTCGTCCAAAGACTGCCGCAGGAAGTCGAGACCGAGATATTTCTCGCCCAGGATATAGGCGCGTTTACGAACGGCCGTATCAGGCAGGTCCGCCGCTTTACGCAGCAAGCCCATGCGAGTGTCGTCGTCGATGTCTTTCCAGATCTCGTCCAGAAGGTCCAATGCGCCGCTTGCGACTTGGTCTCCGCCGTAACCGCGAACGGTATTTGGCTTGAGCAATCGCTTCAGCAATTCATGGGGATCGCGACCCAGACGAGCCAACCAAACCACGGCACGACGCCGAACGCCGCCGGGAAGGAA
Source organism: Bradymonadaceae bacterium (assembly GCA_037968515.1). Lineage (GTDB taxonomy): Bacteria > Myxococcota_A > Bradymonadia > Bradymonadales > Bradymonadaceae > JBFFMO01. Next base: position 2,589 of record JBBKVQ010000255.1, read on the forward strand.
CCGAATGCTAAGACGGTCCTGCTCTTCAGCGGTCGTCTCGATCGGGTGCTGATATTCGCCGCGTGGGAACGGAATCGCGTTCTGGACCACCAGCTGGCAAACCTCGCGCTTAAGCGACTTGGTGATGCCAGAGATGCCCATCAGATGGTCGAAGATTTCGCGACCTTGATTCCCGATTGCTTCTTTTGCAGTCAGGATCATCAAGATGAGCTCAATGCTCTCTTCACGGCTGATGTCCGCCGCCTTAAAGACGCCTTCACAAGCCGGAAAAATGAACTGAGATGGCTCGATATAACTGTTGGTCAACCGAGGCAGCCAAATCAGTCCGCGGCGCAGGCCCAAATAATCATCGCGTGTGAGCAGCTTTTCGCTGCCCAACCAAGCCGAGAGCTGAAAGAGACCCGGACCGGGTTCTTGGCCTTCGTCCAAGTGGACGTTGATCTGCAAAACCGCGTGGCAAAGTTTCTCTTTCACAGAGATGGTGATGCCTTCTACATCCACGACCCGACGAGCAAAAAGCCCCAGGTAATATGGGTATTGAAGGTATCGCCAAAGGCGATCCTCGGCGCCCGGACCCACTGGAAAGTCGGTTCCTTCGGACAACGCGTGCGAAGCTATCTCGATGAGGCGAGGAGTTTCTTCCTCCGTCGCATTCAGATGGCGTTTAAGAAATGTGGACGTATCCAAAAGTACAACCTCCTGAGGACGCCTCGACCAATCGCCGAAGCATCACCCGGTCTGTATAACACCTAACGTTTGTTGGTCCGCAAGGTATCTGTCCCCATTACCTCGTAAGCCGCGAGCCTTTATCATGCTGCTACAAACAATACAACAGACGGGTGTTTTTCATCGGGTTTTACCGTATGCTCGGCCCCCGGTTTGGGACTGACCCCATCCGGACCCGCACTTGAAGCTCCGAGCGCATAAATGAGTGAAGAATCGCAACCTGATCGAGACCCCGACTTTGACCGGATCGTTGAAGAGCTGGCGCGGCAAGAAAGTGCCCGACGCCGTAAGACGCTCATCACCGCCCTGATTTTGGTCGTGCTGGGTGTGGCTTCGCTTGGCGCGGCCATATTCTGGCGAGATGCCCTCCATGGGCCCGCAATTGATGTAGCGGCTGGGGAAGCCGAGGTCCTGCTGGAGACCAACGACCCCCAATGCCGAAAATTCATCGCAGATGTGACCGCCGAGGGGGTCTCGTACAAGAACATCATGCCGGCGCTTCAAAATAAGTTGATTGCCGACGACCCGGTCGAGACTCAGCGTCTCATGGACGAGATCGAAGCGCTGCGAAAACGACTGGCTGATGCCTACGCAACCAGCGCCGACGCCAATCTTCGATATCCAGAAAGTAAGCAAGAGCTCGACGACTGGTTCAAACATATCGACAAAGAGCTGTTGCTCATGATTCGAATCGGGAAAAACAAGCTTGCCCCCGATCAGGCCGAAGCGTTCACGCGCCCTGCCAAAGAACTGTTGGACCTGAGCGTACTGGCCGGCGATGACGCGTTCGAGAATTTCAGGATGTGGCACACTGCGGCGCTGCACCCATGTGGTGAAGCGGCTGCGGATGAAAAAGGATGGACGCCATGAGACTGCTACTTGTCACCCTGCTATTCTTGGGCGCCGCCTGTTCTGACGACACAGCGACTCCTGGCCCGACGACAGATGTCGGCACAGGCGACGTCAAGATTGACGTCGATCTTGGAAAACCGGACGCCTTTTCGTGCACACCCGACGAACTGGTGGCCTGTGGCGAAGAAAATACGCCCGCAACGCTTGTTTGCAGTGTGACTGGAGACGCCTTGGTTCCGACCTCGTGTCCTTCGTCACCTCTGCAAGTTTGCCGCGACGCCAAGTGTGTCGAAGTGCAATGCCTGCCCAATACTCGCCGGTGTGCGACCGATACCCAACCAGAGGTCTGCAACAGCGCTGGGACGGCGTTCGAGCCGATCGCAGCCTGCACTGGATCTGCCCGGTGCGAGGCCGGCAACTGCCTGAACCGCTGTGAACTCGCCGTGCGAAACAACTCGTATATCGGATGTGAGTACTGGGCAGTTGAACTCGAAAACCATCTATTAGGTGGGGAAACCGAAAACCAACTCCCTTTGGACAAGCGCCCTCCTTTTGCGGTCGTGCTGTCAAACCCAAGCGAAACCTACGACGCGCGCGTCACAGTCTATGAAGGGGACAACGAAATCACTGAGGCCATCACGAGCCGGGAAGTTGGCACCGATAATCCGCTGCCTGGCCAAGATTTGGTCACGGTATTTTCGGACGTGATCGGACCAAATGGCCAACAGTTGTTCAAGATCCAAGGGCCGCTCAAGGATATCGTCTTGCCGCGCGGTTCGATGATGACCGTGTTGCTTCCTTATAAGGAGCTGCCTTTTGGCGAAACATCGCTGACCAAGTCGGCGTTCCGGGTGGTCACAAATCAGCCGGTGGTCGCGTATCAATTCAATCCGCTGTGCTGCAACTACAACTACACCAACGACGCCAGCCTGCTCTTGCCCACCAGCGCGCTTACCCAGAACTACATGTTCATGAGTTACGCCGTGTTTGCCGGCACCGCAGAGGCTCGGCTCGCCGAACCTTTTGCCAGCACGCTGACCGTCGTGGCCACCAAACCCGACACCGACGTCAGTGTGGTGCTCCGTCCGTCAAAACGGGCTGGTCGGCCGTATGCAGAAATCGTCTATCCCAGTTCAAACGGTCGCATCACAGGCCCTGACGCAAACGGTCGAATCAATGTGCGGCTACAGCCCCACGAAGTCCTGAACGTCGAAGGCGGCGGCGCGACACCGGTCGAGGACCTCACAGGCTCGAC
>JBBKVQ010000256.1:0-3399 GCA_037968515.1 Bradymonadaceae bacterium
CGTGGCTCCAGCCGCGCTGCGATTCTGCGACCAATACGCGTTGTAGCTGGAGCCACGCGGACCGGTCAGGGGCTACGTTCGCAGCGCGTCCAGAAGCGCTTGGATTTCGAGCTCGCTGACTACTCCCCGATCGATCAGAAGCTCCATCAAAGCCTGAAGTGCCAACTTCGCGTCGACGCTCTCGGGGATATGCACCCCGCCAAGTGGTCGACTTTCAACGCCAGGTTTTTCTCGGCCCAACGCCCGGAACTGATTGGTGGGTTTCCGTGACAGCTCATCGTCGGCCTCGTGTAATCCAGCCAGATCAAGTTCGGTGATTTCTCGGGTATTCGGCTCGATCTTCGCGCTGGGTCGCGCCACGACCAATCCAAGTCCCTTCTGAGTGCCACCGGTTGCTATCTCGTTTTCGAAATCGAGATCGACTTCCACTTTTCGAGTCGCAGGCTCGATTTCGACGGCTTTCGGTGTCGCTGCAGGGGGGGATTTTTCGTCAGTCTTGAGGATCTGTCGTCCCAGAAAACCGTAGTCGGTCTCCAAATCTCGCGATTTCTTGCGTTGGGACATCTCTTGAATGCCCACGCCGACGCTCGTTTTGTTCGATCCAGTGTCCAGCTGCCCGCTATCCAAGCTGTCGGTGTCGTCGGCGCCAGGTCGAACCGAGGCCATTCCTGCGTTGCCTTGTCCGTCGGACCCCACCCCTCGGCTCGTTTTTGGAGAATCAACATCTTCAACATCGGACAGGTCGGACAGGCTCTTCTTCATTGTGGGATCGCCCACATCGAATTCCTCGTCGTCGAGCAACGCTCGGCTTCGGGCTTCGATTTTGGCGCGGCGAGAAGTCGCCTCGTCTTCGTCAAAGAGGCCGTTTGCGTTTGCCGCGCTGACGATTTCTGAAGATTTCGGCCCTCTCTTTTGAGTGATCGGGTCCCGCTCGACCTTAGACCCGGTGATTGCATCATCGAGGTCCCAAGATTCCAGGGACACAGGCTGAGGCTCGACCGGCGAGTTCATGAGGTCGCTTTCCAGAATATCTAACGAAGGAAGGTCGTCGCCATTATCGGCGATCTCAAACACGTCTGTGGTCGGCCGATCACGCATGCTCTGAGAAATGACCGAGCTGTCCTCGATGTCGCCCATGGCTTCGGCTGAATCAAAAAACTCAGCCCAACTTACATCTTCCATGACGTCGATAGCGACGTCGCCCAGGTCTACAAGCGCATCGATCTCGGCGACCGAATAATTGCGTTTGATGGCGTCCTCGAGCTGCATGGGGCCAACCAGCACGGGTCGAATATCGACTCCAGTATGCGTCGAGATTTCGTCCATCGCGAGCATATCGAGTGGGTCGGCCATGCCAAGAATCAGTTCCAGGTGGCCTGCGTCTTCAACGACCCGCAGCGGAATCACTCGGTTTCGAGTCACGATCGAAAGAGGGATCAATTCAATGAGGTCGCTGGGCAAAATCAGGGTATCTACCGACACGTGTGGCACGTTCAAGATCGACGCAGCGGCCTGAACCATCGTCGTTTCGCCGATCAGGCGTTCCTTGATAAACACGTCGTAGAGCGAGGTCTTGGATGCCCCGCGTCGTCGAAAACCTTCCTTTATGGTCGGTTGATCGACGAGGCCTTCTTGCAGGAGGTGCTGAACCAGTTGAGCGTCGTCGATCATCGCGGGGGTCCGAGCCTAGAGCGCGTGCATACGGCTACCGGGTGGCGGTTCGAGTTCAAACAGGGAATCAGGGAGATCGATATCGAGTTGAGTTTCACCGACGTCCATCGAGAAGTCAAGGTCTCGGGCGGGCCACACAAAGCGACGGAACTCGGGAAGTGCCCGTCCCGTCTGACCTTTCCAGTCTTCGGTCGTGTATTGGTAGATGGTATCGCCTTTGGAGTTCGTTTCCTTAACTTCGACGACCGCAAAATCAGAGTGCCTGACCCACATCGTCAGTTTCCCGCCCTCATTACGACGAACTACATAGGCATAAGCCCCCTTGGCAGTGTCCCACGATAGGGTTGCTGGTGCGGATTCTTCGTCAAATCGATCCCAAGGCGCGCCACCGAACATGACGCGTGAAACGTCACGTGCTGACAGGTCGACCGGCAGCAACCGAGCAATATTTTCTTTGGTTGCAGGCCCGGAATAGTAGTCGTTCGTGTCGCGGCGATGCATAGCAAACGTAGTGCCGTCGGATACCAAAAGGCTCATGACCTCGTCGCTGCCCGGCATACGTGTCTGAACTCGCAGGTAGCCGGGTTGTTTCACCAGAATCAGCAGCCGAACTTTGACGCGCTCGCCGTCGCCAAAATAGTCCAAGACCACTTCTTTGAAGCGCGCAGAGGTGAACTCGGTCGCATGGGCGTCGATCGCGCCGCGAATGAGCGCCGGGTCGGTGATTTCGTCTTTGGGAGGTGGGGTCGTGTGCGGACAGCCGCTCAGTATGAGGGTTGCGAGCAGGAAAAGTAGAATTCGCATCAATGAAAACTCAGCGGTCGGGGGTGCTTGCGGCGCCGTAGAAGCTGGCCGCAAAATTATGGACGCGAGTAGCGGTCCCGGTATTCCGATTTATCTCTACAAGGTCTCCGCTCGAGGTCACACCCCATAAACGTCCCCAGGCTGACGTGAGTCCCCAGATGCCGTTGAACCCTGTACTCCCCCCAACCGAGGTCGTCATCGCGTTGATTCCGTCCACAACCACGAGCGAGTCGGAAAAGGTATGAGACGAGGTCATGTACAAGACGTCTTGTTTGGTGACCACACAATCACCGCTCGAAACGTAGAATCCCCCCATGTTTCCTTTGAACTGGGCGACGCCAGTCGTGAGGTCGGCGGTGAACAGCTTGTTCTCGGAGGTGATAAAAACCTTCCCATCGCTGTCGATCGCCATGCCGTTGGCGTTCCCCACGTTGGCGCCCAACCCCTGGGGCAACCTGTTCCACTGGCCTGCAGCTGAATCAAATCGGTAAAGGTATTCTGGCGAAAGGCCGTAAAGCGTGCCGTCGGGATGAGTATCGATATCAAACAAACCCGGCAGGGTTCCGACTGTGTCTAGCGTGAGTTTAAAGGGGTCGAGGCGATATAATGTGGTGTCGGAATGGGCATAAAATGAGCACGTGACCCCGTCATTGACCAAACCATTGCAGTCGTTGTCGATCTCATCACAGATCTCGCCCAGACTCGGACTCCTCGACGCGTTCTGGTCGTCACAGTCATCGCCGCCGCACTCCATGGCGATGTGTCCGTCTTGATCGGCGTCGCGTGTGCACGACATCGTTGGAACGTCAGGTTCAGCATCGGGTGCCATGTCGGGTGAATCGATCGCGGCATCATCACTGGCATCCTCCGTCGAACCGGTATCCGCGCGGCCGAAGTCGGGTACCGGATTAGAGGTACGCTGAA
>JBBKVQ010000257.1:0-6258 GCA_037968515.1 Bradymonadaceae bacterium
CGTGCATATCCATGTGCCAGCAGGTGCTGTGCCCAAGGATGGGCCTTCTGCTGGTGTGACGATTTTCACCGCGTTGGCATCGTTGCTGACGGATCGAAAGGTTCGTGCGGATGCGGCGATGACCGGTGAGTGCACGTTGCGCGGCAATGTGCTGCCAGTTGGTGGCATCAAAGCCAAGGTGCTCGCGGCGCATCGCGCGGGCATCAAACGAATCATCTTGCCGGCACATAATATGGCCGACTTGGATGAGGTCCCCGAAGCCGCGCTGGCTGAACTTGAGATCATTCCTGCAGAGGATATGAGGCAAGTCTTGGCCGCGGCCCTCGAGGATGAGCCGACGATTCCAATGATTCCGGGCGTCGATATTGTTAAGCAGATCAGCGCGTAGTGGTCGCCAGGCGCACCAATCACAACGGCATGGCCAGGCGGTCATGCCGTTTTTTTTTATTCGATGTCTACCGCGATACGGTCGTCGACAATCATCCAGCCGCCCGAGCCGGCGCTGCCCAAAAACACCCACCAAATCCGTTCGGCCGGTTGATAGAGCATCGCCGCGTCGGACCCTTTGAAATTGCCCGAAAATTTGTCTGCTGTGGGGCAGACGGATTCAAACATCTGGCCACGCGCCTGCAGCAAACACTGTCCCTCGCCAAGATAGTGATACATGAAGACCTGCTCACCTTTTTTAAGTTCGGCGTAGAATTGGTCGTCTTGGGTTCGGTAGCTTGAGCCGTATTTATACCCCTCGACTTCGGTGGTGCTGCTGGCCGTGTAGACGCTTGGGCGAAACACGCCAACGTTGGTTTGAGACCAACGGATCACCTCGCGCGGTTTGAAGACGGCTTCGGCCACGGGCAGGCCGTTCAACGAGGGGATATCCACCAAGACCACGGGCTCGTTGCCCGAATTCCAAGTTAGGGTGAATCGACGAGCTTCATCTTGAAACGGCCAGCCATCGATCGAGACGATGGGTTCGGGGTTATTAGTCGGGCGCACGGCGGTTTCCGGACCGATTGTGATGCGGTCGGCGCGGGTAGGCGCACCTACCGATTCAGCTGGTGGCGCGACGCCGACCAATTCGTCTTGGGGTGCAGCGCAGGCTGCTACAGCCAAAACGCTAATCAAAAAATAGGACTTTTTGTTCGCCATGTTGCTCCACGAGTTCGGTCACGCGTCCAAGTACAGCATCACGCCGTTGCCAAAACACTTCCAAGCGTTGTTTGTCTAAATCGCTAGGCGATTCAAATAGGATGGTATCGGACCAGTTCGGTTGCAATAGTTTCAGCCCGCGAATGAACGAACGCGAGAACCGCTGGACGGGTTCGAATCGCGCATCGACCCTTATACTGGGCTGAACGTGGAATGCTGCGCCGTTGTCGATCGATACAAACCGCCCGTTCGCAAACTGATTATTTACGCCATAATAGGGTTCCAAGATGCTGAAACGATCCCAGTTATTGGTCAAATAGTCGAAGGTAACGACGTCCGACAGACCTCGGGCGACGCTGGCGGTCGTGGCGTCGCCTTCTTCGTTAAGCAGGTTCCGATAATATTCGCCGTCTTTGTAGATCATGAGCGGACGAATCGCTTTTCGCAGCGGTTGGTCCAAAATTTCGGGGTCGCTGCTCGCCGCCAGCCAATTTTGCCACACGTGAGTGTATTCGATGGGCCAATCGGCAAAATGGGGTACCCAAGTCTTCAAAACGCCATACAGGTACTCACGCTCGACACCGTCGGGTCCAGGCTCAAGCGACCAGGTGAGCTCAGTAAATCGCTCGAAGTACGTGCGTTGTTTTTCGTTGTCCAAAGGGTACATGGCCATCAGGTCATCGCGACTGATCCGCGCTGGGCGGCTCCATGGCACGTCGAACGCGCAGGGGATCAGCTCGCAAAGCCTCCAGGCTGCGACCTCACTTTTCCAGCCATCTCCCCACTCGGTTTGGGCCGGCTTGAACGCATAAACGGTTTGCTCGCCGCTCTTCATTTTCAGCGAAACCGACCGACCACCGCCAAGGGCTCGAATTCGGTCGAAATCACCATTTTGAGTCAGGGTAATGGGTTTTTCGAACAGGCGTGAATCGTTTTGTACCGCGCGTTTGTAAAGCGCAGCGATGCCGGGTTCGTCGAAGCGCGACAGCGCTTGGGTGGCTTGTTTACGAGCCTCGGACCATTCCTGGGAACCAAGCGAAATCTCGATTTCCCGTACGATCCATTCTTTGCTGTCGGGTTCACGCGTCCGAAGCTCCGAGATCAAATCCCAGGCGTCGCCGTAGTTTTTGCGTTGAATCAGGTCGCTCACCGCGGCAGAAAGCTCTTCAGTTGATTTTGCCCGCAGCGCTGCAACTGCTTGTGTCGTAGCGGTCGCGCGGCGTTCCACGAGTGTTGCCAGCTGGATCGATTCGATTGGCGCGACCGGAATCGGTGCCACAACCGGTGTCGATTTGTCCCCACGTGTGGCGAACCAAACGGCCAGAATGGCGAGCACTCCAACCAGTATCGCGAGCATCATCTGAGTGGAGGACATCCGGGCTTTGTGGGCTGTGTATTGGCGCGTTGTGTCCGCGTCGGCAGGTATTCTGCCTTCATCACGATTTTGATTATCCGGGGCCGCAGGCACGCTGCCTTGATCGTGGTTTTGAGTATCTGGGTCCGCAGGCACGCTGCCTTCACCGCGATTCTGATTGTCCGACGCCGCTGGCATTTTGCCTTCAGCGCGCTTCTGATTATCCGGTTCCACATGCACGCTGCCGGCATCGCGATTCTCCTCTGGCTGCGTCTTGTCAGCCTTTTCCTCGTCCTCTAGCCACTCCCCTGGCTCAATCAACCCGGGCATCGCGGCCGGAATAGGACGCAGGCGGGGCTCGAGGCCCGGCTTGGTCGCAGACCTTCGCCGGGTGGTACGCTCGACCTCAGCGGTCACAACATCCAGCGCTGCTCGCGTCTGCGAGGTGAGCTCGGCTTCTACGTGGGCAAACACCGGATGCAACACCAGCGAAAACCACTGACCGCTTGGGTCATGGACTTCGATAGCTCCCGCCCAAGCGCCGCGCTGAATGACTCGCGCGATGTCGGCGACCCGCATCTTCGAAAAAGAAGCACCTTCGGTGCGAAGTTCGATCCCTGCCGCCAAGCTGGCATCGTCAAACATGACGGGCCTGATTCGCTGAATCGGCTCAATTACTGGCTCAACGACCGCTATGGGTTCTACGGCCGCTATGGGTTCTTCTATGGGTTCAGGACTGGGCGCGGACTTCGGCGCCGGCAAATCCGGCACACGAACGGGCTCGTCGGGCTCGGTTCGTTTCCCCGCACGCGGTAACTTCTTCAGCCGCTCTCGCAACGCTGAACGCGAGAGCTTCTGGCGCGTCTCAGCCTCCACATTTTCAGGTGGCTCGACGGCGGGCACGACCTGTTCAGGCGCGGGCGCCTCGGGTTCGACCACATCGTCGTTGCCCCACGACCCTTCGTTCAAAAACGCGCGAATATCCGTGGGCTCAAGGATATCCAACGAGATTGGCGAGGATGGGTCCATCTGTGCGGGCGCAGAAAACCTGCGGGGGGCGGGCTTGATCACCGCACTAGGCTGGGTGGGTTCTGGCTCAGCCTGTGTCGCCAAAGCCTGTTCTTCGGGCGCCGGTTTGGTGTTTTCGTCCAGCCCCATCGAAGTAATATCGGTGAAAACACGTTGGGGCTTGGCGGGCGCAGCCTGAGGGACTTCGGTGCGACCAAAGACCTTTTCGTAACCCAAATTTTGCCAAGACGACTCTTGCTCTGCATCCAGCGAGATCGTCTGGCGGCACTTTGGGCAAGGCAGAGCGCCAGCAGGCGGTGCTCCGGACTTCGATGTTATTCGAAACCGAGCTCCACACGCCTGACACTGAATTTCGTACTGTTGGCCCGCGACATCACCCATGGAACAAAGGCTAACCGCGGGTTGGGCTCTTGTCGAAAACTCCGCCTGATTTGCTGCTTGATAGGTTGCTGAGTTACATATCGTGGCATCGAGGCCAAACATGAAACTACTGAAAGACAACGCTGTGCGTATTGCCGGCTTCTTGATCACGTTGATTTTGTTCGCGTTCGTTTTGCCGAAGTTTCAGGCTAAGGACGCGGTGGATGCCGAGATCACGGCGCGGGTGGCCGCTCGTGAGGCCATCGGTGATGTCGCAAAAGCCTACGATAATAAGCTGGTCATCGCGTACAGCGGTGATGAATCCATCCGCGCTGCAATTCTGGAAGAATTCGCTCGAGGCCGAACGGTCACACAGGCGGCAGACGCCCCAATCACGGTCACCGGAATCACCTCCGTGACCTCGGTCAAAATTGATATCAGCGCGCCAAAACTCGAAAAATCCGTCGAGGTGTCCAAACGGCGTGGTTCGTGGACTTCTGTATTGCCGGCCCTGCTCGCTGTGTTGCTCGCGATCTTCTTTCGAAGCTTGATCCCAGCGCTTTTGACCGCTGTTTGGATCGGCGGTGTACTCGCGATGGATTCACTCGGGGCCGGGACGTTAAAGGGCGGCGAGTATGTGTTTTCGAGCGTGAGCGGGGCGTTTAACTTGTACATCATCGGGTTCACCGTGGCGTTGGTGGGCATGGTTCAAGTCGTGACGCGCGCCGGCGGAATCAAGGCGTTGCTCGCGATCGTGACGCGTTACGCCAAAAACGCACGAAGCACGCGAGTAGCCACGGTGCTCATGGGTTTGGCCATCTTTTTTGACGACTACGCAAACACCATCGTCGTCGGCACCACGATGCGCCCGGTGACCGATGCCCAACGCATCAGTCGCGAAAAACTCGCCTATATCGTGGATTCCACCAGCGCGCCGATTGCCGGATTGGCCGTGATTTCGACGTGGATCGGTTACGAAGTCGGGATCTTCGACGAGCTGTCGCGCCAGCTGTCGCTTGGAGTCAGCGGTTACGACATCTTTTTCGAAATCATGCCGCTGCGGTTTTACTGCATCACCGCGCTGATTTTTGTGTTCATTAACGCACTTTGGGGCCGTGATTTTGGCCCAATGTTAAAGGCTGAACGACGCGCCCTTAGCGGCGAGGTGCTTAGGGAAGGCTCGAAACCGCTGGTTTCTGCCGGGCATCAAATCACTGAGCCGATCGAGGATAAACCCCACCGTTGGCAAAACGCGTTTTTACCGATTTTTGTGGTGTTAGCTTCGGTGTTTCTGGCGATGTGGTGGTCTGGTTGGTCCAACGGCGACATGTTCATCCCGAATCTCTTGGACGCCCCCGGCGACGTGTTTTCGACCTTCGTCGCGTCTTTGTCCGATATGGGAAGTTCCGAGGCTTGGCGCGATGCTTTCAGCAATGCTGACAACGCCAAAGCCTTGTTTTGGTCCAGTGTTTTGGGATCGTTGATGGCCATTGGGCTGGCAGTTAGTCAGCGGATATTGACCCTAAAAGACGCGGTGAAGAGTTGGGCCGGAGCCGTTCCTGCCATGTGGCTCGCCATCGCGATTCTGATATTGGCTTGGTCGTTGCGAGCGGTTTGCGACGACCTTGGCACCAGCATCTATTTGATGGGCGCGGTGCAGGACTTGATTACACCAACGGCGTTGCCTTTGATTACGTTTTTGCTGGCTGGCGTTGTGGCTTTCTCGACCGGCACTTCGTGGGGAACGATGGGGATTTTGTTGCCAGCAATCATCCCGCTTGCCGTGCTTGCAAGCGCGGATCAACCCGACAGCCACTTGCTGGTGATGCTCTGTTTTGGGGCTGTTTTGGACGGCGCCATCTTTGGTGACCATTGCTCCCCGATTTCGGATACGACGGTGATGAGTAGCATCGCCTCGGGAAGCGACCATATCGACCACGTGCGCACTCAAATGCCCTACGCCGTGGTCGTAATGATGATTGCTGGCTCGGTAGGCTACGTTGGGGTCGCGTTCGGCTTGCCGGTGTACGCCGCCCATGGACTAGCGTTGCTGCTTGTGGTGGCTGTGTTGGGTTTGGTGGGCCGCAAGCCGTAGGCTGTCCGGTTTCGATCGTTGTGACTGGTCTCCGTGGCTGCAGCCGCGCCTGCGATGGGTCCGCGTCCAGCCGCGCAATGCAATTCTGCGACGGGTGCGCGTGGCTCCAGCCGCGCTGCGATTCTGCGACCAGTGTGCCTGCGCTCGGTACGCGTGGCTCCAGCCGCGCTGCGATTCTGCGACCAGTGCGCCTGCGACGGGTGCGCGTGGCTCCAGCCGCGCTGCGATTCTGCGACCAGTGTGCCTGCGCTCGGTACGCGTGGCTCCAGCC
>JBBKVQ010000258.1:0-10430 GCA_037968515.1 Bradymonadaceae bacterium
TTGGTTTACGCCGTGGCCAGAGACACGGACGTCCGACACCTGATTTCGTCGTTCTACTGGACCTCAAATACGCTCTATCGAACAGACTCCACGCGCTTGATGCCGGGGACCTACGATATTTTGTATCGCAAAAACGAAACGTCCACCGGCTCGGGCTACGTCTATCGGACCGATGCCTTTGATATCGGGCCTAATGGCGTTCGTTATCTGGACCGTTGCGTGACATTTCAGTGAGCAGTGAGCAGTGAGCAGTCGGGGTTGTGACTCGCCTAGAGGACCAATCACCGCATCTCTAATATTCAGGTGGTTTCAGTTGAAGTGTTGCGGCTAACCGGCGAGGTTGGGGTCCTTAAACGAACGTCGAAGGATGCCCATGCGCCGTGTTATTTTCCTGTTATTTGCCGTCTCTCTTTTCGCCGCATGCAGCGATGATACGGGCTCTACCGTCAATAATACGGTGTCGAATAATACGACCAATAACGTCACAAATAACGACGTTGATGCGGGTACGGACACAGGTTGCAGCCCCGGCGATCGAAGCTGTGTCGAAGATCCCTGCGCGGCGATCGCATGCGGTACAAACGAAATCTGTCAGATCGCAAGTGGCGACGCGCGATGTGTGTGTGCTGGCGGCACCCACGTCGAAGCTGGCGATTGTGTCCCAGACACACTGTGCATGGACGCCACCTGCAGTGGCCGCGGAACGTGCACCGACACGATGACCGGCCCGGTCTGCGCATGTGATGTTGGGTTTAGCGGTGATTTTTGTGACGCCTGCGCCGCCGGATTTCGGCCTGACGGCATCGGCGGCTGCACCGATGACTTGTGTTCGTTGATTGAATGTCTCGACCGCGAATGCCGCATTCAAGATGGCGCGGCGATTTGTGCCTGCGCCGCCGGCACCCACGACGAAGCTGGAATATGTGTCCCTGACACAACCTGCACGCCGGATTCATGCGGCGGAAACGGCACCTGCACCGAGGCGAACGACAGCGTGTCGTGCACCTGTGACGTGGGTTGGGCACTGCCGTCTTGCGGCCAATGTGACGGCGCTGCGGGGTATCATGACGACGGCGCGGGCGGTTGCACGATGGACGTCTGTCTGCCCAACCCCTGCACGGCTCCAAACCAAACCCAGTGTTCCACGGATACCGGCTTGGCTGTGTGTCTTTGCGACCCAGGCTATCACGAAGACGGCGGCACCTGCGTGATTGACCAGACCTGTGGGGCCAACTCATGTTCTGGAAACGGCTCGTGTTCGGACACCACAGGCGTGATCCTGTGTGCTTGTGACAGTGGATTTGACGGCGACAACTGTGCTGCCTGCGACGTTGCCGCGGGCTATCACGACGACGGCGCGGGCGGTTGCACGATGGATGTCTGCCTGCCAAATCCGTGCACGTTGACCCCGAATAAAACCTCGTGTGTGGATAACGGAGCAGGCGCTTTTGTGTGTGAATGTGCGGCCGGATTTCATGCCGATGGGATGGGCGGCTGCACCACAGATCCTTGCACACCTAATCTTTGTGCGGCGACCAACCAGGCCTGCCGGGTCACGAATAATGTGGCCGAATGTTATGTCCCCGATTGCGACGATAACAACTCGTGCACCGTTGATACCCGCGTAAATGGGGTCTGCCAACATGCTCCGGCCACGAACGGGACAAGCTGTTCAACCAACGCCTGTCTAACCGGAGAGTCCTGCCAGGCTGGCTCGTGCAGCGGCGGTGCGCCGCTTGTATGCAACGATAATAATGCCTGCACCGACGATATTTGTGTGCCAGCAACCGGATGTGTTTTCACCAACGACGACTCGAATATCCCAAGCGACGGCGTGGCGTGTACCGTCGACGCCTGCGCCAACGGGTTCGAGAGCCACACCGCTTCGAACGCCCTTTGTGATAACGGGCTTTACTGTGATGGAACCGAGATCTGCGCGCCGGGCGCGGGTGCCAACGCCCAAGGGTGCAAAACCCAGAACGTTCCCAGCGCCCCACCGAACCCATCGCCGTGTCAGGTGTACGGGGCTTGCAACGAATCCATGGATTCATTTCCGCTGACAACTTTGGCCGCCGGGGCGTCGTGCAATGACGGCATCTACTGCACCAATAACGACGTGTGCAGCGCAGCTGGAATTTGTACGGGATCGATGACTTCGGCCTGTGGCAGTGCGGATTTGACGTGCACGTCCACCCATCCGTTTGGGCCCACAAATATTACGGATGCCCCGCTCACAGTCGACCTAACGTTGAACGGTGCTCCGCTGCCAGCGACGGCGTCGGATTCGGGCGAACACATCGTCTACGCGGTCGCCAAAGACACAGGTGCTAGGCATCAAATCGCGTACTTCTACTGGACGAGCTCACAGACTCTGATCCGTCGTGACTCCACCCGGCTGATGCCAGGGGTTTACGATATCCTTTACCGGAAAGGCGAATCAGGGGCGGATTCAGGTTTTGTGTATCGAACCGACACCACCGACGTTGGGCCAAACGGAGTGCGGATCTTGGCGACAAACGTGGTCTTCACGGGCGGCACGATCCCGGTGGATATTAAGGACGCGCCGCTCACAGTCGACCTGACGCTAAATGGTGCTGCGTTGCCGGCGATGGCGTCGGATTCGGGCGAACACATTGTGTACGCGGTCGCCAAAGACACCGGTGCTCGGCATCAAATCGCTTACTTCTACTGGACGAGCTCTCAGACTCTGATCCGTCGTGATTCGACCCGCCTGATGCCTGGAACCTACGATATCCTTTACCGCAAAGGTGAATCCGGTGCGGATTCGGGTTTTGTGTATCGAACCGACACCACCGACGTTGGGCCAAACGGGGTGCGGATCTTGGCGACAAACGTGGTGTTCACGGGCGGGACGATCCCGGTGGATATTACGGACGCACCGCTCACAGTCGACCTTACGCTAAATGGTGCTGCGTTGCCGGCGATGGCGTCGGATTCGGGCGAACACATTGTGTACGCGGTCGCCAAAGACACAGGTGCTCGGCATCAAATCGCATACTTCTACTGGACGAGCTCGCAGACTCTGATCCGTCGAGACTCGACCCGCCTGATGCCAGGGGTTTACGATATCCTTTACCGGAAAGGCGAATCCGGGGCGGATTCGGGTTTTGTGTATCGAACCGACACCAGCGATATTGGCCCCAACGGGGTCCGTTATCTGGACCGCTGTGTGACTTTTCAATAAGTTGTCGCTTCGGCCGATTTTACAATTTCTGTGATTTTGCGATTGGTGCGCAGGCCTTATGGCCTGCATGCGATTCTTGCGATTTTGCGATTGGTGCGCAGGCCTTATGGCCTGCATGCGATTCCTGCGATTATTCAAACCCATGCGAGCCATAGGGCTCGCGGACCAATCACAATATCAGCCTCGTCATCGACCCCTTAAGCGCCAGGC
Source organism: Bradymonadaceae bacterium (assembly GCA_037968515.1). GTDB lineage: Bacteria > Myxococcota_A > Bradymonadia > Bradymonadales > Bradymonadaceae > JBFFMO01. Next base: position 3,416 of record JBBKVQ010000258.1, read on the forward strand.
TCCTCCAACAAATCGCAATGAAGGCCAACGGCCTGCGAACCAATCACAGCGACCGTATCGTCGACAACTGCCCACCGCTCACCACTCACCGCTCACTCCGCCTTGTTTTGTGAGGGGGCTTGTGCCATTTTCCGCGCGATTTCAGCCTAGGAATACCGTGCAATTTGAAGAATCACGTCAGAGCCGCTTGTTGATGGGAAGTATGGACCGCGGCGAGGAGCTGATTGCCCAGCTTTCTCGCATCGCAGACCTGCAACAGATCAAGGCTGGAGCCCTCCGAGGCCTCGGGACACTGCAGGATATTGAACTGGTTCGCCGCGACCACGAGTCCGGCGAATGGGTGACCTGCGTTGATGCCAAAGGCCCATTTGATGTGATCCAGCTCACGGCCCACATGGCGTCGCTAGGTGACCAACCAGCCATCCGAGTCGACGCGCTGCTTAGCGTTCAGGGCCCGGGCGGCACACAATTGATCGCCGGTCAGATCCGCAAAGCAACGATCGTTGAATTCGAGTTCACACTCGAGGCCTTCGACGACCTTGTCGCTGAACGCCGCCTCGATCGCGGTGTTTTGGTGCTAGCCGAGGTCCGCCAGACCAACACCGACCCGAAGCCAGTTCGTGAACGCAAGCCGGTCGAAAGGATCGCCGAACCCAAGCTCGGTAAAGTCGAACCGCCCGCAACCGTGCGGCCCGCGCCTTCCTACACGCCGCCCGCAGCCACTCCTGAGGCCGACGAACCCGAGCAAATGTCGTGGGGCGATGCCGCCAAGGCGGCCCAAGAAATCAAGCCCGCTCGCGAAAAGCCAAAAGTTCGCAAGCCCCCTCGCCTTACCGACTCGGTCAACGGCGATGATGACGAAGAAGACGACCACGGTTTGATGGAACCTGGCGACGTTTTGGATCATCCAGCTCTTGGTCGATGCCGCATCATCCGTGTCGAAGAGGACGAATTCGCCCATATTCGACTCGCCCGCGGCCCGATCCGAAAACTTGCTCTGGAAGTCTGTGATATTCGCTTTGTGGGCGAAGAAGACGGCCGCAACGTGTTCAAGGTCCGTATCAAGAGATGAGCGTGAGCGATGACCAGATTCGAGAACGACTGAGGTCCCTGGCCGCTGAGCCTCGTCGTCACTTTCAAGAAGCGCGTCTGGCCGACTCGTTTATGGATCTGACCGAGGCCGCCGTCCTGATTGCGCTGCGCCCCGGCCCAAATGGCCTCGAGGTCCTGCTGACCCGTCGCTCCGAAGACCTGCGACAACATGCCGGGCAGATTTCGTTTCCAGGTGGCCGAATGGACCCCGAGGACAATGATCTGGTGACCACCGCGCTTCGTGAAACGTGGGAAGAGGTCGGGATTCCTCCCGCCGACGTCACCGTCTTTGGCGCGCTCATGCGCATGCCGCTGGTGTCTGGTTACGCGGTCACAGTTTATGTGGGCGAGTTTCCGGCGGACACCCCGCTGATCATGAACCCGGGAGAGATCGACGAGCTGATTGTCGCTCCGTTGGTCGACCTGTCGAATAGGCGGATTCATCGGGTCGAACAGAAGGTCTGGAACAAAATGATTTTCCCCATTCATTATTTAGATTACGGGGATCATTTGGTTTGGGGCGCAACTGGGTTTATGTTGCACGAGCTATTTAAGTACATCGGCTTGAGGTAAATGATGCGAATTTTGCTAGGCGTTTCGGGAGGCATCGCAGCCTATAAGGCCGCAGAAATTGTTCGCGCGTTTATCAAACGTGGCGACGAAGTCCGCGTCGTGATGACCAAAAGCGCGCAAGAATTTATCACGCCGCTGACCCTGCAAGTTGTGTCCGGAAACACGGTCGGAGTCGACCTTTGGGACGCGACCTACGAAAGCGAAATCGGGCATATCGACTTGGCCCGCTGGCCTGATGTTGTGCTGATTGCGCCAGCCACCGCCAACACCATTGCGAAGCTTGCCCATGGAATGGCCGACGACCTGCTGACGACCGTCATCCTGGCTACAAACGCGCCCATCGTCGTTGCACCCGCAATGAACACTCAGATGTATCTGAATAAATTGGTCCGCCGAAATATCCGCACCTTGTCCGAAGCCGGATTCCATATTGTCGAGCCTGACTCTGGCGAGCTGGCCTGCAAAGAAGTTGGCGCGGGAAGACTGCCGGATGCGCCGGTGCTTTTGCAGCATGTGGATTCGGTGCGCGTGCCAAAGACTTTGTCCGATAAACACGTGCTGATCACCGCCGGACCTACCCGCGAACACATGGATCCAGCGCGGTTTATCTCGAATCCATCGACCGGAAAAATGGGTTTTGCGCTTGCCCGAGCAGCGTCGTTGATGGGGGCTCGAGTCACTTTGGTGTCAGGACCGGTAGACCTTCCTACACCCATCGGAGTGGACCGAGTCGACGTGATCGACGCCCAGTCGATGCACGATGCGGTGATGGAAGTTGTACACGAATCCGATATCGCGATTTGTTGTGCCGCCGTGGCCGATTGGCGGCCATTAAACCCGACAGTGAATAAGCGCGAAAAAACCGAATTTGGCGGCACGATCGAGCTTGAACGCACCGCTGATATTTTGGCCGAACTTGGATTAGCCTACGGTCCTGGAAACGAGTCTGGCCCACTTGTGGTCGGTTTTGCGGCAGAATCTCACGACGTGCCCGAGCGAGGCAGCGCCAAACGTGAACGAAAAAATGCTCATTTTTTAATCGCGAATAAAATTGGCGGCGAAAACAGCGCGTTTGGATCCGACGAAAACGAAGCGTTTTTTGTCTCAGAAACCACGACCGAGCCTTTGCTGCGAACCAGCAAAGATGCCATGGCGCTGACCATCATGCGCAAATTAGCAGCTGCGATAACTACGCGTGTCTAAAGGCAGATGACGGTCAACGAATCGGTTCGGCCTCACACGCTCGAATACCTTCGAATATTTTCCAAGATTCGGGGTCGTTGGCTTTCAGCTGAGCCGCCAATCGCATGGTTTCATGAGCTCGAATGATTCGTTCCAAAGGTGCGGATTGAACCTGGATTTCCGCGGCGGCGTTTGCTGCCTCGATATTTCGTTGAGAAATAATCAGGTAGTTTTTGTAGCTTGGGTCGTGCTCAAGAAAACCAAGTATTTCATCCCTGCTTTTATCCAGAGTGTCACGAAAATCGGGATGCCAAGGGTCTGAGAGTGCCGGCCATTTCGAAAAGATTTGCCCGGCGACTTCTCGATAAATCGTGGTTTCTTCGGCGGCTGAAATCTCGGCTTTATCCTGAAGTTCAGAATACTGAAGGCGAAGCAGCGCATATTCATCTGCGACCTCTTCGACCGAATTCATTTTGACCGATTTCAGAAGCTCCGCGATGACACGTTCTTCTTCCGGCAGTTCCAGTAGCTCGGCATTCGCGGGTGCGCTTCCGTCGAGCTTATATCGTAGGAATCGCTCAGACGTAGACGTTGGGACGTCGAGTGATTTCGACGCGATCCTGGCCTGCGTGTAGGCCTCGAGCAACGACACGGCTCCATCAGTGTTGATATCGACCGCTATTTTGTTTCCGTCACGGTCAACACCTGACAACGCATTCAGAAAATGGATCCCAAAACCTTCGTGGTTTCCCCGCACCGGATCAGGGTCACAGCCGCCTGCTTCCAAGTCCCAAGGGCTTGCAAAAACCCCACATCGCAGCTGTGTGGCTAGGCCTTTCTCGGACTCGCCGTCTACAAAAATAAAATCTGCAAATCCGCCCGAAAAACACGAGGTCATGGCAAATTTCACGGGACGTTGTTGTGTCGTATCCAACGTGCTTGCGACGTCTCGCACCGATATCACGTCATTTCCCCAGGTGCTGACGATATTATCCGAAGGCGTTGGGCCCATGTCTCCATGCCCTGCAAAATAGAATAATAAATCGCCGTTTTCGGCCTGCGCCGCCTGACTTAAATATTCCAGAATGTTTTTTCGCGTCGCGGACTTGGCCGAAACCACGCGGACGGCCTGAAATTTTGTGTCTCGATTTGCCGGCAGAAAAAGGTCGCCGAGCTTTTGAAAAAGTGGGTCCTGTTTTCGGGCAGCGCTCACCTGAACGCCTTGTGTAGCGGGCCCGCCAGCAAATAGCGTTACGCCTTCGCCGGGGAAAGTCCGCTGCGCCAACAGGATATCGTCTTCGATCGAGATCTGATTTTGGTCGGGCGTTCCGCCACCGCCCGCGATGATCCAATCGGGCGAGTCGTTTGATGACGCCGTCGTTGTGGCGGGTGGAGTCGAGCTGGGCGTGCGAAGGGCCCAAAATGCTCCGCCAGAGATCGATGCCACGACCAAAACCGCTGCAAGATAACCCTTAACCGGCTTATTCATGGCGTGGTTTCCGCAAACTCACAGTCCACGAACCCATATTCTATTCCTTCAGGCTTTGGGCTGATGCCAAACGAGATCAAACCACCGCCACCCGACTTGAAGGTGCCAGGAAGTCGGGAGTCCTGAATGCTTCCGTCGCCGCATGAAATAAGGTCCATCGGGGAAGTACTTTTGTAGGTGGTGCCATCGGAGCACTCGACCTTATAGGCCCTTCGATCGCCGCCGACATCGACGGTTCCGGACGCTGTCGTGAGGCTCATAAACGAGTCCCCCATATCGACAAATTTTGCGCATTGTCCAAATTCGTCCGTCACGACAATCGTTATGGCGTCGATGTCGGTGCTGCTCTGCAACGGGTCGAGCGCGGGAGTAAATGTGGCCGTGTTGCCATCGTCGAACGAACACGCTCGCCCGCTCTGGCTGATGAGCCCGTATCTCTGTGCATTTGCGGTGCAGGCATAGGCTTCCTCGACCGCCACGGTCCAACAAAAGTTGGGATCGGCAAGCACCTCGCAGGTCAGCTCTTCGGTGAATTCACATCCCGTCGCAGCGAATGCCAGGGCAAATCCTAAAATTAATTTCTTCATCAGTTCTCCGGGTATCTGCACTCGACAAAACCTGTCTCGACACTCTCAGGTTTTGGGCTGATTCCAAACGTGATGAAGTTACCGCCGCCGCCTTTTGTCGTCCCCGGCAATCTCGAATCAAAAAGCGTCCCATCGCCGCAAGATAACAACTCGAAAGGTTTGTCTGATTTGTAGGTGGTGCCGTCGGGACAATCGATCGTGTAGTTATTAATACTGCCTCCGGTATCGACGGTTCCAGAGGCAGTCTTGAGGCTCAGACCGTTTCCATTATCGATAAGTTTTGCACACACGCCGTCGGCATTCGACAACGTGACGGTGATCGTTTCGATATCGAAGATTTCCTGCGTGCGATCCAACGCCGGGGAAAACCCTGCGGTCGCGCCGTTATCGAATACACACGTTTTTCCGTCGGCGCTGATTTGACCGTCTGTCGTGGCTGTGGCGTTGCATTCGTAAGCTTCTGCGACGGCGACCGACCAACAGAAATCAGGGGCGGCCAAGACCTCGCAGGTCAGCTCTTCCGAGTCATCGCACCCGAGCGTGGCAGCAGCCAAGACCAGCGAAAATATGAGCGTTTTCATAATAATCCAGAGCTAAATTTGTTGGCTCAATTTAAGGATTCGGGGTCATTCAAAAAAGTCATGACCGCCTGCAGGTCTTTCCACGCGTCGCGTTTTGCGTCGGGATTTTCGAGCAAGAATTCCGGCTGGAAGGTCGGCATCACTGGGATGCCCCCAAACTTAGTCCAATCGCCCGGTCGAGTTTTGCCCGCGCCCAACAAGGCTTGGGTCGCAAAACGTCCCATCAAAACGATCACAGCCGGTTGGATCGCCTGAATTTGTTGCTGAATAAACGACGAACACCGCTGGGTTTCTTCGTCAGAAGGATCGCGCTCGATGGCGCGGCATTTCACGACATTGGTCAGGTAGACGTCTTCGCGTTTAAAGCCCATCGCCCCGATCATTTTGTTCAAAAGATCGCCTGCATCGCCAACCATGGGCTGGCCCGCAGTATCTTCGGCCACCCCCGGAGATTCCCCGATGAACATCAGGCGAGCATTGGGGCTACCTTGACCAAAAACCAGGTGTGTTCGTGATTGGCAGAGGCCACACCGTTGGCAATCACCCAAAAACGCCCGCAGAGCCTCGAGTTTCTGGCCGTTCGACATCGACGAGTCATCGGGATCAAAGGCACGATCGCTGGCCTCGGGTGCCGGTGCCGCAAACGTGGATTTCGGTTTGCTGCCGATCTCGAGCCAGAGCTTTTCTTTTGACCCGCCAGTGTTTGGCGGAGGTGCCGGTGCTGACGGTTTATCAATCTGAGCCGTTCGTTCCGCTGGGCTGCGGCCGGGCGTCGGTGTGGGCGCTGGGGTCGGCTGTGGTGCTGGCGCGGGCGTGGGCGCTGGGTTCGGCCGAGGTGCTTGTGTAGCAGTCGGCTCTGGACGGGGAGCTGGTTGAGCCGAAGCGCTCTGCCGAGCAGGCTCTGGGCGTCCCCCTCGGAGGGCACTTGCCGCTTGTTCGCGTCTGTTTGCGCGCCATTTCGCGTGCCTTTCATCAAAAGGTTCGCGGTCTTCCGGACTTGCAGGTGGTGCGCCGGGAAGCGTCAATCCTTGGCGCTGAAGCGACAAGTAATTCCTAAAATCCCGGACCAATCGATGGAGTTCAGAACGCATGCAAACACTCGGAAAGGTACGGCGCGACACTATCACGAAAGACCTTCTCCGCGCATCAGTTTCTATGATTCTGCGCTTGGTGCGCAGGCCCTATGGCCTGCATGCGATTCTTGCGTTTATTCAGATACATGCGAGCCATAAGACTTGCGGACCCATCACAATAACAACCTCGTCATCGGCGACAGCCTCTGGGTGGAAGCAGCCGTGTGGCTAAAACCCCTCGCCTGAGGGACAAATACCCCTCTTACAACGTTTTTCTGCGGTGTTATAATGCCTTCAAATAACGAGGCATGAATGAGTAAAACACCGTATCTTTTGGCTATCTACCTCGCCGCCGGCCTGATCGTGGGTCCAGGCTGCAAAGGCGACTTAAGCCTAGAAACCGGCGAATCTGGGTTCTCACAAAATAACGCCCAAAAT
>JBBKVQ010000259.1:0-7677 GCA_037968515.1 Bradymonadaceae bacterium
ATGGCGCCCGCATCTTCTTGATTTGGTCGTGCAAAAACGGCGTCGCCAATTTTGAAGGTTTTGACGTCTTTCCCAACCGCGACCACTTCGCCCGAAACGTCGTACCCCATGACATGAGGAAAGGTCAGCGGCATCATGTCTTTCATGTGCCCCATCCTCAGGATATCGTCGATGGGGTTGATGCTAGCGCAATGAACGGCAACCAGCACCGAATCGTCTTTCAATTCTGGTTTATCGACCGTTCCGATTTCGATGGGTGCTTCATATTCTTTGATTATCGCTGCTTTCATTTTTGGCTCCTTATTCTTTGAGCAATGTTTTTCGATGAGTTCAGTTCTGTCGGGTTCACGGCAGGTAGATCGCCTTGGTGTTGACGAATTCTTTCATGCCGAAGCCGCCGTGCTCACGCCCAAACCCCGAATCCTTGACGCCGCCAAACGGCATGTTGGGGTCGGCTGTGCCAAAGAAGTTGATTCGCACCATGCCCGTGTCGAAGTGGTCGTGTGCGAGTCGGAACGCCTTGTCTTTGTCTTGGCTGAAGATGGCGCCGCCCAAGCCGTACCGACTGTCGTTGGCGATCCGCATGGCGTCCATGTCGTCGCTCGCCTTGATGATCGATGCCACCGGTCCGAACAGCTCGTCGTCATAAGCCGGCGTGCCTGGTTTGCAATCGGCTAAAACCGTGGCTGGGAAATAATAGCCATCGCCAACGCTTGGGACTCCACCGCACAGCAGCTTGGCGCCGCCGTTGATGCTCTTGGTGACCTGCTCCGACAAGGTGTCGAATTGTTCTTTGCTCGAAACTGGACCGAGCTGTGTTTCTTCGGACGTCGGCTCGCCCATCACGATCGCCTTCATCTGTTCGACAAAAGCGCCGACAAAGGCATCATAGACGGCTTCGGTGACCACAAATCGCTTGGCCGAAACACAGGTTTCGCCATTATTGTAGATGCGGCCTTGCACACACATCTTCACCGCCAGTTCTACGTCGGCGTCTTCGAGCACCAAATAGGCGTCGTTTGAGCCGAGTTCCAGCACAGATTTCTTGAGGTTCTTGGCTGCGGCTTGACCGATATGGCGCCCTGCCACGTCGCTTCCGGTCATCGTCACTCCCCGGATGAGCTTGTGTTCGATGATCTTGTCCGACGTGTCGTGGTCCACCACGATGACATCGAACAGACCCTTGGGTAATCCGGCCTGAAGGAAGATATCCCGCAACATCAAACCGCTTCCGGTGCAAATACTGGCGTGTTTAAGGATCACGCCGTTTCCAGCCATCAGGTTGGATGCGAGCACGCGCACGGGCTGGTAAACTGGGAAATTCCAAGGCTGGATGCTGTAGATCACGCCCACAGGACAGTAAGCGACAACCCCTTTTTTCTCGCCGCCGCTGTGCTTTCGCGGTTCGTCGGCTAGCTCCGTTGGGCCACGTTCGGCGGTATATTCGAGGATCTGCGCACAAAGCTCGACCTCGGTGTTGCCGTCTTGCAATAGCTTCCCGGTTTCCTGCGTCATCAACGATGCCAACTCCCCAGAATTTTCGCGCAAAGCGGTGGCGATCTTTCGAAGGGACGACGCGCGCTGCTTGTGAGTTGTCGTTCGCCACTGCAAAAACGCGTTATGGCAAGCCTCGACCTTTCCGAAAGCGACGTCCGGCTTCATCAATTCGTAGGTCTTGATCGCTTGTTTCGTGGCGGGATTAATTGTGGTGATATTCTTCATAAAATGGCGTCCTTTTGTTGCCGGTTTATTGGACTGCGTCACGCTCAACCTGTTGAGGGAGCACGGTAAGTCCGCCACGGAACCTAGACACGCAATCTCCAAAAGCAAGTCTTTATCGAGCAGTCCGGTCCGGGCGACCTAGATTTAAGCATCAAAATCGACGCCCAAGATGAACGGTTGGGAAGATAGTTATTGGGTTGTTGTCGTAGGTCCTGCCGGCGACGTTCAGGTCTTGGCCGAATCGATAGCCAACCCCGATCCATGGCGAAAGATAGAAGTCTTTCGGCAGTTGTATCCGCCAGCCAGCTCGCAGCCCGCCGCCGAATGCCGAGTCATCTGCCGATCGGGATGTCTCAATGTCGACAACGGTCATTCTGGTGAAGCCGCCCTCGATTCCCGCGAAGGGGCCCCAACCATCGTCATTTAGAAAGACATCGAATTTTGCCCCGTATCCAGCAAACGATGATTGGAAGTCCTTCTGGCCGTGAATCGCTTCGGGCACAGTCAGTCCAAACGCGCCAAGGTCCAATCGGTATCGGCCTTGCCCGATGCCCACATGCAGCGAAAACCCATCAAGCGCAAAGGCGATAGGGTCGATTTCGATATCAAGTCTGAGCGGATTGGATGGGGGTTGGGGCGTGGCCAGGGTGACGGCGAGTGTGACAGCGAGTATTGGGGCAAACATGGCGTCTCCTAGGGATTAAGTCCGTTGATGAGCCAAATTTACGTATTCATCTGAGCCATGAGTAGAGTTTGTATCGAATGTCAGTTATCTAAATATGGATGTCTCTACTTTCAAAATACGCCGAACATCTTGTGGTGATTCACGAGGTCGGTTCGTTCATGAAGGCCGCACAACGGCTGAAAATGACGCAGCCCACGCTCAGTCGACTGATGGCGGAGCTCGAAGATGAACTTGGTTTTCAGCTTTTTGTGCGACATGCTCGGGGCGTTCGCATGACGCCCGAGGGCAGCGCGCTGATCGAGCCTGCTCGACGTGTTGTGTTGGCAATGCATGGCATGGAGCGCGTCGCACGAGCCACCCGCGAGGTCTCCGGGACCTTACGACTGACGACCTCCGAATACATCGGCATCGAGGTCCTCGTCCCGGCGTTGCCGCGCCTATACGACGCGCATCCACGTCTCAGCGTTGAGTTTGTGCTTAATAATATCTCGAGTGACTTGCGGCGTGGTGATGCCGATCTGGCCGTTCGGCTCTATCGGCCCACACAAGAAGATCTGGTCGTCAAACACGTGGCAGATGTGCCGTTGGGTCTGTTTGCTTCGCACGAATACGGGCAAAAACATGGGTTGCCGCGGACCTTGGAGACAGCCCTTGAACATACGCTGATTGGCTTTGATCCCCAGGGCCCTTTGGGTACGAGCATGCTTGCCCTCGACCCTCGCCTTAGGGCAGCCGCGTTTGGGTTTTGCACTGATTCGTTGCCGGCTCAACTGGCTGCTGTATTGGCTGGAGTCGGTCTGGGAGTCCTGCAAAAACCCCAAGCGTCGAAGTTCCCTCAATTGATCGAAGTCCCGCTGGATCTAAAGATCCCGGACATGCCGGTTTGGCTCGCGATTCATGAAGATATGCGCGACGCCGCGATGATTCGGGCAGGAATGGAGTGGGCCGAAACCGCGATTCGAAGCTACGTCGCAGGCTGAGTGCCTACGCCAGAACCTCGACGACGTCCCCGACGTTGATCGTGACACCTGGATGTCTACAGATGGCGTTGGACGCAAAGATCACCCCGTCACCGTTCCGTCGAAAGGTGGCTAAAGTCCGCAGCGGCTCTTGGTCTTTACGGACTTTGCGAGGATCGCTTGGGTCCAGTGTCGTGATTTTGCATCGCTCGCACGGTGACACCACTTCGAACTCGGCGTCGCCCACTCGCAGGCGTTTCCAGGTGTCTTCGGCCCAAGCGATAGCGCCACTGACCACAAAATTGGGGCGGAAGGCCGCCATCAGAATCGACGGCTGCTGCGATCCGATTCGAGCGTTCAAATCGTCGAGTGATGCGGTGTTCGCAACCAAATAGGGGTAGCCATCAGCAAAACTGACCTCGACCCGGCCGACCTCCGGATTTATCAGGCGGACCGATTCTTCTGGCATTCTCACCAAGTGTGCCGGCTGTCCAATGATTCCCGAGATCCAAGCGTCGATGCTTGGATCGACAAGGACGGCCCCGACCGAATCACTCCAAACCTCGACCTTCATCGCAGTACCAGTCGACATGAAGGTCTCCCGGTCATTCGCCAGGCTTACACAGGTCTCCCGGTCATCGGCCGATAAAACCAGTCCGTCTTGGGTGAACTCGACGTGTATCAGGCCGAGTTCCGGGACTGTTCTTTGGGTCAAAAACAGACCATTTGGGTCGACAATCATGAACCGTCGATCGCCTTCAAAGCCGCGCTCAGCGCAGACGACCGAGGTGACATCAACTGCCGCCGCTGACTTGATCGGATAGATATGCAATGACTCGATTTTCATGACGCTGATTTACCATATTCGAGTGGCGTCAGACGAGTCTGATTCGGCAAGACGATCTTCCGGCTAGATGGCAACAAGAGTTGCCAGCTTGCCTTATCCCACCCCATCTGGAAACCGGATATATTCAAGAATGTGCAGACTCTGCGGGATGATGCGCCACTTCCGCTAAACTACGAATACCTTGGCACGAATCACGCAAATAAGAGGTGCGTGCCCTTAATGATGTATGGATTTGAGTCTTTGATGTTTTTTCGCTAGATAAGCGGCGAATGGCAATGACTTTGGGCACGAGCATCTGTAGATAACTGGTCTTCAGATATGAATTAATGTAAGTATTTAAGCGAATTAGATATTTAGAACGCACGGTCCGCGCTTGCGGAACCTTGAGGAGGCTGAGTGAATCGGTTTAAATTATTTGGTGTAATTTGTGTGTTGGGCTTTGTGGCCTGCGACGATTCGGGCAATGGCAACTCAAACGTCGTTCTGGGCTCAAAGCTGAGCTACGACGGCGGCGCTGACAAGATTCTTGTCGAATTGACACGTGACCTGAAAGGCGGCGAAGCCCTTCACTCACGCGTGCGCTCGCTGGCAGAAGGCGACTCGCTGGATTGTGCCACGATGATTTCGGCTATCCCGCAGCTTGCCGAAAAGAAAGCCAGCCGAACTTTCTTTGGCCCAGCCGCCACCGAATCCATGTTCACCGTGCCGGCCGCAGCGGAATCACAGCTTCTTGAGACCCAAGAGTCGTACCAGCTCCGTCTCGCTCAAACCTATTTTGTTGACGTGTGTATCGTCGACGGCGGCGTGGTCAAACATCAGGCGCGCTACGATATCCAGCAGGCACTCGATGTCGCAGGCAAGGGCGACGGCAAATTTGATGCGAACGACGACGGCGTCAAAATCGTATCCAATCAGGCCTACGCAGAAGCGTGCATCAACGAAATGGGCGAAATCCCATTTTGGGGCGCGCGGATTAGCGAAAACGGCGAGCCCGATTGGGCCACCGTCGACTGCACCGAAATCGGCACACCGATCCCATCAACACTCGACGGCGTACCGCTCGATAAAATGTCGCCTGAGTGTGACAACCCACAAACAATCTACAGCCACTGTGAGCCCGATGCCCGAAGTGGCGCAAACGGGCCACGCGTAGCGAGCGCACGCAACGAGCAAGGAACCCACTGGGTCCTGCTTTGCCGCAAGACCCAAACCACAGTTGGGCGCTACAACGACGTCGCGATGATCGGTACCAACCCGTTCACCGGACAAACCTGCTTCTTCCAAAACCAACTGCCATTCGGCGAAAACACTCAAGCCAGCAGTGACGGAATGAAGATTCCTCACCCAGCTGACAACGTTACTTCGGAAAAATCGCCACAGATGTGGAGCGAGTTTTGGGGCAAGATCGAAGGCGGAATTGGCCAAAATGCCGGCATCAACTGCCAAGGCTGCCACAGCACAGACGCCTTCATCCACACCCCATGGATCGACGCCGCGGTTGACGAAAACGGCAACCCAATCGTCCCCAAAATGGGCAATAATCCTGATTTCGTGAAGGGCTACAACGGACCCTACAAGTTGCTCGATGCTGCCGACCAAGGTTGGTCAGAGCCGAAACACCTTGTCAGCCCAGAAGCCAGCGCCTGCACAAGCTGCCACCGTATCGGTTTGGACCAGTGGACCGCACCAAGCACGCTCAGCTCGCGTGACAACGTTGATGGCGGCTGCGTGTTCTGTGGTCAGGCTCCATGGCTCGACCGCTTGGAAGGCTCAGATGGAACGTGGGAACGCCTTGTCTCGGAATCCCACAAGAAGTTTGAGTACACCTTCTGGATGCCACCGAACGCAAAAGAAGTGCTCAACGAAGACCTCTGGATCGACTCGGACTACAAAAAGGCGATGGACTTCATCAAAGATTGCGGCGCCAACCCAACGCAGGAGCAATGCCTTTGGGAATCACTGCCCAAGCAGCCAGGCGACCCCACAGAACTGCCTGTGATCGAAGAAACCGGCGAAGAACTCGCAAAAGCAGCGCTCACCATCCTTGGCGCACCCATGGAAATCGACGGCGAGCGCATCGAAGCCACACGTCGTTGTGCTGAGTGCCACGCTGTGTCGAAACAAGGTTTCACCGAGTGGAACACACGTACCAAAGAAGCTGTTGCAGCTGGCTTGGACATGTTCGCCAACCCAGATGAACTCGAGCAGGCCGAAGCACTTCGTATCGTAAATCACATGCGAAAGGGCGACGACAAGTCGGTGTTTGCGGCGGCCAAGATCGGCGTTCTGGCAGCAGGGGCGCAGTTCCCGTACTTCCAGAAATTGTTCCAAAAAGCCTACGGCGCCGATTGGGGCATTCAATACGGCTCATTCCTTCAGCGTGTGAGCATGCCGAAGGGAAGCCATCCTCCAATGTCGGCTATCGAGTTCGCGACCATCCAGAAATGGTTCGTTCAAGAAAACGCAGCCCACATGAAGGACCTTGTATTCGAAGTGCCACCACCCTCGACCTGCGAAGAAGTCGTGTCGCGTTACAACGTGCCGACCAATTCACCATGGCTTGCCACACATATCGAGAACATGGCGTTCGACGGCTGGGGCGCACGAAACACCGAAGCAGGCATCAACATGTTTGGTTGCCCTGCTGAAGATCCACTGGGCTGTTTTGTCGGAAAAGATCAGACCGACTACCTCGCACCTACCGACGGCACACGCATCGTGGTCGTTCGTGACCTCGGATTCGACACAAGCTTCTGGATGCGTTCGTCGGCTGACGGTCGATTCATCGGCAACGGTGGACGCGGTAGCGACCTGTCGGGCTTTGGCGCGACCATTACTGACATGATTACTGGCAAGGACATCGGCGTGAAGGGTTCATATGACCCAGGCTTCTTCCCGAATAACCTCGGCTTCATCATGCAAGGTGGCGGCGCCGGCCTTTGTGGCCAGTCGGTCCTTACACGTGAAGACGCGATCGCAGACGGCATCGACTTCACCGAAGACGGCTGCAACTACGCAGAAGGCATCAACCTCTACCAGCACGTCGCTGTGAGCACCGACGGTGGCGATTACTTCGTCATCAACAGCCAGTTCACAAGCGACTCGGGTAACGGAAACTCGGACCCATCTGCGCCGTTCTCGGACACTTCAACCATGAAGTTCTCGCCGCTCGTATTCGACGGATCGAAATGGACTCAGAAAGAAGCCGTTATCGTCAACTCGCCGTACGAAGGTGACTCGGTCCTTTCGCCCTCGGGCAAGATGGTCGTCAGTCGCTTCGCTGGTCCAGGCGGCAAGTCACTTGGCCATATGTACCGCCGTGTTGTCGCCACACCATCGGGTGGAAGCTACGATATCTCGATCGGTCAGCCTGTATTCTTTGAGTGCGCTGGCGGTGCGAAGTCCAACATCTCGTTCGACGAGCGCTTCTCGGTCACGCATCGCTACGAAGGCGGAACTGCAAA